>NZ_RKRA01000001.1:3505839-3824552 GCF_003814705.1 Georgenia muralis | reverse complement strand
GAACCTTGCGACCGGCTGCCACCCACGGCCGAGCACCACGACACCCTCCCGCTCGAGAGCGACCGTGACGGTCCGCCCGAGTCCGCCGTCCCGGTTCCGGGCGAGGTCATCAGGCCGCAGGAGGCGCAGGGCGGAGACCAGTGCGGCGTCACGGCGTCCCTGCAGCACGGTGGAACGGCTGAGCGTCGCGGCGGTGCGGAAGAAGTCCTCCTCTCGGTCAGCGAGCAGTGCCGCCCACGCAAGCACCCCGACGGCTCCTACCAGCCCGGCGAGGAAGACCTGGCCGAGCGAGACCGCTTGCGCCGTCGTCCACGCCGGCGTCGAGGACAGCGCCATCGCGGCGGCTGCGGCGGCGACCGCGAGCCGGGCACGGCGCTCGCGCGCCCGAACGGTCCAGCTCCGGCGGGTGAGGCGCTGCTGGAAGGCGTGGCCGGCGGTGCGCGCGTCGCCGTCGGCCGGGGCGACCACGAACGCCCTGCGCACCTCGTCCTCCGGCCCCGCTCCTGCCCGCGGTCGCCGTCGGACCGCTCCGGGCCCGTGCCAGGACGAGTACGGGGCGCTCAGCTCCGGGAGGCGGACGCGCAGCACCGCGAGCTCGGTGAGCAACCGGTCCTCGTCGATGTCGGTCGGCGAGATGCCGAGACCGTCCAACCGGCCGCGCCGCATGGTGGACACCAGCGCGTCCGGGGCCGGCCGCCACCTGAGGAGGTGGCGCGCGAAGGGGACGGTCATGAAGTGGCAGGCGTCGAGGGCGTCGGCGTAGGCGTCCATGCCGGAGTAGCCCATGGACGCAGTGATGTGGGCGGAGGTCCTGGTCAGCTGGACGGTGGCGAAGGACGCGGCGACGTCGAGCAGCAGGAACACCGCCGGCGCACCGTACTCGGCGAACCCGGTCGCCGCGAGGCTGTCCCTCGGCGGCAGCCCGAGGGCGTCCTTCACCCTGGCGACGGCGCGGCCGAACATCGTCGTGCCGTGCGCGAGCCCGATCTCACGAAAGACCAGGGTGTCCAGCAGGCGGGCCGCGAGCTCCGGGACCGAGGTACTCGGGTGGTACCGGGACGCGGGGATCGAGGCGGCGTAGCGCCGGCCCAGGAAAGCGGCCAGACCGGGCGCCGTCCCCGGAGGTCGGGTGACCATGCTGTCCGGCCGGTCGAGCTCGCGCTCGAGCTCGGTCAGGGTGCGGAGGTCGAGCACGTCGAGGAAGGCGAGAGCGTGGTGCAGGTCCTGGGGATCGTGACCGACGACGCCGGCCCGGGCTGCGGCGTCGACCCGGGCTGCGACGGTGAGCCGTTCCAGCCGGAGGGCACGGTCCAGGTGCTCGGCGTCCGCCACGTGTGCGGCGTCGCCGGCGTGTCCCGCGTCCGCCGCCTGCTCGTCCCTCACTGCTTCCCCCCGGGCCGGGCCGGCGACCGCCGGCTCCGACGCTGAACGTTACTGACCGCCCGCTCCGACGGTGACCGCCGGCCACCAGGGGGGCGGTACCGGTGACCGACGACGCACCCGGCGATGCGCTGCCCGCCCCGTGCCCGGTGTGCCACCCTGTGCGGCAACCACCTGCGAAGGAGCACCCATGACCCTGCTTGCCGACCTCGTCGCCGCCCTGCGGTCCGGCACGGTGGAGGTCGTCGACCTCACCGCGCCGCTGGCCGCCGAGACGCCGATCCTCGAGCTGCCCGAGCAGTTCGGGCAGACCGCGTCCTTCCGGCTCGAGGAGATCTCGCGCTACGACGACCGCGGGCCCGCCTGGTACTGGAACAACTTCCGCACCGGGGAGCACACCGGCACGCACTTCGACGCCCCTGTCCACTGGGTCACCGGACGGGACGGGGCCGACATCGCCGCCGTCCCGGCCGGGCAGCTCGTGGCACCCGCCGTCGTCCTCGACGTCACCGGCCAGGTCACGCAGGACCCGGACTTCGTCATCACCCGCGAGCACGTCGAGGCCTTCGCCGCCGAGCACGGTCCCCTGCCCGACGGCGGCTGGCTCCTGTGCCGCACCGGGTGGTCGGCGCGGACCACGCAGCAGGACATGATCAACAAGGACGACGACGGCCCGCACAGCCCGGGCATGTCCGCCGACTGCGCCCGCTGGATCGCGGAGGAGACCCCGCTCATCGGCCTCGGCGTGGAGACCGTGGGCACCGACGCGGGCGCGGCAGCGGGGTTCGAGCCCCCGTTCCCGTGCCACTCGTACCTCCTCGGCAACGGCAAGTACGGCCTCGCCCAGCTGACGAACCTCGACCGGCTGCCGGCGACCGGCGGGGTCCTGGTCACCTCGCCGCTGAAGATCGTCGGCGGGTCCGGCTCGCCCGCCCGGGTGCTGGCACTCGTCGAGCGCTGACGTGCGGGTCGCCGAGGTGGTCGGCCGGGCGCTGGTGCGCTCGGGCGTCGACCACGTCTTCGGGGTGGTGGGCTCCGGGAACTTCCGGACGACCAACGCGATGATCGACGCCGGTGCGCGGTTCGTCGCCGCCCGTCACGAGGGTGGTGCGGCCACCATGGGCGACGCCTACGCCCGCACCGCGGGGTCGGTCGCCGCCGTGTCCGTGCACCAGGGGTGCGGCCTGACGAACGCCATGACCGGGATCGCCGAGGCTGCGAAGTCGCGCACCCCGCTCGTCGTCCTCGCGGCCGAGGCGACCGCGCCGACGTCGAACTTCCACGTCGACCAGGACGCGCTCGCCCGCGCGGTCGGGGCGGTGCCGATGCGCGTCGGGGCCGGCACCGCGGCCGCCGACGCCGTTGCTGCCGTCGCGACCGCGCTGCACGGCCGGCGCACGGTGCTGGTCAACCTCCCGCTCGACGTCGCGGACCTCGAGGTCGGCGACGTCGAGATCCCGCCGCTGCCCGCTGCACCGGACCCGCCGGCACCGTCCGCGGCAGACCTCGAGCGGCTCGTCGCGGCGCTGCGGGCAGCCGAGCGCCCGGTGTTCGTGGCGGGCCGGGGCGCTCGCTCCGTCGCGGCCCGGGAGGCGCTGACGGCGCTGGGGGAGACGTGCGGTGCGCTGCTGGCGACCTCCGCCGTCGCCAAGGGGCTCTTCCGGGGCGAGGACTGGGACCTCGACGTCTCCGGCGGCTTCTCCTCGCCCGTGGTGGCTGAGCTGGTGGCCGGCGCCGACCTCCTCATCGGGTGGGGGTGCGCGCTGAACATGTGGACGATGCGCCACGGCCGGCTCATCGCCGACGGCGCCACCGTGATCCAGGTCGACGACACCACCGAGGCGCTCGGGGTCCACCGATTGCTCGACCTCGGGGTCGTCGGGGACGTGGCGGTCACCGCGACCGCGGCGCGCGCCGTGCTCGGCGGTGCGCCGGACAGGGGGACCGCGGCCGCGAACGTCGAGGGGCACGGCACGGCCGGGTACCGCACGTCAGACGTGCGTGCGCGGCTCTCCGCCGGCCGGCGGTGGCGGGACGTCACGTTCGAGGACCGCTCCACCGGCGACCGGATCGACCCGCGCACGCTCACCATCGCCCTGGACGACCTCCTGCCCGCCGAGCGCGTCGTCGCCGTCGACTCCGGGAACTTCATGGGCTACCCGTCGATGTTCCTCCGTGTCCCCGACGAGCGGGGGTTCTGCTTCACGCAGGCCTTCCAGTCCATCGGGCTGGGACTGTCCAGCGCCATCGGCGCGGCCCTCGCCGAGCCGGACCGGCTGCCGGTCGCCGCGCTCGGCGACGGCGGGGCACTCATGGGCGCCGCAGAGCTGGACACCGTGCGCAGGCTCGGCCTGCCCATGGTGGTGGTGGTCTACAACGACGACGCCTACGGCGCCGAGGTGCACCACTTCGCCGGCGAGCCCCTGGGCCCGGTGACGTTCCCGCCCACGGACGTCGCCGCCGTCGGCGCGGGCTACGGGTTCGACGCCGTGACGGTGCGCGGGCCCGCGGACCTCGGAGCCGTGGCCGCGTGGGTGGCCGGCCCCCGGGACCGGCCGCTGCTGATCGACGCCAAGGTGGTGGCCGACGAGCCGGCGTGGTGGCTGGCGGAGGCGTTCGGGCACTGAGGGTCCCCGAGCCGCGTGTGTCAGCCTGACGACGTGAGCGTGGCACCCCACGCCCGGCCGCTGGTCCTTGCCTACCCGTTCAGCGGCCGCTGGCGCACCGAGAACAGCCCGGCACGGCGGGTCCCCAGCCACGGCACGGCGCTGTTCGGGACCTCCCACGCGATCGACTTCGTCGCGGTCGACGCACGGGGCCGGTCCGGCCCGATCACGTGGCGGACCGTGGTCGCGACCGAACCGCCCGAGACCTACGTCGGCTTCGGCCTGCCGATCACCGCGCCGGTCGCCGGCACCGTGGTGGAGGCCGCGGACACGATGCCCGACCACGAGGGACGCCGGTCGCAGCTCGCCCTCGTCCGGTACGCGCTCGGCCAGCCGGCGCGCGCCCGGGCCGGGGTGGACTCCCTCGCCGGCAACCGCGTGGTCATCGCCGTGGGGCCCGAGGGTCCGTACGTGGTTCTCGCGCACCTGCGCCGGGAATCGGTCCGGGTGGACCCGGGACAGCGGGTCGAGGTGGGGGAGCTGCTGGGCGAGTGCGGGAACTCCGGCAACAGCACCGAGCCGCACGTGCACGTCCAGGTGTCCGACTCCGCCGACTGGCCGCGAGCCCGCGGCGTCCCGCTGGCGTTCCTGGGCTCGGACGGCACCGCACGGGTCCCGGCGGAGCGAGAGATCGTGGTGTCCTGACGGCGGCGTGGCAGGGATCCACCGCTGTTCCCTGGCCGCCCGAGCGCGACGCGCGTCCGGGCCATCGACACCCGGGCCCGCACCAGCCATCGACATCCGGGCCCGCACCGGCCATCGTGGACGCCTGGCCGCGGCCGGCCGCAGGACCATCACGAGGGAGTGACATGACGAGGACGAACACGCAGGCAGCGCCGATCATCCTGGTCCCGGGCTTCTGGCTCGGGGCATGGGCGTGGGACGAGGTGGCCGAGACGCTCCGCGCGGCCGGGCACGACGTCACCGCCCTCACCCTGCCGGGCCTCGAGTCGTCCGACGCGGACCGGTCCGCCGTCACCTTCACCGACCACGTGGACGCGATCTGCGCCGCGGTCGAGGCGAAGGACTCCCCGGTCGTCCTGGCGGTCCACAGCGCCGCCGGCTTCTCGGGCTACGCCGTCAGCGACCGCATCCCGGACCGGATCGCGGCCGTGGTCTACGTCGACACCGCGCCGGGCAAGGGCGCCCTCGACCCCGACTTCGCCGGCGTGGAGAAGCCGATGGTCTGGTCCGAGATCGAGGAGGAGGAGAACCTCGACGGCCTCACCGAGGAGCAGAAGGACACCTTCCGCCGGCGCGCGGTGCCCGAACCGGGCAGCCTCGTCCGGGAGAGCCTGGACCTGACGAACGACGCCCGGCGGGACATCCCCAGCACCTTCATCTGCACGGGCTTCACCGCCGAGCAGTACCGGACCGCGGCGGCCGAGCATCCCGACTGGGCGTTCGTGGCGGGCGTCCCGGAGATCCGCGACGCGACGTGGATCGACCTGCCGACCAGCCACTGGCCGATGTGGTCGCGTCCGCGGGAGCTGGCGGAGATCATCGGCGAGGTCGCCACCCGCGCCGGGGCGAGCTGAGGTCCGTACCGCCTCCGGGGACGAACCGGTCGGGGCACGGACCCGGACCACCGCGAAGCCGTCCAGCCCTGTACACGCCGCGCCCGCGGTGGTTCCGTTGTCCCATGGTCCCGACCGTGGACGCCGACTACCTCGTGGTGGGGGCGGGGGCCAGCGGCATGGCGTTCACCGACGCGCTCACCGACCACGCGGACGTGCGCGTCGCCGTCGTCGACCGGCGCCACGACGTCGGCGGGCACTGGCTCGACGCCTACCCGTTCGTCCGCCTGCACCAGGCCTCGGCGTTCTACGGCGTCGCCTCGACGCTGCTGGGCAGCGGGCGGGTGCAGGACCACGGGCCGGAGACCGGCCTGCAGGAGCGTGCCACCGTCGCGGAGATCTGCGCGTACTACGGGCGGGTGCGCGAGGCGATGGTGACCTCGGACAAGGTCGAAGTCCTGGCCGCCTGCGAGTACCTCGGTGACGGGCAGATCGTCTCGCGGGTGTCCGGCAAGCGGCTCGAGGTGCGGCCGGGGTGCCGGGTCGTCGACGCGCGCTACCTCGCCCCGGACATCCCGGCGGACACGCCGCCACCGTTCGAGGTCGCCGACGGCGCGCGGGTGCGCCCGGTCAACGACCTCGCCCGGCTGACCGAGGCGCCGAGCCAGTACGTCGTCGTCGGGTCCGGGAAGACCGCGACGGACGCCTGCGTGTGGCTGCTCGCGCACGGCGTCGACCCGGACGCGATCTGCTGGATACGTCCGCGCGACCCCTGGATGCTCAACCGGGCCGTCATCCAGCCGGACCCGGCGGTCTTCACGGGCATGGTGGCCGACGTCATGGCCGCCGCCGCGGCGGCCACGTCCCTCGACGACCTCTTCCGCCGGCTCGAGGACGCCGGCGTCATGCTGCGGATCGACCGGTCGGTGACACCGACGATGGCGAAGACGCCGACGCTCGCCACCTGGGAGCTCGACCTGCTGCGCACGATCGAGCAGGTGGTGCGGCTGGGACACATCCGGCGGGTCGAGCCGGGGCGCGTCGTCCTCGACGACGGGACGGTGACGACGGCGAAGGACGCACTGGTCGTGCACTGCGCGGCGTCGGGGCTGAAGTACCCGCCGCTCGTGCCGATCTGGGGACCCGCCGCGATCACCCTGCAGCCGATCCGGGTGGGCTTCCCCTGCTTCGGGGCGGCCCTGGCCGGGTACGTGGAGGCCACGCGGACCGCTGACGGCGAGAAGAACCGGCTGTGCCCGCCGACCCCGTACGCCAACACGCTCACCGACTGGGCGGCGATGAACGTCCTGGGGAGGCGGTCCTCCCTGGCGTTCGGTGCCGAGCCGGACATCAAGGAGTGGGCGAACAGCACCGCGCTCAACCCGGCGCGCATCCCGCCCGGGTACCCCAGCTCCGCCGCGCTGGACGACGCGCACGAGCGGCTACGGACCTATGGTGCACCCGGCGTGGCGCGGCTCGAGCAGCTCGGCGGGCTCGCAGCTGTGGCGTGACGCCCGTGGAGCGCCGGCATTGAGCTGCCCCCGGGTGCTCTCACGGCAGTCGCTGGTCGCCGTCCCGTGCTGCGTCAGCCGGTGGTGTCGTAGGTCGCCACCCCGAGGTCCGACCAGGCCCTCAGGAGCTGCCTGTCGCCGGTCGCGGCGACCACGTCGGTGTCGTTGACCAGCCAGGCCGCGGCGCAGTGGAGGGCGTCGTCGCCGCGAAGTGCGTGGTCGCCGGCATGTCTGGACGCCGCGCGCATCAGCTCGACGTCCAGCTCGAGCACCTCGACCGCCTCCCACAGCTCCTCCAGGACGGACCGGCAGCGGGAGAGCTGACCCGGACCGAGCCGACCGATCCGCTGGGCCAGCGCGAGCGCCGCGCTCGTCTCGACGTGGAGGAGGCGAGTGCTGACCAGCGTGTCCGCATCGTCCCAGAAGCGGCGGCAGGCTGTGCTCGTCGGCTCCTCGACCAGCAGGGGCACGAACGCCGACGTGTCCAGGTACCCGATCATCAACGTCGCTGCTCGGCGATGAGATCACTCAGGGGACCCTCGGTAGAGACCGGGTCGGGCGCGGGTTGCTTGACGCGGCGGGCCGGCTGGACTCGGCCCTCGCGGCGCAGCTGCTCCAGGCGGGTCGGTCGGGCGACCGGAACGATTCGGGCCACCGGGCGGCCGTGCTCGGTGACCGTGACCGTCCGCCCGGCCTTGACCTCAGTGAGGTACCGGCTGAGTGCGTCGCGCAGCTGGCGTACTCCCACATCCATGGGCCCACTCCTTGTGGCGCGAATGATGCTCATGAGTGTAGCCACCTTCCTGCGCGGTCGAGCTCGGCACCGTCATCCCTACCGATGGTGGTCCGGGGTTCCGGGTGGCGCCGTCCGCCTGGGGACAGCCGGTGACCGCGGGGACACGCTGTGGATCACCGGCGAGCGGGCGGCTCCTGCCACCTAGCGTCGTGGTGGAGGAAGGGAGCGGCGCATGACAGGTGTGGGGGACCCGGCCGTCGGGGCATGGCTCGACCAGCAGGAGCAGCTCGTCGCCCAGCACGTGCGCGAGCACGGGGTGCACCTGGAGTACGTCTTCGGCGATCCGGCAGGGGAACGGCCGCCCTTCTGCTACACCGTGGGACTGTTCGGGATCGGTCATCCGGAGCTGCTCGTGCTCGGGCTGAACATGGACAACGCCGCCGGGGTGCTCAACGACCTGGCGAAGCAGGTCTACGGCGGGCGCCAGCTCGTCCACGGCGAGGTGGTCACCTTCGAGGAGTGGCCGCACCGGCTCTTCGTCGAGGAGTCACCCAACCCTGGGGAGATCGTCTATGCGGCCAACGTCCACTACCGACGGCCGGCTGAGTACTCCGTGCCGGTGCTCCATCTGACCGTGGACGACCGGTCGGGTCGGTTCCCGTGGGAGGAGGGCTACGACATCCCGGCCTGGCGTCAGCCGCGCCCGGGACAGTTCCGGGCATGACACGAGATCTTCACCCTGAGCGCCGACGTCATTGATGTTCGGCCTCGTGACCGTGCTGCTAGTCCTCGCCGTGCTCGGCTCCGCCGTCGGGGTGGCCGCCGTGCGGTCCCTGGGCGGGGCGGTGGCCGCGCGATGACCCCCGCCGCACCCGTGATCGTCGTCTTCGACGCGCACGACGACGACCGCCGGGCGCACCCGCGCGGCGCTGGCCCGTCGCTTCGGCCCCGACTACGCGGTTCTCGCCTCCGCCGTGACCTACCGGCGCCTGGGCGGCACCGATCTCGAGCGTCTCGTCGGGGCCGGGGTGTACTACGGCGCGGCCGGGGTCGAGGCGCCGGCCATCGGGGGGCACGACGTCCACGTCGTCGGTGGCGCGAACTCCGCCGGGCAGCCGCCCTGCACCTGGCGAGGTTCGCCCGGCACGTGACGATGCTCGTGCGCGGGCAGTCCCTGGCAGCGAGCATGTCGGACTACCTGCTCCGGCAGATCGAGGCGACTGCGAACATCTCCGTGCTGGCCGGGACCAGGGTGCTCGGGGCGGGGGAGCGGAGCGCCTCGACAGCGTCGTGGTGCAGGGGCCCGACGGCGACCGGCAGGAGGTGCCGACCGCGGCGCTCTTCGTGCTCATGGGTGCCGAGCCGCGAACGGACTGGCTGGCCGGCACCGTCGAGCTGGACGAGCAGGGCTACGTCCTCACCGGCCGCGACCTCGGGCGGGGCGCCGTCGAGACGAGCCTGCCCGGCGTCTTCGCCGCGGGAGACGTCCGACGGGGTCGGTCAAGCGCGTCGCCGGGGCGGTGGGCGAGGGGACGGTCACCGTCGGTGCGGGCACCGGTACCTGCTGGACCTGTCCGGCTGACGGCGAGTGCTCGACGTCGTGTCGTAAGTGTGTTCGAATGGGGGTCATGAGATGGGAGTCGCGCCAGCTGAAGGTCGCGGACGAGACGGCGCTCGTGCCGCTCGCCGGGCTCGTCCGCAGCGTCCGCACGCCGGACTTCGACGGGGTGACCTTCCACGAGGTGCTGTGCAGGAGCGCCCTCAACCGGGTGCCCGCCGCCTCCCAGGTGCCGTTCTCGTGGACCATCAACCCCACCCGGGGCTGCCTGCACCGGTGCACGTACTGCTTCGCGCGGCGCACCCACGAGTACCTCGACCTCGACGCGGGCAAGGACTTCGACACCCAGATCGTCGTGAAGACCAACGTCGCCGGCGTGCTCCGCAAGGAGCTCGCCCGGCCCTCGTGGCAGCGTGAGCACGTCGCCCTGGGTACGAACTCCGACCCGTACATGCGCGCCGAGGGCCGCTACAGGCTGATGCCCGGGATCATCACGGCGCTCGCGGAGTCCGGCACGCCCTTCTCCATCCTCACGAAGGGACCGCTGCTCAAGCGGGACCTGCCGCTGCTGGTCGAGGCCGCGCGGACGGTGCCGGTCTCGGTGGCGGTCTCCCTGGCGCTCATCGACCCCGACCTCCAGCAGCGCGTCGAGCCGGGGACACCCACCCCGAAGGCGCGGCTGGACCTCGTCCGGGCGGTGACCGACGCCGGCCTGGAGTGCACCGTGCTCGCGATGCCGATCCTGCCGTGGCTCACCGACTCCGACGACCAGCTCGACGCGCTGTTCGCCGCGCTCGCCGACGCGGGGGCCGCCGATGTCACCACCGGCGCCCTGCACCTGCGCCCCGGTGCGCGTGAGTGGTTCCTCGCCTGGCTCGGCCGTGCGTACCCCGAGCTGGTCCCGGGCTACCGGCGCCTGTACGGCTCGGGCTCCTACGCCTCGACGGAGTACCGCACGTGGCTCGGTGAACGGGCGGGCCGGGTGCGCCGGAAGCACGGGTTCGACAGTCGCCCGCAACGGCGCTGGACCCGCACGGGCCAGGAGGCGGCGCCGCCACCCGCCGTCGAGCCGGCTCAGCCGGCGCTGTTCTGAGGCGGCGGGGGCCTGACCGGCCGGCCGCAGCCCCCGGGAGGGCCCTTGCGGGCGTGCAGCAGGGACGGCTCCTGCGGGCCTGCGGCGGGACGGGGCGTCCGCGCTACCGGCCGGCGGGCACCTCGTCCGCCGCGGGGCCCACGTGCTCGATCGCCCACTGCGCGAGCGGACGCAGCTGCGACCACATCGCGCGGACGTGGTCGAGGGCGTCGGCGGACGGCAGCCAGGCCGGGACGCCGACGTTCCTGAGCGCCATGACCTCCTTGCGCCGCAGCAGCTCGATGCGAGGGTGGTCCGCCGGGTAGCCGCGGGGCCGCGTCTTGAGAGACGCGCCCATCACCTCGTACCCCTGGCCCTCGAGGGTGGCGACGATCGCCGGCAGCGCGCCGTCGTCGTCGGCGTCGACCGCGCGGCGGTACCGGTCGGTCTGGGCGGGGGAGTGGGCGCGGAACCCGCCGCCGACGCTGAGACCGTCGGCGTCGAGCTGGACGTAGTACCCCAGCCCGCGGGCGGGCCCGGCGATCGCGCCCTGATGCGTCTTGTACGGCGACTTGTCGACGCTGAACCGTACGTCCCGGTGCGGGCGGAACACCGTCGCGGGGCCGAACTCCGGCTCGAGCGCGGCGACCAGCGCGCGCATCGGGTCGCGGACCTCCCTCTCCCACCGTTCCTTGTGCCCGGCCCAGAACTCTCGCGAGTTGTGGCGCTCGAGCTCGGCGTAGAACTGCGCCCCCCACAGCGGGAACCCCGCGAATTCGCTCATGAGCGTCATCATCGTCGAGGATGGGCGCGGACCGGGAGCCCGCACTGCGCGCCTGTGGACGCACGGACCGCGGATGAGCCCTTGGACCCAGATGGCGCGGCGGGGTCGATGGCAGGCTTGCCGGAAAGGTCGGCATTTGCGCCCTTCGGGCGGATCGGAGAGACAACCATGAAACGACTCGTTGCGGCCGCTGCCGGGGCGCTGGTGCTGCTCGCCGGGTGTGCCGGCGCGGCCGAGGAGCCCACACCGCCCGCGACGGCCGCCGCCACCGCTGGGGCGCCGGCGGCCGACGTCGAGGCGCTGCTCGCCGAGCACGACCTGGCGGACCTCGACGCCGCGGCGATCGTCGACGAGCTCGACCGGGTGGCGCTGACCGAGCGCTCGACCGAGCTCATGGCGTCGGTGCGCGTGGACCAGCTGGTCCTGACCGACGCCGACCAGGAGGTCGCCGTCGACCTGCCCGACGACCGGTTCTACCTCTCCGTCGCCCCGTACGTCGACCAGACGCACGAGTGCTTCTACCACTCCCTCACCACCTGCAAGGGCGAGCTCGGCGGCGAGGAGGTGCAGGTGAGCATCGTGGACGACGCCACCGGCGACGTCCTCGTGGACGAGACGGTGACCACCTTCGACAACGGGTTCACCGGCTTCTGGCTGCCGCGGGACATCGAGGCGACCCTGACGGTCTCCTACGACGGCAAGACGGCCGAGACCGCCATCGGCACCGGCGCGGAGGACCCCACCTGCCTGACCACGGTCCAGCTCGCCTGAGACTGAGCGGGCCGGCGCGGGCTCGTTCCGGGCGCGGCGGTCACCTGCGCGGGGCGGAGGTCGTCGGTGGTGCCGGTTGCGGTCGGTGGTGCGGGTCGCGGTCGGATCAGCTGACGCGATCGCCGGCGACGTAGAACCAGCGTCCGCCCTCCCGGACGAACCGGCTCACCTCGTGCAGCCGGCCGCGCCCGTCCGTGCCGCGGTGGTGGGCCACGAACTCCACGACGCCGGCGTCGTCGAACGGGCCGCCCGCCGACGTCCGCACGACGTCGAGGCGGCGCCACTCGACGTCGTCGTCCAGCTTCAGGTGGTCCGGGCGGGTCGAGGGGTGCCACGTCGCGAGCAGGTAGGGGGCGTCGCCGACGGCGAACGCGCTGTACCGCGAGCGCATGAGCGCCTCCGCGGTCGGTGCGTACGGACCGCCGGCGGCGATCCCGGCGTGGAGCGGCCCGCAGCAGTCGGCGTGGACCAGGCCGGACAGGCACGGGCAGCGGGCGTCGTCGGCAGGTCTGGGCATCGGGCCATTCTCGCGCGCCGCCACCGGGCGGACCTCCCGGCGCGGCACGTCGGCGCCGGACGCCGCGACGAGCGCCTCGACGCGCGAGGTCGCCGCGCGGCTCGTAACGTCGAGGCGTACCGCACGAGAGAAGGAGAAGAGCATGGCTGAGCTGTCCGGCAAGCGCGTCGCTTTCCTGCTGACCAACGGGTTCGAGGACTCCGAGCTGACCTCACCCTGGGAGGCCGTGACCTCCGCGGGCGCCGAGGCGGTGCTGGTCTCGCCGGAGTCCGGCACGATCACCGGCAAGAAGGGCCACGAGGCGAGCGTCGACCTCGCCGTCGGCAGCGCGAAGGCCGACGACTTCGACGGTCTCGTCCTGCCCGGGGGCGTCGCCAACGGCGACAAGCTCCGGATGGACGCCGACGCCGTCGCCCTGGTCCGGGCGTTCTTCGAGCAGCACAAGCCGGTGGGCGTCATCTGCCACGGCGGCTGGATCATGGCCGACGCGGACGTCCTCAACGGGCGCACGGTC
The DNA here is from genome assembly GCF_003814705.1 of Georgenia muralis. Classification (NCBI taxonomy): domain Bacteria; kingdom Bacillati; phylum Actinomycetota; class Actinomycetes; order Allobogoriellales; family Allobogoriellaceae; genus Georgenia; species Georgenia muralis. The sequence goes on along the minus strand of NZ_RKRA01000001.1, from coordinate 3,811,526 downwards.
ACGTCCTACCCGAGCCTCAAGACCGACCTGCGCAACGCGGGGGCGACCTGGGTCGACGAGGAGGTCGTCGTCGACGCCGGTCTCGTGAGCAGCCGGACGCCGAAGGACCTGCCCGCGTTCAACGACAAGCTGGTCGAGGAGCTCGCCGAGGGCGAGCACGAGGGCCAGACCGCCTGAGCGCTGTACGGCCCGACGGCGAGGGGATCGGTAGCATCGAGAGGTGTCCGATTTCTCCGCCGTCGAGGCGTCGCGGCTGGTGGTCGGGTACACCGTGCCGGTCTGCCCGCCCGTGGACCTTCGCGTCCGTGCCGGCGAGGTGCTCGCCGTCGTGGGTGCGAACGGGACCGGCAAGTCGACCCTGCTGCGCACCGTCGTCGGCTCGCTCGAGCCGATCCGCGGGGAGGTGCACCTCCTGGGTGCACCGGTGGACGAGCGGTCCGGCGCCCAGCGGGCCGCGGTCGCGCAGTGCCTCGGTGACGAGGTGTTCTTCCCCGCGTTGACGGCGCGCGAGCACCTCCTGCTGACCTGCCTCGGGCACGGCGTCCCCGACGCCGCCGACGTCGTCGACCGCCTGGTGGACGAGCTCGGCCTCACCGCCCGGGCCGACGCCCTGCCCGCGGCGCTGTCATCCGGACAGTGCCGCCGCCTCCTCCTGGCAGCGGCGTTCGCTCGACCCCGGTCGCTCCTCGTCCTCGACGAGCCCGAGCAGCGCCTGGACGCCGGGATGCGGGACCGGCTGGTCGGGCGGCTCGTCGAGGAGCGCGAGGCCGGTGGTGCGGTCCTTCTCGCCACCCACGACCCCGCCGTCGTCGCCGGCGCCGCGACCGCCGTCCTCGTCCTGGGGGAGGAGCGTTCGCGGCTGGTCACGGCCGCCGAGGGCGCGGCCGCCATCGCCGCGCTGTGAGGCAGGGCAACGAGGTCCTCCGGGTCCGGCCGGCACCACCGACGGGCCGTGCGGTGCGGCGGTGGTCCCGCCGGCGCAGCCTCCAGCGCGCCGAGAGCCGGCTCGGCGACCTCCTCTACGACGTCTACCTCGGCGGCTTCATCGTTCTCATGTACACCGCCATGGCGTTCGCACTCGCGGCCCGGCTGGGCCGCGACCTGGGTGGGAGCCTCCTCGACGACGCCTCGGTGACCGCCGCTCGGTGGCTGGCCGTGCTCGTCCTGGCCGCGGGGGCGCCCGCGCTCGTCGGTCTCGCGGCACGGCTGGGACCGGTCTCGCTGCCCGGCCACGAGGCGACGTGGTGGCTGCCCCTGCCGGTGGACCGGCGCGGCCTGCTGCGCCCGGCCGCACGGCGCTGGCCCGTCGTCTCGGCCCTGCCCGGGGCGGTGGTCGCCGTCCTCGCGACACTCGTGCTGGTGCCGTCACCCGGCGCTGCCGCCCTCGCCGGGGCCGCCGTCACCGGGGGAGCGGGCGCCGCGGCGCTGGTCCTCGCGGTGGGACTGACGCAGGTCTCGGCCGGCGTGCACGGCCGGACCCGGCGCGCGGCGGACGCGGCCCTGGCCGCCGTACCCCTCGCCGGTCTCGCCGGGCTGTGGTGGGGGTGGCCGGCCCGGGTCATGGACGCGATCAGCGTCGACCCGGCCGCCGGGGCGTCGCGCGCCGCGGTCCCGACCCTTGCCGTGATGCTGCCGTTCGCCGCGGTGGCCCTCGCCACGACGCTCGCCGTCGTGCTCGACCTCCGGCTGGGGCAGGTCCGCGGATCCGTCGTGCGCGAGCGTGGCCGGACCTCGGCGGAGGCCCTGGGGTCGGTGCTCTCCCTCGACACCCGCGGGCTGGGCCGGGCGCTCGCCGCGGTGACCGAGCCGGCGGCTCGCCGCTCGGCCCGGCTGCGCCTGGTGGCGCGGATCCCGCGGCGCTGGGCCCCGCACGCAGCCCTCGTGACCTCCGACGCGATGCTCCTCCTTCGCCGGCCGCGCCGGTTGGTCCAGCTCGTGGCCGCCGGCAGCCTGCCGGCCCTTGCCCTTGGTCCGGACGTGCCTGTCCTCACCCTCGGGCTGCTCGTCGTCGGCGGGTACGCCGCGGGCCTCGCGGCAACCGACGGCGCGCGTGAGGCGAGCGCGGCCCCGGCCCTGGACGCGCTCCTGCCGCTCGACCAGCGCCAGGTGCACCGCCTGCGCCTCGTGGTTCCCACCGTCGTCCTCGTTCTGTGGTCCGCGGTCGCGCACGCGCTGCTCGCGGCGGCTCACACCGACGGGAGCTGGCTCGTCCTCGGCGTGCTGGTGGCGCCGGTGTGGTCAGCGGCTGCGGTGCGGGCGGCCTACCGGCCGCTGCCGGACTTCTCCGGACCGCTCGTGCACACCCCGTTCGGCGTGGTCCCGCCCGGCCTCGGCGCGGCGTTCCTCATGGGTCCTGATGTCGTCGCCGTGGGCACGCTGCCGCTGCTGGCCGCCGTGGTCGGCGGGAGCGTCACGCCCGGCCTCCTCGGGGCGCAGGGCGTCCTGGCCGTGGCGGCGCTCGTGCTCGCGGGACGGCAGCGCCCGGCACCGAGGAACCGGCCGGCCTGAGGGCGTGCCGCGGTCCGCCGGTCCGGCGGACGGCCCCGAGGTCCGCCTGCGGTGTTCCTGGACTCGGTGCAGGAGAGGGCCCGGCGGACCGCTCGCGATGTGACGGCGTGGCGGTTGGTCACGGCGGCGGAAGAGCATCAACGTCACGTCGCCGGCGCTGGCGCCGGCGCCGGCGCCGGCGGCGGCGCCGGACGTGCTCTGCGGTGCTCGCGGGGCGCTCGCTGCGCCCCCGGTGCGCGGGGCGTGGCTGACGTCACAATTCGGCAACATCGACGCGTGGGTGCTCTGGGTGGGTTTGAGCGGTCCCGCCGCCTGTGTACTGTGCGTGGAAAGCGCTTGCTGAGGTGGTCGTCCTGATGAGGTGACGGCGCCGTCGTCTTGATGAGGAGACACCATGTCGACAAGGAAGTTGACCGCCATCACCGCCGCGACCGCCGGTGCCCTGCTGCTCGCCTCGTGCGGCGGGGACACCGGTGGCGGGACCGGGGACGCCACCGGGGGCGCCGAGGGTGGGGACGACCCCATCGTCATCGGCATCTCGCTGCCGCTCACCGGTGACTTCGCCGAGCCGGGCAAGGGCGTCCAGCGCGGGTACGAGACCTGGGCCAAGGTCATCAACGACGGCGGCGGGCTGCTCGGCCGCCAGGTCGAGCTGAAGATCCTCGACGACGCCTCCGACGCCGCGCGCGTCGTGGCCGACTACGAGTCGCTCATCGCCCAGGACGAGGTCGACCTGGTCATGGGCCCGTTCTCCACCCGCCTCGTGGTGCCCGCGTCCCGCGTCGCCGACGAGTACGGGATGCTCTTCGTCGAGCCCGCGGCGGCCGCCGCGGAGGTCTTCGAGAACGGCTTCGAGAACATCTTCTACGCGGCCCCGGCCATCGCCCCGGACCACTACAACTACCTCCTCGACTTCATCGAGGCCATGCCCGAGGACGAGCGCCCGCAGACCGCGGCCGTCGCGGCCATGGACGACCCGTTCGCGCAGGGCACCGCCTACGGCCTGCGTGACGGGCTCGCCGAGCTCGGCGTCGAGATCGTCGTCGACGAGGTCTACCCGCCGAACGCGACCGACATGAGCGCCGTCGCCGCCCAGATCGCCGACGCCGACCCCGACGTCGTCATCGGCGGCACCCAGTACCAGGACGCCGTCAACATGATCCTGGCGCTGCAGCAGCTCGACTACCAGCCGCGCATGGCGGCCTTCTCCACCGCCCCGACCAACCCCGAGTTCGTCGAGGCGATCGGCGGCGCGGTGGACGGCATCCTCTCGCCCACCGGGTACACCGTCGAGGCCACCTTCCCCTCCAACGAGGAGTTCGTCGCGGCGAACGAGGAGCTCCACGGCGCCGAGCCCGGCGAGGACGAGGCGAACGCCTACACCGCCGGGCAGGTCGTCGCGGCCGCCGTCGAGGCGGTCGGGTGCGCGGAGCAGGGCGACTGCCAGCAGGATCTCATCGACTGGCTCCACGAGAACGAGGTGGACACCGTCGTCGGCACCCTGGGCTGGGACGAGGCCGGCCGGCCCAACGGCGCGCACCTCATCCAGCAGTACGTCGACGGTGAGATCGCCATCGTCCTCCCCGCCGACGTCGCCGAGGCCGAGCTCATCTACCCGAAGCCGGAGTGGTGAGCCGGTGGTCTCAGGCAGCCTGCTCTTCCAGAGCCTGATCCTGGGCCTGCTGCTGGGAGGGCTCTACGCCCTCCTGGCAGCGGGTCTGACCCTGTACTTCGGCATCATGCGGGTGGTGATGCTCGCGCACTCGGCGTTCATCATCCTCGCGGCCTACATCGCGTGGTGGTTCTCCACCGCCACCGGGCTGGACCCGATGCTCTCGCTGCTGGCCACCGTGCCGGCGTTCTTCGCCATCGGCTACCTCATGCAGCGCTTCCTGCTGTCCCGGCTGCGGCCGGCGACGATGACGATGATGTCGGTGCTCCTCACCTTCGCCATCGCGCTGATCATCGAGGGCCTGCTCGGCATGGTCTTCTCCGGCACCCAGCGCCGGATCAACCTGCCGTACGGGGCCTCGAGCATCGAGCTCCTCACCGCCCGCATCCCCGTGGTGCAGGTGATCTCCTTCGCCCTGGCGGGGGTGAGCCTCCTCGCGCTGTTCGCGGTGCTCAAGTACACCCGCTTCGGCCGGGCGCTCCGCGCGACCATCCAGCACCCGCAGGCCGCGCAGCTCGTGGGCATCGACACCAACCGGACCGCCGGCTTCGGCTTCGGTCTCGGCCTGGCCACGGCCGCCGTCGGTGGCGCCGCGCTGTCCCTCCAGGCGACGATCTACCCCTCGCTGCACTGGCACTGGATCGGTCCGCTCATGGCGATCATCGTCGTCGGCGGTCTCGGCTCGATCCCCGGCGCCGCGATCGCCGCGCTCCTGCTCGGCGTGCTGCGCGTGATGCTCGAGCTGCCCCTGGGCCCCACGTGGGCGCAGACCATCTTCTACCTCGCCCTGTTCGCCACGCTCATGGTGCGGCCGCAGGGGTTCTTCGGAGGCCGTCTTGCTCAGCGTTTCTGACCGCCGCCAGGCGGGCGCCGGTGACGGCGAGAGGCCCGGCCGCGCCGGCCTCGCCTCACGCGTCGGCCTCGCCGGTCCCGCCGCCCGGGGCGGGCGACCCGCGCGCGCCGGCCGCGACCGACGGCGGGACCTGCTCGTGATCGCCGTCGTCGTGGCGGTCCTGTCCCTGTGGCCCTTCGTCGCGCCGAACCCGTACATGCTCAGCGCGGGCGTCATCGTGCTCAACTACGCGGTCTTCGCGACGGGCTGGAACCTCATGGGCGGGTTCACCGGGTACATCTCGCTGGGCCACACGGCGTTCTTCGGCCTGGGGGCGTACGGGACGGCCCTGCTCGTGGTCAACACCGGGATGCCGAGCTTCGTGGCGCTGGTCGTCGCGGCGATCGGGACCCTCGTCGTCGCGATCCCGGTCGGCTTCGCCGCCCTGCGGGTGCGGGGCGCCTCGTTCGTCATCGTGACGATCGCGCTCGTGCTCGTGCTCCAGCTCGTGTTCCAGAGCTGGCACACCGTCACCGGTGGCTCGAACGGGCTGGTGGTCCCGCGCCCGTTCCCGGACCTGCTGCGCCCCGAGCACCACCGGGCGTTCTACTTCATCTTCCTCGGCCTGCTCGCCCTCGCGCTGGTCCTCTGGGCGCTCGTCAACCACTCCCGGTTCGGCGCCGGGCTCAAGGCCGTGCGCGAGGACGAGGACAAGGCCGAGTCCCTCGGCATCCCCACCGCCACGCTCAAGCTCGTCGCGTTCACCCTCTCCGCGCTGGTCGTGGCGCTGGCGGGCGGGCTGTACGGGCTGTGGTTCGGTGACCTCGACCCGATCTTCCAGTTCGACGTCGTGCTCAGCGCGCAGATCGTGCTCATGGCCCTCCTCGGCGGCACCCGGTTCCTCTTCGGCCCGCTGCTGGGCGCCGTCGTCATCGGCGTCGCGCTGGAGTACTTCGTCCTCAACTACGGCCAGACGCAGCTCCACCTCGTGGCCACCGGCCTGCTGCTCGCGATCGTCGTGCTGTTCCTGCCCGACGGCGTCCTCACCGGCGCCCAGCAGCTCGTGGGGCGGTTCCGGCCCCAGGCCACCTCGATCCGCGAGCTCTCCGCCGAGCAGCTGCGGGACGAGCAGACGGCGACGGCGGCCGGCGGGCCCCCGGTGACCGCGACGGGCGGGCCCCCGGCGACCTCGGCGGCAGAGCCGACCGCTAGGCACGCGGCCCCGGCCGCCCCCACGGACGAGCAGGAGGGCCCCCGATGACCACCGCCGACACCGCCCCCGCAGGCTCCGCCGTCGGCACGACGATCCTGCGCACCGAGGGGCTGACGAAGTCCTTCGGCGGGGTCCACGCCGTCAAGGACGCCACGGTGACCTTCCTCGACGGCAAGATCAACGGCCTCATCGGGCCCAACGGCTCGGGCAAGACGACCTTCTTCAACTGCGTGACCGGGATGATCAAGCCCGACTCCGGTCGGGTCTACCTCCACGACAAGGAGGTCACCCGCTGGGCGCCGCACAAGATCGCCCGCGCCGGGCTCGGGCGGAGCTTCCAGCTGTGCCGGACCTTCCCGCGGATGACGGTGCTGGAGAACATGCTCGTCGCCGTCCAGCCGCACTCGCTCGCGGACTACCTCGGCGGGAGCCACTCGCCGGAGACGGTCGAGCGGGCCCGGCGGATGCTGGCCCGGGTGGGCATCGACCACCTCGAGACGGCCGAGGCACGCGACCTCTCCTACGGCCAGCAGAAGCTCCTCGAGCTGGGTTCGACCCTCATGTCCGACCCGCCGTTCGTCATGCTCGACGAGCCCGCCGGCGGGGTGAACCCCTCGCTCATCGAGCGGATCGCCGTCCTCATCCGCGAGCTCAACGCGGAGGGCACCACCTTCCTCATCGTCGAGCACAACATGGAGCTCATCATGAAGCTGTGCGACCACATCGTGGTCTTCGACCGTGGCGCGCCGATCGCCACCGGGACGCCGGACCTCATCCAGTCCGACCCGCGAGTGCTGGAGGCCTACCTTGGCGTCTGACGTCGTCCTCGAGCTCAAGGGGATCGAGGCCGGGTACGGCAAGGCCGCCCTCGTGCTGCGGGGGCTGTCCGTCGAGGTCCCGCGCGGCACGGTCGTGTGCCTCGTCGGCCCCAACGGTGCGGGCAAGTCCACCGTGCTCAAGGTCGCCAGCGGGCTGCTCAAGCCCCGCGCGGGATCCATCGTCCTCAACGGCAAGGACATGACCGGCTCCGGGCCGCAGACGCTCCTGCGCGCCGGGCTGTCGCACGTCCTGCAGGGACACAGCGTCTTCCCCGAGATGACGGTGGAGGAGAACGTCATGCTCGGCGGGTACACCTCCGCCGACCGGGCGGCGCTGTCCGAGCGCGCCGGCTTCGTCAAGGAGGTCTTCCCGGTCGTGGCCGAACGGTGGGGCGCCGCCGCGGGCCTGCTCTCGGGCGGGCAGCAGAAGCAGGTGGAGTTCGCCCGCGCGCTCATGGTCAGCCCCGACGTCGTCCTCCTCGACGAGCCGTCGATGGGCCTGGACCCCAAGCGGACGACGACGGTGTTCGAGCAGGTCGCCCGCATGCGTGACGCGGGGGTCGCCGTGCTGCTCGTCGAGCAGAACGCCCGCCGCGCGCTCGAGATGGCCGACATCGGCTGCGTCCTCGACCTCGGCACCGTGTTCGCGACCGGGCCCGCCCGCGAGCTGCTGGCGGACCCGAAGCTGAGCGACCTCTACCTCGGCGGCCGCCCCGCCGCGTGAGACCCGCCCGGGACCGGCGCCGTCGCGCGCCGGTCCCGGACGTGAGAGGGGCGGGGCCGTGCGCAGGACCATCCGGCAGCTCCAGGCCGTCACCTTCCTCAGCTCGTTCGACCGGATGCTCATCGCGCCGGTCCTCCCGCTCGTCGCCGCCGACCTCGGCGTCTCCGTCGAGGTGGCGGCGGGCGCCGCGACGGCGTACTTCGTCGGGTACGGGGTCATGCAGGTCGGGTGGGGGGTGGTCTCGGACCGGTTCGGCCGGGTCCCGACCGTGCGCGTGGCCCTCGCGGTCGCCGGGGTGCTCGCCACCGCGTCGTTCCTCGTGCCGTCCTTCGCCCTCCTCGTGCTCCTGCGGGGTCTGACCGGGGCTGCCCTGGCCGCCGTGGTCCCGGGTGCCCTGGTCTACCTCGGTGACGCCGTCGACGCCGCCCGCCGGCACGGCCCGCTGACCGACGTCATGCGCGCCATGGCGCTCGGCACGGCGCTGGCGACGGTGGTGGCCGCGGTGCTCGGCGACGCGCTCGGGTGGCGGGCGGCGCTGGCGCTGCCCGGGGTCCTCGCCCTGGTGGTGGTGTGGTGGACACGGACGATGCCGGAGCCGTCACGCGTGGTGGGCGGGACCGACCGGAGGGCCTTCGGGGCCGTGGCCCGCGACGGCCGTGCCCGCGCCCTCCTCGCCGTCGCGTTCGTCGAGGGCGGGCTCATGCTGGGCGTCCTGCCGCTCCTGCCGGCCCTGCTGCAGGGGAGGGGGATGTCGGTGACGCTCTCCGGCGTGGTGGTCGCCGGCTACGGGGTGGGCGTGGTCGTCTTCGCCCGCGTGGTCAAGGCGGTGAGCTCGCGCACGGGACCGGCCAGCCTCATGGCCGCCGGGGCGGTGATGACGGTGGCGTCGTCACTCGTGCTCGCGGCAGACCGGTCCGGCCCGGCCGTCCTCGCAGCCGCCGTCCTGCTCGCCGGGGGCTGGGCCTTCTTCCACTCGACGCTGCAGAACTGGGTGACCGAGACCCTCCCGCGGGCCCGGGCGACCATGGTGAGCCTCTTCGCCACCGCCCTGTTCGTGGGCAGCGCGGCGGGGACGGCGGCCGCGTCCGCGGCGCTGGGCGCGGGCGCCATGACGCGCTACTTCGCGGCCGCAGCGGTGGTGATGGCGGTGCTGGGCGCCCTCGTCGTGCGGGCGCGCGCGCGGTGGCGGTGAGGTCAGCTCGTGCCCGGACGGCACTTGGCGAGGCAGTCGTTGTACCGCTCGGCGGAAGTCTTGTAGGCGTCCCCGGCGTTGTTCGACTTGTCCCGGGCGGTGTCGGCGTTCGACACGGCGATGGCCAGGGCCGTCACCGCGGCCGCGCAGGCGGCCGCCGTGAAACCCAGCCCGCCGAGGGTCCAGATGGCGGCGCCGCACGTGGCGAGCATGGCGGCGTCAGCGGCGAGGGCGAGATTCCTGGCGCCCTCCCAGTCGTCGTAGGCGTTCTCCCAGGCCGTCCACTTGTCGTCCCGGCGGGCCAGCTCCGAGGTGCATGGCATGGTCATCAGTCCAATCGCACAGCAGGCGTGAAGAACATGCTCATCCCGTCGGGGTAGAGCAGGGCGTGGTGGCGCACCCGGGCCGTGACGTCGTCGTACCAGCTCTGCCGGCGCAGCTCGGTGAGGTCGACCCGGTCGACGTCGAGGCCTACGGGGGCCGCCCACGGTGCCGCCCGGCGGACGAACCCGTTGACCCGGACGAACGCACCGTCCTGGACGCCGTTGTTGGCGAGGGAGAACATGTGCGCGCGGACCCTCACGGATGCGCCGTCGTCGAGGTCGGTGAGGTCGAAGAAGGTGGAGAACTTCGGCGGTGCGGGATCATCCGCGATGCCCAGGCCCGACACCAGGCCCTCGACGCTCACGAGATCGCCCTCCGCACCCGTGCCGTCCCGCAGAGCCTGCGCGCCGGCGGGCTGACCCGCAGGCACGCCGCTGGGGCTCTGGCGGTTCTCGGTGCGACGGCGTTCGTTGCCGTACCAGCGGCCGCGGTCCGGGGTGGCCATCTCGGCCTGGACCAGGCGTGCGTATGCGAGGAGCACCTGGAGCCGCTCGAGGAGCTCGACGACGTCCAGCACGGCCCGGTGCTGGGCCAGGGCGCCCTGCGTGGCGGGCCGCTGGTGCAGCAGGGCGAGGTAGGCACCCGCGAGCGGCGCCGAAACGGGCAGGCGGGCGGTGATTCGCTCGCCGACAGTGACGGCGAGGTCGAGGAGCCCTTGGCCGTCGTCGGTGGTGTCGAGGTGGGTGAAGAGGGCGGCGACGGTCTCGTCGTGCAGGGTGCGCAGGACCGTGGCCTCGTCGGTGACGGTCTCGGTGTCGGCCTCCTGGTCGGGGCCGGCGGCAAGGGCGGTGGTGATGTCGTAGGCCTTGTACAGACCGGAGTCGGCGACGGCGCGCGCCGCCAGCGTCGCCGTCTGCGCGTAGGCGGGCACGACGACGTCGAGCTCGGTGGTGACGGCGGAGCGCTCCGCCGCTCGTGAGTCGAAGAGGGGATGGGTACCGGCGAGCAGTGCGTCGAGAGCGGCCTGGGCGGCCGCGGGATCACCCAGCTCGGCGGTGAGCTGCGTGAGCATGGCGTCGCGGATGTCGTCGGCCTGGCCGGAGGTGTCCGCTGCGAGCGCGGCGTAGACCTGGGCGAGACCGGCGTCCCGCTCGGCGAGGTAGGTGGTGTGGTAGGCGTGCACGCCCGTTCGAGCATGGATGTGCTCGAGCAGGGCGAGGGCCAGCCCGGACAAGGTGGCGGCGTGGCTGTGGAGCAGGTCCCAGCTGCGCCCGAGGAGCAGGGCCCGGAAGGTCTCCTGGGCCTGGTCGGCCGCCCCGACGAGGTCGGGTGCGGTCTGGTTGAAGGGGGGTAAGGATTCCAGCGGCAACGCGCGCAAGCCCGTCATCGCGAACCTCCTGGTCGCTGCCCCGCCGGGGCGGGGCGTGGGTGGTGGGGGTGTTTCCTCCTTCCATGTGGTCGGGACGTGGGGTGCGGGGTTCGCGAGGCTACGGGCCGGGCGCCGGGATCGGGTCACCGCGGGCCAGGGCCAGGGCGACCTCGAGCGCCCGTGCGAACACCGGGGTCGTGCAGTCCTGGTAGTCGCGCACGATGTTGGTCACCCGCACGCGCAGGCGGCCGTCGTCGTCGGCGCGGGACAGCGACGTCATGAGCCGGTCGATGATCCAGTGGTTGTGCCCTACCCGGGCGAAGTTGACCTCGCGTCGCAGCTCACCGGCTCGCGGCTCGGCGAGGAGCGGGAAGGCGGTGAACAGGGCGCCGGCCGGCTGCAGGTCGGCAGTGCTCACGGCCGCGGCGCCGGTGGCCGTGAGCCACGCGTGGCCGGCGGGGTAGTCGAAGGGGTGCCGGCCGGTGAAGTCGGTGCAGAACGGGCACGGGCAGTCCCACGTCAGCGCCGGCTCGCGGGCGAGGCGGTGGGCGATCTTGCGGGTACGGAGCTTGAGGTGGGCGGGCCGGTCGCTGTAGATCGTCCCGCCCTGGGTGGCGTCGAGGATCGGGCTGGTCGCGTCGAAGCTGAGCTCGGGCGTGCGCGCCGCCGCCAGGGTGAGCACCGCGATCATGATCGGCGCGCCGATGCCGAGGAAGTGGAACCGCTGCGGCGGCTGGTGGGCGACCTCCTCGTAGCCCTCCCAGAAGCCGACGGCGGCAGCCGCGGTGCGGGTGTACCGCTGGGGGAGGTTGGCCCCCAGGTCGATGCGCCGCCGGTCGCGGTAGAGATGGTCGGCAAAGTGGTCGTCGGCCATGTAGGCGCCGAACCCCATGGCGATCCCGCTGAGCCCGGCGGCGGCGAACTCCCGCCCGGCATCCTTGGCCGTGTTGAAGGACACCGCCGACGCCACGGGCAGGTGCGCGCCGGCCAGTCGTGGCGCGAGGCCGGCCTCGGCCGCCGTCGCCCGTCTGGCGACCGAGCGGTTCAGGCGCCGGTAGCTCCCGCGAGGCCGGTGCAGGTACTCGGGCTCGATGTCCAGGCGGAGCCAGCACGCCATGGTGAGGTCCTCGACACCGACGACGGCGGTGGGGTCCAGCACCACCTGCGCGGCCAGGAGGTCGGCGTCGGGCGGGACCGCGGCGACGGCGGCGCGTCGGACACGGGTGGCGAGACCGCGGTAGCGAGTGGTCAGCGGTCCAGGCAGCTCGCCGTTGCGGACCGTGTGGCCGAGTCCGCGCTCGATCCGCGTGACCTCCCGGCGCAGAGCCGTGGCCTCGACGGTGAAACGGCGCGCTATGGGGGTGAGGTGGTCGAAGTTGCCGTTGTCGGCCAGCAGGTCCCAGCCACGCCCACGGACGAACCGCGTCAGCTCGAGGCTCTGACCCATGGCGTTGCCGGGGGAGATGAGGAAGCCCGTCGGGTCGCTCATCCCGCTCACCGCGGCCTGGACCGCGTCGGGCTTGAGGTTGTGCACGAATCTAGGCTTCGGCATGTCGCAGCCCCTTCGCAGGATGCATGCCCAGATCCCCGTCAGGCTACGCGCGTCGTCGTCGCGCTGACAATGATGGGCGCCAGCGGCCTCGCCGCCGTCGCCGTGCAGGCGCGGGTGAGGTGGCGTCGACGTCGGCGGAGCCTGTTCGGGACCTGCCTTCCCGCCGCGTCGGCCATCGGTGATGATGGGCCCACGTACCCCTCGAGGAGGACCACCGTGCAGATGCCCAAGCCCACCGAGGAGGACAAGGCGCGATTCCGCGACCTCGTCCCGGACGACCCGCGCGTGGTGGTCAAGCCGATGTTCGGCAACCTCGGGGCCTTCATCGGCGGGAACATGTTCGCCGGTCTCCTCGGCTCCGACGTCGGGGTGAAGCTCCCGGAGGCCGATCTGGTGGCGATGCGGGAGAAGGGCGCCCGCGGGTTCGGTCCCGAGGAGCGGCCGATGGGCGGGTACGTCACCGTCCCCGACGACGCCGATGCCCGCGACCTCCTCGCTCGGGCGGCGCAGTACGTGGCCACCCTCCCACCCAAGGCGGCGAGGCGACCGAAGCAGCCGAGGACGCCGACGGCCGCGACCCCAGCGAGGGCCCCGAGGAATCCGCCGACCGGCGGGTGACGACCCTCGCCAGGTCAGGGCGGTGGTCCTCGCCGTCGGACGGGCCCGCGACGCGCGCGCGTGTCACGATGGCGATGTGGCCCACATCGAGCACAGCACCGCGTTGCCCTACCCGCGCGAGCGGGTCTTCGCCTGGTTCGAGCGGCCAGGTGCCCTCGTCCGGCTGACGCCGCCCTTCGCCGGGTCCGTGCTCTCCGAGCCCGACGACGGGCTGCGTGACGGCTCCGAGGCCCGCCTCGCCGTCGGCGCGCCCGGTGTGCTGGGGACCGGGCTCGGCGCGCTGGCCGCGGCCCTGCCCCTGCCGTCGGCCCTGCCCGGGTGGCTGCGCCGGGGGCAGGTCGAGTCCACCGGCCGCCACGACTCCTACGACCCGCCGCGCGGCTTCCGCGTGACGACGACCGGTCCGTTCGGCCGGATCGTGCACGAGCACCGCTTCGTCGAGTCCGACGGCGGCGGGACGGTCCTCCACGAGAGCGTCGACGTCGTCGCGCCGCGGGAGAGCGACCTCGTCGCCGGGACGCTCGTGCCCACGCTGCGGCGGGTGCTGGAGTACCGCGCCGTCCAGCTGCGCGACGACCTCGCCTTCCACGCCGCCCACGCCGACGCCGGGCCCCGCACGATCGCCGTCGCCGGCGCGTCGGGGCTCATCGGCACGCAGCTGTGCGCGCTGCTCTCCGTCGGCGGGCACCGGGTGCTGCGCCTCGTGCGCCGCCCCGCGGAGACCTCCGACGAGATCAGCTGGGACCCCGCTGCGGGCCGGCTCGACCCGGAGGCCCTGAGAGACGTGGACGCCGTCGTCAACCTCGCCGGGCGCAGCATCGGCGGACGGTTCACGGCGGCCGCCAAGGACGAGATCCTCACCAGCCGCGCCGAGGGCACCCTGCTCATCGCGCGGGCTCTCGCAGACCTCGCGGGAGACGGTCGGCGACGCGCGTTCGTCTGCGCGTCGGGCATCGGGTACTACGGGACGGACCCGCACGGTGACGGCGACGACGCGCCCCTGACGGAGGACTCGCCGTCGGGCGCGGGGTTCCTCGCGCTGGTGTGCCGGGAGTGGGAAGGTGCCACCGAACCCGCGGAGAAGGCCGGCGTCCGCGTGGTCAACGTGCGCACCGGTCTGGTGCAGAGCCCGGCGGAGGGCTCGCTGTCGCGGCTGCTCCCGCTGTTCGCCGTCGGACTCGGTGGCCCCCTCGACCGCGAGCAGTGGCAGAGCTGGATCTCGGTCGACGACGTCGTGTCGGTGTACGCGCACGCGGTGCTCACCGACGACCTCGCCGGGCCGCTCAACGCCGTCGGGCCTGAGCCGGTGCGGGGCGCGGAGTACGCGCGCACGCTCGGGAAAGTGCTGCGCCGCCCGGCGCTGGTGCCCGTGCCGTCGTTCGGGCCGCGGCTGGTGGTGGGCAGCGAGGGGGCGCAGGAGCTGGCGTACGCGAGCCAGCGGGTCTCCAGCGACCGGCTCGAGGCGTCCGGCTACACGTTCCGGCACCGCACGCTCGGGGCGGCGCTGCGGCACGTGCTGCCGTAGGAGGCGGATCGGCCGGGTCCCGGGGGCGAGGGATCGCGTGCCGCGGAGGCGCGAGCCCAGGCCTGTTCACCGAAGTCCCCAGGCCCTAGGTTGACCCCAACGGGTGCACGCACCAGCCCGACCGGCAGGGACGCCAGCTGGTTGTTCCGCCTCCGACCGGAAGGCACGCCATGCCCAGAACGCTCCTCCGCCGTACCGCCAGGCTCCTCGCGGCCGGATCGGCCGCCGTCGGGCTGGCACTCGCAGGTGCCTCGGCCACCGCCGCGAAGCCTCTGGAGTCGGCCGGCCCACCGCAGGTGGACCACGTCAACCTCGGCGACTCCTACTCGGCGGCGTTCGGGACCGGGGGAGTGGCCCCGACCTTCCTGCAGACCCTCGACCCCGAGGTAGCCGTTCCCTGCCTCCAGGGTGCGGGACCCGACCACGTCAGCGAGCTCGACCGCCACCCGCGCGTCACGCTGGTCGTGGACGCGGCCTGCGGGCGCGCGACCACGCAGGACATGCGCACGATCGTGCAGACCGTGCCGGCCGTCCGGGCTGGGCTCGCCGAGGCCGAGCTCGTCAGCCTGACCCTGGGCGGGAACGACGTCGCCTGGGTGGAGACGCTCCTCCAGTGCTCGGCGTTCGCGGATACCGCCGACGTGTCGTGCGACGTGCTGCTGGGCAGTGCCCCGATCCGCGTCGCCGGGGCGGCGGCGTCCGCAGGTCAGACGATCACGACGATCGACGGCGTGACCGACGGCAGGATCGTCGTCCTGGGATACCCCCACCTCGTCGAGCCGACCGGCCTCACCCTGCCGAACGGTGTGGTTCTCATGACGGCGGAGCGCGCCGTGCAGATCAACGCGCTCACCGATGCGCTCAACGCTGCGCTCGAGGCGGCGGTGGAGTCCCAGGGAGCGGCCTTCGTCGACGTCACCGACCGCTTCGCCGGCCACGGGCTCGGTTCGGCCGACCCGTGGATCGCGCTCGACGTGCAGAACCTCGGCGACCCGAACAACCTCCACCCGACGGTCGACGGGTATCTCGAGGGCTACCGTCCCGCGCTCATGAGCGAGGTGAGCATCGGCCGGCTCGGTCGCTGACGCCGCGGTCCGGACGCCGCGAGGAGCGAGAGGCACCCGACCGAGCGGGGCAGGACACCGAGCGTGCCAGCACACCGAGCCGGTCGCATCGATAGGGTGGCACGGTGCTGCTGGCTGAGGACCTGGTGCTCCTGCTCACCGACGACAAGACGGGAAGGCCGATCGTCGACCAGCTGCGCCGGGACCTCGTCCTCTCCGGTGCCGTCGTCCACCAGCTGACCGAGCTCGGCAGGCTCCGGGTCACGGGCCGTGACGAGGAGCTGCGCCCAGGACGGCTCGTCGTCGCCGATGGCTCGCCCACCGGGGACGACCTCCTCGACGCCACGCTCGAACGGCTCGCCGGCCGCAAGCCCGAGAAGCCGAAGAACGCGCTCGGCGGTATCGGCAAGGGTCTGTACCAGCGGCTCCTCGAGCACCTCGCCGCACGGGGGATCCTCCGGCTGGAGGTGGACAGGGTGCTCGGGCTGTTCCCGAGGACCGCGTGGCCGGCGGTCGACTCCACCCACGAGGACGGCGTGCGCCGCGGCCTCAGCGACGTCCTCGTCGTGGGCCGCACGCCGACCCCGCACGAGCTGACCCTCATCGCCCTCCTCGACGCCGTCGGGCAGGTCCCCGCCGTCCTGCCGGGCAGCGACGTGAGCAGGCGCGAGCTGCGCCGCCGGGCGCGGGCCGTCGCCGAGGACGGCGGCTTCGCCGCGACGGCGGTGCGGAAGGCGCTCGACGACGCGCTCGCCGCCACGACCGTCGTCGCCACCAGCCAGTAGACGGGTCGTGGCCGGCGCCGGCCGGCGTGCCCGCCGGCGACGTCAGCGGCTCGCGCGGGAGATGAAGGCGAGGTCGGCCGGACCGGCCAGCTCACCGAGGAGCACCGTGCCCGCCGCCTCGCGGGTCACGTACCAGCCCTGGATCCGCTCGACGCCGGAGCCCGGGGTGACCTGGGCGTAGGCGCTCCCCACGCGGACCGAGGGCCCGGTGGCGGTGAGGTCGATCGCCACCGGGAGCTCGACCGTCTCGACCGTCGACCCGCCCGTGCAGTCGTCGAGGACCAGCACCTCCATCGGCACCGTCGTTGCCGCGACCGCCGCGGCCAACCTCGCCTCGATCGCGACCTCCGCGGCCGCAGACCCGACGAGCTCGCTGAACACGAACCCGGGTGCGCCGTCCTCACACCGGACTGCTCGCACCTGGATGGCGGAGGCGGTCAGTCTCATGTCCCTGTTCGGGGTGGGCCCGACCGTCGCGCCGACGAAGGCGTCCTCGAAGAGCAGACCGAGCCCGTCGGGCGGGTCGTAGGTGCGGGAGGTTGCCGCGAAGGCGCCCAGTCCACCGTCCGGCGCGGCGTTCTCCGGACTCGCCGGCATCGCGCCATGTCGGAAGAAGTGCTCCGCCGAGTAGGTGAGGAACGACTGGTCGCTGCTCGTGGCGGCGAGGAGCCCGTCGATCGTCACCGTGCCGGTGCCGTCGCGGGCGAGGTCGTAGTCCCGGAGACGGTCGACGTCCCCGGCCGAGGTGACCGAGCCGGACACACTGCTCCGGAAGCGTTCGGTGGTCCCGGTGACGTCGAGCGTGATGTGCCGGGCGGGAAGCTCGGTGACCAGGTCCTCGCCACCGCACCCCGGGTTCTCGGCCAGGGTGAGGTCGACGACGGCGTCAGCGTGCGCGGTGCGGAGCCGGCGGTCGATGTCGACGGTGACGGGTCCGGGCTCCGTCGCGTCCTCGGCCGAGGTCAGGTCGAAGTTGACGAGGTCCTCGGAGCCGTCCGGGCAGACGACCGACTCGCCCGCCCGGGTCAGTGACACGAACACCGAATCCCCGCCGCCGACGACGCTGCGGACGCTCACGCTGCCTTCCCACCCTTCGGCGGACTCGCTGACGAAAACGGATGACTCGTAGAACCGGAAGTTCTCGATCGTCGGCGCGGCAGCCGCTGACGACGAGCCGGTCGGTGCAGCCGCCGCCGCTACCCTCCCGGCGGGTGCTCCGCTCGCCACCGCCGGGAGCGCCGCCGCCAGCGCCATCGTGGCGGTGGCCACCAGGGCAGCCGCTCGAGCCGTCCCGTTCATCTCGTCCTCCTCGGCCGTGCGACGTCGGCCCGGACCCGCGGCCGGGAGCCGCCGTGGAACGTCATCGACGGTACGCCGAGCCCGACGGCGGGAACAGAGCAGAGGGTCCTGCATCTCATGGTGGTCAGATGGTGGTGGACCGGGTCGAGCGTCCGAAAGTCAGGCGGGCTCCGCGACCTCGGCCTGCTTCTCCCTCGGCTTGGCGATCACCTTCTGGAAGGGCTCGTGGCCGGTCAGCCGGAAGAAGGCAGGCTCCTCCGGCGCCCACCTCCGCAGGTCCGGGTTGGCGGTCACCGCCTGACCCAGCAGCTCGACAGCCCGGTCCCGTGCTGCCGCGCGTCGGGCGCCGCTCAGGCCCCGGCGGGCGTACCGCCGTGCCCACACGCAGGCGAGGCTGTAGACGACGTGAGGTCGCATCATCGTCGGCAGCGCGTCGAGCCGGTCGAGGAGGTCGGCGGTCGCGCGTGTGAGGCCGGCGTCCGAGCCGCAGCCGCGTGTGCGGCCCCACCCGCTCGCGACCTCGGCGATCCCGAGCTCGAGCGCCTTCGCGTACAGGGTGACCCGGCGCCGGAGGTGGTCCTCCGCGCGGCTCTGCTCGGTGGTGGCACGAAGCGTCGCCAGCGACCCCTCGAGGTCGCGGAGCGCTGCGTCGTCACGGCCCACGCCGTCGACGAGCCACGTTCTCGTGAGCATGTTGAGCCGGAGGATGACGAGGTTGAGCTCGGCCCGGAGCCGGAGGCCGTCGAGGCGGGTCCTCAGGTGGTCGTCCGCGGACCCCGACAGCTGTTCGCGCTCGTGCGCCAACGCCCCGGCGAGTGCCTCGAGCTCGCGGACTCCGGTCGGCCAGAGCGCGTGGTTCTTCGTCATGCCCAGCACCACGGCGGAGTTCAGCTCGGCCTCGAAGAACCGGCCGAGCACGCCGTCGTCGTGCTCCGCGGCGGTGCGGTGGGCCTCCAACGCGCGGAGGTACTGGAACCGGGCGTGACCGAGGTCCTCGTGCCTGGTCGCTCGGATGCCGAGGAGGAAGTGGCGGTGGGCGTGCCAGAACCACGTGCCGGTCCGGTCGGCGAAGGGTCCCCGGGTGCCCCTGATGTCAGCGACCTCCGTGGCCAGCCAGACGGCAGCGAATCCCGCGAGCGACGTGTAGTCGTCGGTCGTCGGCCCGGGCCCGGTGTAGGGGACCTCGATGAGGTCCTCGCGGACGCCGTCGGGGACGACGCCGCCCCGGCGACGGACCGGTCGACCGGTGGGCTCGTCGAGCCGGACCGTGCAGCTGACGGTGCGGGTGCGCGGGTCGGGCTCGCCCAGGAGTACGTGCATGTGCAAGGTGTTGCGCCCGCGCAGCCAGCGCCCCGCGCTGACCAGCCAGCTCACCTGCTCGGGCACCGGATCCATGGGGAGGCGTTCGATCTCGGCGTCGGTGGGCTCGGCGAGCCGGAGGGAGGGGAGCCGGTTTGGCTTGTCGGCGCCGGCCAGGTGCGAGCGGATCGTGCTCGCGAGCCGGTCGCCGAGATCCTGCCCGGTGGCGGCCGTGTCGACGTCGAGGCTCCCGATCCGCAGTGCCGGCCGCTTGCGTCGGCGACGCCACCATGGTTGTCGGACGAGCACCCCGATGATGGCGAAGGTGACGGCGGCGATGACGGCGGCCCAGGCCCACCACAGCTCGAGCCAGTCCTCGACGACCTTCTTGAAGTCGGCCAGTGGCGTGCCCCTCGATGCGGGGTGAAGGAGCTCAGCCGCGTCCTCGCACCTCTCGGCGGGCAGGCGGCCACCGCCGGCTGAGAGGGCCTCGACGGCGACCTCGACGGCCTCGTCCGTACGGTCGGCGTCCGCGAGCGTGAGAGCGGCGTCCCAGAGCCGCTGGGCACGGACCGAGAGCGTGGCGTCCGGCGGCGGGCACGCGAGCGACGCCGGACCGGTGGCCGACGGCGACGGCTCGGTCCCTCCGGTCGCGCCCTGCGTGCACGACGCGAGGAGCGCCGCGACGAGCACGGCGGAGCCGATCCGCCCGACAGTGGTGCTGCGAACGCCCATGGCGATGCCCCTCTGCGCTGCCCCCGGTGCGGACGCTACTCCGGAACCGTTCGCGCTGTCCCTAGAACGCGCTACAGGGATGCTCGTGCCCAGGCATGTCACCGCCGGCCGCTACCTTCGCCCGAACGGCGGGGGCCGTGCGAGAACGAGGCGAGGCCGCCCGCCGCCGGCGCGGGGCCTCGGACCAGAGGAGCGCGCCCGGTGGGACGAGAGGTGGACGGCGATGATCGGTCCGGGGGACCCCGACGCCGACGTGCGGCGGGTCGGTGGGGCACCGGCGTTCGTCGCCGCGCACGGGATCTTCCGTGCGCGGCGAGACCTCACCTTCGAGCAGGCGTACGGCCTCGCTCGCCTCGTCCTCGAGCTCGGCGGCGGACCGGTCCCCGTCCGGGGGAAGAAGGCGCCCCTGCGACCCCCCACGGTTCGGGTGCTCACGCTGGCCGGCCTCATCGAGCAGATCGGCGACTCCCAGCTGAAGGAGTGGTTCGCCATCCGCAGCACCCGCAACTACGACCCGACCGGTCCGGCGTTCACCACCTGGGCCACGAGCCACGGGACGGACGAGCGGACGCAGTGGTTCGCCGTCGCGACCGACGCCGGAGCCGAGCTGGTGCGAGACCACGTGCCCGGGTCGTCCGGCGCGCCGGGCCGGTGATGCCTGCCCACGGTCAGCCCCGGCGCGTGACGCTCTCCCGGCGCGCCGCCCACAGAGCCAGGGCCCCGAGCGCGACCGCCGAACCGAGCACCCAGGCGAGGTGGACCCACACCGGCCGGCCGGCGGCCGCGGTCCAGGCCTCGACGTCGGCTGCCGGCATGGCCACCCCGTAGGCGAGCCGGCCGAAGTGGAACGTCGGAAGGAACGCGGCGACGTCACGCAGCACCTCGGGGAGGTCGCTCAGCGGGACGAAGAAGCCCGAGGCGAACGACAGCGGCAGGAACACGAGGTTCGCCATCGTCGCGCCGAGCGCCAGCCACCTCGTCGCCGGCATGGACACCCCGGCCGCGGTGGCGGCGAGGACGCTCATCGCGGCCACGATGACGACGGCGAGCACGAGCGCGTCGGCGACCTTGGCCGCCAGATGGACGCTCGTCGGGAACGGCGTCGCGCGCAGTGTCCTCGTCCAGCCGCGGCCGCGCTCCTTCGCGACGTCCTCGCCGAAGGTGAAGATCGCCAGTGACACCACGCCGTACGCGCTCATCGAGACGAGCATCGCCAGCCCGACCGACGTCCCGCCCGGCAGGACGGCCGAGGCGTTGGTCAGCCCGAACATCGCCTAGCGGTGCTCGTCTCGGGGGTGCGCCTGAGCGACGACGCCGCGGTCGTCGCGCTGTGGTGGGCGGCCTACCTGGTCTACGTCGCCGCCTTCGCCGTCGAGAGCCTCGATGTGCGGGCGGCGCGGGGGTGGGACCCGCGGGCGACGATGGGGACCCTCGTCGTCGCCGGGATGGCGGTGTGGCTCCTCGCACCGGATCTCGGCTTCACGTCACTGCTCTTCGTCGTCACGACGGCGACGATCGCCTTCGTGATGCCGGTGGGTGCCGTCGCCGCGGTCATCGTCGTCCAGACGGTCGCGGTGGCCGTGGGCGGGGCGCTCACCGGGTGGGACACGACGACGATGGTGCTGAGCACCACCGCCTACCTCGCGTTCCAGGTCTTCACCGCGCTCGTGGTCGTCGGCACCCGCCGCGAGGCGGCCGCGCGGGCCGAGCTCGCCGCCACCCACGCCGACCTGCGGGCGGCGACCACCCTGCTGGCGACGTCCAGCCGAACCGACGAGCGGCTGCGCATCGCCCGCGACCTCCACGACGTCCTCGGCCACCAGCTCACCGCGCTCGCCCTCGAGCTGGAGGTGGCCGGCCACCAGGCGACCGGCGAGGCCCTGACCCACGTCTCGCGCGCCAGGGACATCGCCAAGGGCCTGCTCACCGACGTCCGCGCCACGGTCGGCGAGCTCCGTGACGCGCCGGCCGGCCTCGTGCCCACCCTGCGCGCCGTCGTCGGCCGGCTGCCGTGACTGACCCTCGTGCTGGACGTCGACGACGTCCGGGCCCCTCTCGACGACGACCGGTCACCGCTGGACGAGGAGCGCACCATCGCCGTCGTCCGCGCGGTGCAGGAGGTCGTGACGAACACGGTCCGGCACGCGGCGGCGAGCCGGCTGGAGATCTCGGTGGTCTCCGACGTCGACGGCCTCGTGGTCCGGGCGCACGACGACGGCGCCGGGCCAGGGCTTCACGGTGACGATCCGGCTGCCGGCGGCAGCGGACCACGCCGCGGCTGGTGTCGCGACGCCAGGTCCTGGAGCGGCAGGTGGTGCGGGCTCGGCTGTCGCGGACGCAGGGGGGCGGGGCTCACGAGCCGAGCCCCTCGCGGAGGCCCCATGACGCGCGTCGCCGTCGTCGACGACCAGACCCTCGTCCGGCAGGGGATCCTCAGCCTCCTCGCGCTGAGCGACGAGATCGAGGTGGTGGGGCAGGGGCAGGACGGCGACGACGCGCTCGCACTGGTCGGGCGCGGCGACGTCGAGGTCCTCCTGCTGGACCTGCGCATGCCGCGGCGCGACGGGATCACGACGCTCGAGGAGCTGGCCGCGCGCGGGTCCGAGGTGCCGGTGCTCGTGCTGACGACCTTCGACGACGACGAGCTCGTCCTGCGGGCCCTGCGCGCCGGGGCGCGCGGCTACCTGCTCAAGGACGTCACGCTCGACCAGCTCGTGGGTGCCATCGGGGTGCTCGCCGGCGGCGGGACGCTCCTCCAGCCCGGCCTGACCGACCGACTCTTCCGCGCGGTCTCCGCCCGGCCGGCCGCGGTGGAGGGTTTCGAGCGCCCGGAACCGCTCACCCCGCGCGAGCTCGACGTGCTGCGCCTGGCCGCGGCGGGCTACTCCAACGCCGAGATCGCCGGGGCGCTCCACCTCGCTGCCGGGACCGTGAAGAACCACCTGTCCGCGGTGTTCGTCAAGCTCGGGGTACGGGACCGCACCCGGGCCGTGCTGCGCGCGCTGGACCTCGGCCTGCTCGAGGGGTAGCCGCCGTCCGGCCGGGCCGTGGTCTGGCCGGGAGCCCCGGCGTGGTCTAGCTTCGGCCCACCGGGAGGTGCCGGTCCGACGTGCCGAGGAGGCCCCGGATGACGATCAGGGGCCGGGCCGTCGAAGCCGGGCACCCGGCCGCGTGGCACCTCGTCCGGACGCCGGCGGCGCTCGCGCTCGGCCTGTTCGCGAGCCTGGCCGTCCCCCTGGTCCTGCTCGCGACCGGCACGGGCGGACCCGGCGCACTGGTCGGACCGGGCGGGTACCTGGTCGGTGCCGCGGTCCTCGACCGGGCCGTGCGCAGGACGAACGAGGTCGCCGCTGAGCCCGTGGGCCTCGACCGGGCGGTGCGGGGCATGGGTGCCGCGAACGTCGTCACCCTCGTGCGTCTGGTGCTCGTGACCTGGATCGCCTCCCTGCTGCCCGCCCTGGCCGCGGCTGGTGAGGCAGCGGCCACGTCGGCTGTCCTCTCGCTCGCCGTGCTCCTCACGGGCACCGGTGCGCTCCTCCTCGACGGCGCCGACGGCCGGGTCGCGCGGCGACGCGGCGAGACGAGCGCGTCGGGTGCTCGGTTCGACTCCGAGACCGACGCCGCGCTCGTGCTCGTCCTCGCCGTCGCCGTCGCGGTGACCGGCTCCGCCGGGTGGTGGGTCCTGGCGATCGGTCTCATGCGCTACGGCCAGCTCGCCGCGGCCGCGGTGGCCCCCTGGCTCCGGGGACCGGTCTCATGCGCTACGGCCAGCTCGCCGCGGCCGCGGTGGCCCCCTGGCTCCGGGGACCGGTCCCGCCCTCGCTCGCCCGCAAGGTCGTCGGCGTCGCGCAGGTGGTCGTGCTCCTCGTCGTCCTCGGGGCGCCGCCCCTCGTCCCGGCCGCGGTGACGACCGCGGCACCAGCGGTGGCGCTCGTGGCGCTGAGCTGGTCGTTCGGCCGTGACGCACGCCGGCAGTGGGACCTCCGGCTCGTGCGGACCGCCGGGGCGCTCGCCGCTCAGCCGTGCAGCGTCACGTCCGACCGCACCGCGTAGACGTCGCCGGGCGGGGCGTCGGGGGAGAGGGCGCTGAGGCGGAGCACCATGTCCTCGGGCGTCACCCAGGGCGTCGCCCACCGCCAGGTCTCCACCGGGGAGGATGCGAACCGGTACTCCCCGAGCTCCGCCAGCCGCTCCACGCAGGCCACCGCCCGGTCGGCCACCACCGGGATGTACTCGAACGACAGCGCCGGCAGGGCCCGCGTCAGCCCGCGCAGGACCTCCAGCTCGTGGCCCTCGACGTCGATCTTGCAGAACCGGGGCTCCCCGTGGCGGGCGATGAGCTCGTCGAGGGTGCGCAGGGGCACGACCACCTCGCGGTCCCACCGGAGCTGGGCGAAGCGCGGGTCGGCGCGCACATCGCGGATCCAGCCCGGCGCGAGGCTGGAGACCGTCGGCGCCCGGGTCGCGAGGTGCAGGACCCCCTCGCCCGGCTCGGCGGCCAGCGCACACGGCTCGATCCGCACCCGCGGGTCGCGCCCGTAGAGCGTGCGCAGGACCGCGAGCAGGTCCGGCTGCGGCTCGACGGCGACCACCCGGGCCCCGGCCCGTCGGAAGGCCCGCACACGGTTCCCGACGTGGGAGCCGACGTCGAACGCGAGGTCGCCCGGCGCGAGGAAGGCCCCGTAGAAGGCCACCATCCGTCGGCGGCGCCACACGGTCCCGTACGACCAGAGGAGCGAGCGGGCCAGCCCGCGAGCCCGCGCGAGGGGGGCGGTCCGGGGCACCGCCGTCAGCCGAGCGTCGCGGCGAGGTGGAAGCGGCCTCCGAGGTCGACGTCGAGGGAGGTCAGCCGGGCGCCGGCCACCGGTCGTGCGCCCAGCGGGATCCGCCGGCCCCGCACGCGGCGCAGGTAGCCCTCCGCGAGCCCCTCGGCGATCCTCCCGAGCATGCCGCCCGCGCGGACGTCGACCTGCTCGACGTGCAGGACCAGTGCGGGGTCGAGGTGCACCTGCGCGTCGGCGCTGACCCGGCTCGAGACGAAGCCCTTGGTGACGGTCGCGCGGACCTCGACCTGCCAACGGTCCGGTCCCACGGTCCGCGGCACGACGCTCAGCTCCCGCAGGGTCAGGCCCTTGCTGCGGGCGAGCTCGCCGGCGACCTGCTCGACTGCGGCCGTCATCGCGGCGACGTCCCCGGTGACGGCGAGGCGGCCGCGGGCCGGACCGGCGGGCGAGGTCTCCTCGGTGAAGACGAGCCACAGGCGGGACTGCGCGTCGTGGACCCAGCGCGCGGGCACGTTCCCGGCCTCGAGGTCGGCGGCGACCGACGCGCCGAACAGCACCACTGGCGCGCCCGTCACGGCGAGGGACGTCACGGTGGCCGCGACCCCGCCCCGGGGGGCCGGGGGCCGCCAGGGGCGCACCGCGAGGTGGTGGCGGTCGACGACGGCGTGGGTGAGGTCGATGCGGACGTGGTCCACCTGCTCCGGCGCGGAGATGCCGGCCTCGACGCGGACGTGCTCCTCGCGCAGGTCGAGCGCCTCGCGCAGCGAGGCAGCGACCCGCGTGGCGAGCTCGGCGCCCTGCGTGGGGATGGCGGTGACACCGACGGGGATCATGCAGGCTCCTGGGGCTCGGAACGACGGGCCCGCGCTGACCCGCCGCCCCGATGCTAGGCACGCCCAGGGCGCTCGTGCGCGTCGACGGCGCTCGTGCGTCCCGACGGTGCTCGTGCACGTCGGTGGCACCGCTCGGGGCCGGTGGGCTCAGGTGGCCGACGCGGCCGCGATCTGCGCGATCGACGCGGCGAGCACGGCGTCGAACTCCGCCGGGCTCATCTCGGCGCGCAACCCCTCGGTGAGGGCGCGGGAGAAGCTCGCGACGCAGCCGTGGTTGCGACCCAGGCGCTCGCAGGCCTCGTCGCGGGAGTACCCGCCGGAGAGGAACAGCACGCGCAGCACCTGCGGGTGCGCGACGAGGTCGGCGTAGAGGTCGTCCCGCTCGGGCGGGGTGAGCTTGAGCATGATGAGCTCGTCCGGCCCGAGCCGCTCCGCGTGGGCGAGCAGGCCGGCGTGGAGCTGGTCCTCGGCGGCCTCCTTCTCGGGGCAGCGGATCTCGATCTCCGGCTCGATGATCGGCACGAGCCCGGCCTTGATGATGCGGTGCGCCACCTGGAACTGCTGGTCGAGGACGGCGTCGAGCCCGGCCCCCGGGCCGCAGACGACGGAGCGCATCTTCGTGGCGAACACGCCCTTCTCGACGGCCCGGGCCAGGAGCTCGTCCAGCCCCGGCATCGGCTTCATCGTGCGAGCGCCGTCGGTCTCGGCGTCGAGCCCCTTGTCGACCTTGAGGATGGGGACGATGGTCTTGATGTCCCACAGGTACTCGGCGGTCGGGCGACCCTCGACCTCGCGCTCCATGGTGTTCTCGAAGAGGATCGTGCCCAGGATGTGCTCACCGGTGAAGGCGGGGCTGGTCATGATACGGGCGCGCATCTGGTGGACGAGGTCGAACATCTCCTCCTCGGAGGCGTAGGCGTCGTCCTCGATGCCGTACAGGCGCAGCGCCTTGGGCGTGCTGCCGCCGCTCTGGTCGAGGGCGGCCACGAAGCCCGTGCCGGTGCGCATCTTCTCGAGCTGCTGCTCGTTCATCGACAACCTCCTCGTCGGCCGCGGCGGCGGGGCGCCGTCGCGACGCACAGCCGGATCGGCCATGCGTCGGCCTCACGACTCCATCGTCCCAGTTCGTCGCGGTGATGTCCGAGGGACCAGCGTCTCGGCTGCGCCTCTGGCGTTCGGTGCTCCCGGCAGGCGACGATGCACGGGTGGATGACCTGTCGGCGGAGGGGCGGACGCGGCTGCGGGCGCTGAGCCTGTACCTCGTCGGCGCGATCGTGCTGGCCCTCGCCGCGGTGGGCGGGTACGCCCTCGTCGTCGGGTTCGACCGGGTCCGCCCCGCGCCGGTCGAGGCCGTGGCGGTCGTCGGTGAGCGCGAGCTGCTCGTGCGCTACCTGGGGGGCGTGCCGGGGTGCGGGGACCCGCTCCGGGTCGAGGTCGCCGAGGACGCGGACGAGGTGGTCGTCTCGGCGTTCACGGTCGCCCGCCGCGCCACCCGTGAGGGGTTCTCGTGCAGCGCGGCGAGCGTGCCGATGCTCCAGACCGTCCGCCTGGGCGAGGCGCTGGGGGACCGGGTCGTGCGGGACGGAGCCCGAGGCGTCGACGTCGAGGTCGTCGCGGGGGTCCAGGACCTGTTGAGCGACTGAGCGGCGGCGGTCAGGCGACGCGGAACATGCCGGCGGTGCCGGTGATCTCCAGCAGCTCGAGGAGCACCGGGGAGGGGTCGACGAGCCGGATCCCGGGGTTGAGCGCGGTGAGGCCGAGCAGGAAGCGCAGGCCGGAGGAGTCGAGGAACGTCAGCGCCGAGGAGTCGACGGCGTGGACGACACCGACGTGGTCGCGCTCCTCCTTGAGGCGGCTCACGGCGTCGAGGTCGACCTCTCCGACGAGGACGGCGTGCACCTCGCCCTCGTGCGCGCGCAGCGCTATGTCGCCAGGGGTCCCGATCATGAGGTCACGTCCGTCATCGCCTCGAGCCTAACCCGGCGCACCACCACCACGGTGGCGTCGTCGTCCGAACGTGGGTCACGCACCTGGGCGACGACGGCGTCGAGGTCGACGCCCCCGTCCGGACCGGCACCGCCGTCAGGGCCGGCACCCTCGTCCGGGTCGCCGCCCGAGCCGTCACGGCCGCGACTCGCGGCCGCCGTGTGCGCCCGCCCGAACGCCTCCCGCAGCGACACCAGCGCCGAGCGCAGCGAGGTCCCGCGACGCTCGACGAGCCCGTCGGTGAAGAGGATCAGGGAGCCGCCCGGAGCGACGGTGAGGCGGCCCGGCGAGACGTGCCCGGTGACGAAGCCGACCGGGGTGGTGTGCACGTCGTCGGTGAGGACCGCGTCGCCGTCGGCGTCGAGCAGCACGGGCGGCAGGTGGCCGGCGCGGACGTAGACGACCTCACCCGTGCCGGGGTCGACGACGGCGACGAGCAGCGTCGCCATCTCGCCGGGCATGGTGGCGCGGACGAGCTCGTCGAGCGCGGTGACCGCCGCAGCGGGGTCCGGGTCGCGCACGAGGAGGGCGCGCAGGCCGTTGCGGAGCTGACCCATCGTCGACGCGGCGTGCAGGCCGTGCCCGGCGACGTCGCCGACCACCACGGCGAGCCGGCCGTCGGGCAGGGTGAGGGCGTCGTACCAGTCCCCGCCGACCCGGCCGCCGTCGGCGGGGGAGTAGCGCGCGTCGAGCACCCAGCCGGGGACCTGCGGCAGGTGCGCGGGCAGCGCGGAGGACTGGAGCGTCTCGGCGGCGCGGGCGTCGCGCTGGGTGCGGGTGTACATCGCCTCCACGACGTGGCGGCGCAGCAGCCTCGCGGTGTCGGCCTGGTCGTCGGTCCAGGGGAGGGAGGACCCGCGGACGGTCTCGCGCCACCGGTCGAAGGACCTGCGCGGGCTCAGCCGCACCGTGTCACCCTCCAGGCGGGCGATGGCCTTGTTGTGCGGGTCCCCGCCCCAGTCGACCGAGTGGACGACCTCCCGGCGCAGCCACGCCACGGCGTCCCCACCGGACATCGTGATCGCCAGGACACCGGCGACGTCGGGAACCAGCGCGGCGACCTCCGGGACGTCACGCACGAGCGAGGTGGTGCAGGCGTAGTCACCGGTGGACGTACCCGCCCACGCCAGGAGGGCCTCGCGTCCGGCGGGGCCGGGGGCGTGGCCCAGCGTGCGGGTGTCGCCCTGGGCGCGCACGACCACGCCGTCGGCGCCGAGCAGCTCGAGGATCGCGTCGTCGGCGGTGAGAGCCTCGGCCAGCGGCACTGCCTCGTCGCGCGAGGCCGCGACCAGGCCGGCCAGGTCGCGCGCCACCCGGCGGGCCGCGGCGATGCGCTCGTCCTCCACCTGGGCGACGAGGCGCAGCGAGAGGGCCGAGCCGAGGAACTCGGCCGCCGCGCGCACGCCGTAGGGCGGGGCGAACGGGCCGGAGTAGTGGTGGCAGGCGATGAGGCCCCACAGGCTCCCGTCCTTGAGGAGGGAGATGGACATCGACGCCGTGACGCCCATGTTCTGCAGGTACTCGACGTGGATCGGGGAGACGCTGCGCAGGGTCGCGAACGTCAGGTCCAGCGGTGCGCCGGTGCGCGGGTCGAGCGTGGGCACGATCGGCGCGGGCGTGTACCCGACGTCGGAGATGAGGCGGATCCAGCTCCGCTCGTACAGGGCGCGGGCCTGGCTGGGGATGTCGGTCGCCGGGTAGTGCAGGCCGACGAAGGGGTTGAGGTCGCCGCGACGCGCCTCGGCGACGACCTCGCCGTTGTACTCCTCGTCGAACCGGTAGACCATCACCCGGTCGAACCCGGTGAGCTCGCGCACCTCGCGGGCCGTGGTGTCGTACAGGGCGGTGAGGCTGTGGCCGCGGTTGAGCGCCTCGACCGCGCCGCGCACCGCCTGGTACGTGCCGGTGTACGTCAGGGGGCGGTCGCCCGAGACCGCCTCGAGCTCGACGACGACGACCCCGGCAGCCGTACCGCCGGCGCCCTGCGCGCCGGTGCCGGTGCCTGCGACCGTTCCGGTACCCGGGACCGGCGAGGCCGTGGCCGGTCGCTCACGCGCGCCGTCCGGACGCGGCGGGCGGTGGAGGATCGCGTCCACGCCCGCGCCGCGCACCGTGAGCGTGAGCGGGTTGCGGTCACGGACCTCACCGGGCTCGGCGAAGCGGGCCGCGAGGACGGCAGCCGCCTCCGCGCCCACCGCACCGGCCAGCGGGCCGCCGAGGAGCGCACGGGCCGGGACCCCGAGGAGGACCTCGGTGTTGTCGGAGGCGTGGAGAACCGTGAGGTCGTCCGCCGCGAGGGCCAGCAGGACGCCGCGCGGCTGGATCGACCCGGGGATGTGGATCGGCTCCCGGGCGCAGTTGTCCAGGTCGACGGGCACCTGCGGCGCCACCAGCGAGTCGTCCACGCAGTCTCCGTCCCCGGGGTGCGGATCACGCGGGTCTCCCAGCGCAGCGATCCGGTGCGCCGTGTGCTCGGCGCCGGGTCCCAGCGTGCAGCATCGGAGGCGGTCCTGTCCTCCCGGGCCCAGGAGGCGGCGCGCCGTGGCGCGGCCGTGGCGCGCGGTCGGGCCACCGGACGTGATCGAATGACGACCCCTGCTGCGGCACCCCCGGACGGACGGACAGGAGAAGGCGTGAAGCACCAGCTGACGGCGGAGCTCCCGGCCGGGCGACCGACCGGAACCTCGACGGCAGCCTCGACCGAGGAGTCGGCCGGGCGCTCCACCGGAGCCCCCACCGGGGCCTCGGCCGGGCTCGCGACCGAGCTGCGCGAGGGAACCCGCGCCGAGCACCGCGCGGCGGAGTCGGCCGGTTTCGTGACCGCGCTGCTCGACGGCCGTCTCGGACCGGACGCGTACGCCGACCTCGCCGCGCAGCAGCTGGGGGTGTACCGGGCTCTCGAGGCCGGTGGCGGCCGGCTCACCGGCGCCGCGGCCGTGCTCGTCGCGCCCGAGCTGGCCCGGACCGCTGCGCTGGAGGCGGACCTGGCCCACCTGTGGGGACCGGCCTGGCGGGGCCGGGTCGAGCCCGTACCCGCCGTCCGCCGCTACGTGAGCAGGCTCGACGCCGTCGCCGCGACCGACGTCGGGTACGCGGCCCACGCCTACGTGCGCTACCTGGGCGACCTCTCGGGCGGGCAGGTGGTCGCCGCGATGCTCCGCCGGCACTACGGCGTCGCCGAGGAGGGGCTGCGGTTCTACCGGTTCGACGGCATCGAGAAGGTCAAGCCCTACAAGGACGCCTACCGCGCCCGCCTGGACGCTCTGCCGTTCGGCGCGACCGAGCGCGCCGCCGTCGTCGCGGAGGCGCGGTACGCCCTGCGGCTGAACCGGGAGGTCTTCGACGACCTTGCGGACCGGCACCTGCGCTCGTGAGCCGGACCCGGCACCTCCCGCTCAGATGCTCGCGAGGGCGTCGGTGAGCCAACGACGCAGCTGTCCGGCCGGCTGGGCACCGACGACGCGGGAGACCTCCCGGCCGCCGGAGTAGAGCAGCAGCGTCGGGATCCCGCTGATGTTGTGGCGGACGGCGACCTCGGGTGCGAGGTCGGAGTTGACCTTGGCGACCTTGAGCCGCCCTGCGTTCTCCCGCCCCAGCTGCTCGACGACGGGGGAGACCTGGCGGCAGGGGCCGCACCAGGGTGCCCACACGTCCACCAGCACCGGGACGGCGCTGCCCTCGACGGCGGCCGCGAACTCGGTGCCGGAGACGTCCACCACCCAGGGCAGATCGGCGTGGCAGGCGGCACACCGCGGCCGGCCGCCGGCGGTCACGGGCACGCGGTTCCTCGTCCCGCAGGTGGTACACGACACGACGCGGGATGCCATGTCCCCATTCTTCCCCTGCCCGGACCGGCCCTGCCGCCAGGACCGATCGGTGACCCGCGGTACGCCCTGAACCTGGGACCTAAGTCCCCCAAACGGGCGTCCCAGGTCCCGGGGTCGCAGTGATCTGCGACACACTTTTGCGGGGCGGTGCGTGGCGGTCCGTGTGGCGTGTCCTGCGGCCGGGATGGTGTGCGCGACATCCGTCGTCCGACCTCGTCGCCGACCAGCCGCCCCACCCCGGAGATCCCCATGTCGCGATCCCGCGCGCGCCGCGCAGCCCCCCTCATCGCCACTCCCGCCCTCGCCGCCGCGCTCGTCGCCGCGGCAGCCGCGGCCGTTCCCGCCGGCGCCGCCGTCGAGGCCCCGGCCGGCGAGCCGGGGTACAGCACCGTCGCGACCGTCGCCCCGGTCGCGGCGCAGCGTTCCGCCCAGGGCCGGATCATCGACGACCTGTCCGTCCACGACGGTCTCATCCACCTCGGCTACGGGGACTACGGGGACAACACCGGGCCAATCGACCTCGTCACGCTCGACCCCGCGACGGGCGAGGTCGCCGTCGCCCTCGCCGGCGTCCCCACCGAGGAGATCCAGGTGGTCCGCGACGTCGGCGGGAGCCGCTTCGCCCCGATGGCCGACCCCAGGGCCAGCTGGCGCACACCCTCGGGCTTCGCCACGGACGCCTCCGGGAGGTGGGAGAACGCCGCCGCGGTGCCGGTCGTCCACGCCTACGACGTCACCACGATGGACGGCAGCGACCTCTGGGTAGCCGGCTCCGCCTACCTCGACGGCACCGACCGGGTCGGCGCCGTCGCGTACCGGTCCGTCGACGGCGGAACCACGTGGGAGCAGGCGGTCACCGACCTGCCCGCGACCGCCAGCGGCTACGAGCGCTACTACTGGGTGGCCGAGCTCGGCGGGAAGATCTACGTCCAGGCGCGCCACTACGGCACCACCAGCTCCTCCGGTCCGGTGCGGGTCTTCGACGGCCGACGCTGGACCACCGGGAGCACGCGGCTCGGCAACGTCTGCCTCCCCTCGGACGCCTCCGACATCGAGGTCTTCGCCGACACCCTCGTCTGCGGCCGCGGGACGGTCGTGACGACCTTCGACGGCCGGACGCTGCACCAGTCGCCGGCTCCCACGCGGCAGACCACCACGGGCGGGAGCATCGGGGCGATCGACGTCTTCAGCGACGACCAGCACGTGTGGGTCCTCGGCGGCGGCGGCATCGCCCGGTCCGCCGACGGCGTCACCTGGCAGCAGGTGACCACCTCCGTCCCGGAGGACGCGCGCTCGATCGCGGTCGCGGACGGCCACATCTACCTCGGCACGACCACGAGCACCGTCCTGCGCTCGGACCTCACCGTCGCCGAGCTCGCCCCGGCGCCGGCCGCGGCCGAGCCGGTCGTCAGCGGCAAGGGCAAGGGCGGCGGCAAGGGTCCGGGGAAGTAGGAACGGCGGCCCCGGCGGCCCGGCGGCGCAGCCGCTCCGCCGGTTCCCCGCGCGCCTACCCTGGTCACGTGACGACGGCGGAGCGCACCTGGCGACCCACCTGGCCCTGCCGGGTGGCGCAGCAGCTCGCCGTCCTGCGTCACGGCCCCGGGGACCCGACCTTCCTCGCCGCCGCCCACGGAGCGGCCTGGCGCGGCGTGCGCACCCCCGTCGGCACGGCGACCCTGCGGCTGAGCCTGCGTCCGGCGGACGGCGAGGTGCTCGCCACCGCCTGGGGTGACGGGGCGGACTGGGTGCTCGACGCCGTCCCCGCCATGCTCGGCGCCGGCGACGACCCGTCGGGCTTCCGGGCCGAGCGGCACCCGGTCGTGGACCGGCTGCGGCGCGCCCACCCGCACTGGCGGGTCCCGCGGACCGGGCTGGTCATGGAGTCGCTGGTGCCGGCCGTCATCGAGCAGAAGGTCACCGGGTCGGAGGCGTTCGCCGGCTACCGGCGCCTCGTGCGCCGCTTCGGTGAGCCTGCCCCGGGGCCCGGCGCGGGGCTGGGCCTGCGGGTCCAGCCCGCCCCGGCGGCCCTGGTGGCGATCCCGTCGTGGGAGTGGCTGCGGCTGGGCATCGACCACTCCCGGTCCTCGACGATCGTGGCCGCGGCGCGGCGGGCGGACGCGCTCGAGCGCACCCTCCAGCGCGACCACGCCGGTGCCGACCGCGGCCTGCGCTCCATCCCCGGCATCGGGGTGTGGACGAGCGCGGAGGTCCGCGTGCGCGCGCACGGCGACCCCGACGCCGTGAGCTTCGGCGACTACAACGTGGCCAAGGACGTCGGCTACGCCCTCACCGGGCGCCGGACCGACGACGCCGGCATGGCCGAGCTCCTCGAGCCGTTCCGCGGGCACCGCTACCGCGTGCAGCGCCTCGTCGAGCTGAGCGGGATCCGTCACCAGCGCTTCGGCCCGCGCATGCCGCTGCGGGCCCACCTACCGGTGTAGGGAGGGCGGCGTGCTCACCGTCGGTTCGATCGTCATCCGGGTCGACGACCTGCCCCGGCAGGTCGCGTTCTGGTCGGCCGCGCTGGACTACGTCCCCCGCGGCGGCAGCGTCGAGGCGGACGACTTCGTCCTGCTCCGCCCGCGGCCCGGCCGGTCCGGGCCGAACGTCTCCCTCGACCGGGTGCCCGCGCCGGTCCAGGTCCCGCCGAGGATCCACCTGGACCTGTACACCGAGGACCAGCGCGGCGAGGTTGCGCGGCTCGTCGGGCTCGGCGCGACCCGCGTGCACTGGGACAAGCAGCCCGCCGACGCCGACTACGTCATCCTCGCCGATCCGGAGGGCAACCGGTTCTGCGTCGTCGACACGACGCGTTGACCGGCGCGTCGTCACGCCGGCCCGGGCAGGGCCACCGCCACGCCGCGACCGTGGCGGGTGGCGGGCCGGCGGCGGGTCAGCCGAGACGCCAGACCTGCGCGCCGGGACCGTCGCCCGGCAGCTCGACCCCGCCCGGGCCGACGCGCAGCGGCGCCCCGCCGTAGAGGTTCTCGGCGCCGTCCGCGGCGAGCGAGGCGGGCAGCCGTGCGCCCGACCACGGCGCCCGCGCGAGGAGGACCAGCACCCGCTCGTCGCTCGTCTCGCGCAGGTACGCGACGGCGTCGTCGTCGACCACGGCCCACCGCAGGCCGCCCTCGCGCAGCGCCCGCGAGGACCGCCGCACGGCGAGGAGCGACCGGTAGATCTCGAACGTGGCCGCGTCCCAGTCCGGCCCGCCGCCGGCGTCGACCTGCGCCCAGGGCATGGTCCGCCGGGCGTGCTCACCGTTGACGCCCGTCATCCCGCCCTCGTCGCCGGCGAAGATCACCGGCGTCCCGGGGTAGGTCAGCAGCAGCGCCGCCGCCACCTCCGCCCGCTCGCGGCCGCCCACGACGCTGCGGATCCGGGCGGTGTCGTGCGAGCCGAGCATGTTCCACTGCCGGGCCGTCACCGACCACGGCACCGCCGAGTCGAACTCGCGCATCGTGGCCACCGCCGCGCCGGCGCCGCGGCGCGGCACCGGCACCGGCATCCCCAGGAACGGCAGCGAGGAGCCCGGCTCGACGAGCCAGGTCCACACCGGCCGGGTGAACCCGGAGTAGTTCATGTTGGCGTGCCAGCCGCCCGCGACGAGGTCGGCGCCGGCGTCGTGGAAGTGCTCCGAGACCAGCACGGCCTCGGGGTTCACCGCGCGCATCGTCTCCCTGATGGTCCGGGCGACGGTGTGGGTGAGGTCCACCGCGCCGTACCGGCCGGTCATGTTGGCCACGTCGATCCGCCACCCGTCCAGCGCGTAGGGCTCGGCGAGCCAGCGGGCGACGACGGAGCCCGGCCCCTCGACCAGGCGCCGCGCGAGCTCGGGGGAGCGGTGGTCGAGCTTGGGCAGCGAGGCGTGGCCGAGCCACCCCACGTACCCGGGCTCGCCGTCGTCCCAGTGGTAGAAGGACGACTCGGCGCTGCCCACGTCGGTGCGCGCCCGGTCGAACCACTCGTGGGCCACACCGGTGTGGTTGGTCGTGAGGTCGCCGACCAGCCGCATGCCGCGCGAGCGCAGCGCGGCGCGCAGCGAGGCGAGCGCCTCGTCGCCGCCGAGCAGGGGATCGACGTGGTCGAACGTGCGGGCGTCGTAGCGGTGGTTGGACCGGCCGGGGAAGAACGGGGTGAGGTAGAGGGTGTCGACCCCGAGGCGCTCGAGGTGGTCCAGGCGGGACTCGACCCCGGGCAGGTCCCCGCCGTAGAGCTGGCTGCCGACGCCCCGGCCGCGGGCGCCGGGGACCTCGTCCCACGCCGTGGGCAGCGCCCAGTCGGGCAGCGGGCCGGGCGGTGGACCGTCGTGGCCGCAGGAGCGGGCGAACCGGTCGGGGAAGACCTGGTAGACCACCGACGACGCCGTCCACGCCGGTGCGGGCTCGTGGACGCTGAGCCGGAAGTCGGCGGCGTCGGGCACGTCCCGGGCGTGGACGCCGCGGCCGTTGAGCCAGCGGTAGCCGCCGGGCTCGGCGACGAGGAACCGGTAGCCCGTGACCGGGTTGTGCACGTCCACCTCGGCGACGTACCAGTGCTCGTCGCCGACCGACCGGTCCAGCCGGGCCGGGGCGATCATCGGCTCGCCGTCGCGCACGGTGCGCACCCACACCTCGCGCCGGGCTCCCGGGACCCGCAGGCGCACGGGGACGACGTCACCCAGGTGCGGCGTCCCGGGCGGGACGTACACCTCGGAGCCGTCGTGGTGGGGCTGGTCGAGCAGGTGCGGTGCAGGGGTCACGGTGGTCCCTCGGGTCGGCGTCGGGCGTCCACGCTAGCCCCGCCGGGGGCCGGTCCGTCGACCCACCCACCCTGCGGGGTCCACCGGCGAGTCCCACCCTCCGGCGTAGCGCACTGCAGGGTCCCACCCTGCTGGTCCCACCCTGCGGGTCCCACCCTGCGGCATGGCGCCCGGCGGGCCACCGGGCGTGCGTGACCGGGCCAGGTGTCAAAGGCCCGTGCAGCTCTCAGGCGCCCGTGCGGGCGAGGCCCCGAGCAACCTCGTCGGCCCGCTCGCGGAACACCTCGACGTCGTGCGCCTGGTGCCCTGCACGCTCGAAGGCCTCGGTGAGCAGACGGACCTGGGTGAGCAGCCGCGCGCGCAGGGCCTGGTCCTGGGCGTGCCGGCCGACCCGCCGCACGAGGGTCAGGCCGGCGTGCATGACCGACGGCGCGGTCCCGGCGTACCAGCGCACGTGGTCCAGGACGTCGGAGGTGAGGGAGACGGCGTCGGGCCGCGGGGCGTGGACGCGCGGGACGCCGTCGTCGTCCGCCCGCCACGGCGAGGGCAGCTCGCGGGCGGCGAGGAGGGCAAGGCCCGAGGACAGGTCGTCCAGGGCGTTGACGGCGGTGTACGGGTCGTTCGTGCCGGGGGAGAGGGCCCGCACCGCGAGCTCGGTGAGCTGCTGCACGGCGAAGTCGACGTCCTGGTAGGGCGTTCGGGCGTCGGAGACGACGACGGCGTCGCGCACCTTCGCCGCGAGCCCGTCGTCCCGGCGCTCACCCGGGTGGACGAGGCAGAGCACGGTGTCCTCCAGGACGTAGCGACCGGGCACGACCCGCAGGGCGAGCAGCACGTCGCCGGAGCGGGCGGCGTCGAGCAGCGCCTCCTCGTCGACGTAGGTGACGTAGCCGGTCCGTCCGCCGCGCACGGGTGCGGCCTCCTCCTCGAGCCGGTCCGGCAGACGGGCGTCGACGTCGAGGTCACGGCCGATCTGCTCGGGGTAGAGCCGGTCGACGGTCGCGTGCAGGTCCTGCCGGACCCGGCGGGCGATGGTCGAGACCTGGATCGAGTCGGAGATGTGGTGGATGAAGTAGATGAGCACGGCGATGTTCAGCACGGCCAGGACGACCGCGCCGTTGACCGCCAGGTGGGGGATGAACACCTCGGCCTCGGGGTCGCCGGGGTCGCCGAGCGCCCGGATCGAGCGCAGCACCAGCAGGCTGTAGAGGAACGTCGCGACGAACACGCCCAGGACGGCCTGGTTCCCGCGGTCGGCCATGAAGTTGCGCACGAGGCGCGGGCCGTAGCTGGAGGACGTCAGCGCGAGGACCGCCATCGTGATGGAGAACGTCGTGCCGGCGACGGCGAGGGACGACCCGGCGATCGCGCCGAGGATGTCGCGGCTGCCGCTCTCGCCCACGCGGTAGATGATCGCGTCGAGCCAGCCGGGCAGCGTGGGGAGGATCGCCAGCTCGTCGACGGCGATGAGGGCCTCGGCGAGCAGGACCGCCACGACGACCATGACGGCCGGCACGAACCAGAAGCGTTCGCGCAGGCGCTGGAGGATGTTCACGGCCTCACCCTGCCAGGACGTGCCGGTCCGTGCGGTGAGGCGGGGCCGGTCACCACACCGAGACGAGGCCGGTCCGCGCGGTGAGGCGGCGCCGGTCACCACACCGCGACGGGCCGGTGCCGGGAGCGGGCCGGTGCCGGGTGGTAGGTCCGCGGGAGGGTCGGGTTGGAGCGGGAAGGGCCTTGTCGGGTTGACTGGCGCCGTGACCGACCTCAGCGCCGTGGCGCAGGAGCTCTACGGGCTGACCCCCGCCGAGTTCACGCCGGCGCGCAACGCGCGGGCGAAGGAGCTGCGGGCCGCCGGCGAGAAGGAGCTCGCGGACGCCGTGCGCGCGATGCCGAGGCCCTCGGCCGCCGCGTGGCTGGCCAACGCGATGGTGCGCCACCTCGGCGAGGAGGTCACCGGCCTGCTCGAGCTCGGCGAGGAGCTGCGGCGCGCCCAGGCCGACCTCGACGCCGCCCAGCTCCGCGAGCTCACCGCGCAGCGCCGTCGTCTCGTCTCGGCCCTCGCGCGCCGCGGCCGGGAGCTCGCGGGCGAGCTCGGGCACAAGGTGGGCCCGGGCGTCGTCGAGCAGCTCGCGGCGACCCTCAACGCGGCCATGACGGACAAGGACGCCGCCGAGGCCCTGCGGACCGGGCTCCTCGTCGGGCCGATGGAGTCCGCCGGGCTCGGCCGGGTGGACCTCGACGGGGTGCTGGCCGTTCCCGGGGCGGCGGGGGAGCGGGCCCCCGAGGGGGTGGCGCCCCTGGCGCGCAAGCGGGCCGCGCGCGACGCCGAGCGGGCGCGGGCGAGGGAGGCGGCAGCCCGCCGGCTCGCCGAGGCGCAGGAACATCTCGCCTCCGCCGAGGCGGAGGCCGCGACCGCCGACCGGCGGCGGCGCAAGGCCGAGGAGCACGTGCGGTCGCTGCAGGCGGGCGTCCTGCAGGCCCGGGCCGAGACCGAGGACCTGCGGCGGCGCCTCGAGTCGGCCGAGGTCGCCCTGGAGCGTGTGGAGGACGAGCTCGCCGACGCCGAGGACGACCGGGAGGTGGCCGTCGCGGACGACGCGGGCGCCCGTTCCGACGTCGAGGCCGCGCGCGCCGCGCTGGCGGCCCTGCGCCTGGAGCAGGGCCGCTGACCCGTGACGCGCGACGGCCCCGGCGCGGGGCCGGGGCCGTCGGGAGGATCAGCTCAGCTCGTGCCGGGTTCGGCACGCACCGGGGTGTCCTGGTGCCCGCTGCTCAGCGGAGCGGTTCGTCGTCGCGGCGGCGGGCGTCGTCGTCACGGTGCCGAGGCTCGCCCTCCGTGAGCCCGGTGCCCGACGCGTCCACGTCCGTCCGGTCCCCCTCGCCGGGGGCGAGCCCGGTCTCGGGGTCGACGTTGGCCTGTGCCCGCACGGCCGGCGGGATCGACTCGTCGTCAGCCACCGTGGGCGGGTACGCCGGCGGGGTCCCGGGAGGGGCCCCGGGGTCGAAGCCCTCCGCCGGTGCGGACGGCGCGGTGCGGGTGGGGCGGTCGTCACCGCCCTTGGCGGCCGCGACCGCGGCGGCACCCGCGGCGGCCGCGCCGACGGCGGCCGCGGCGGCCTTGCCGGAGACCCCCGCCCTGCCCGAGTCGCCCTCGGAGGGCGCTGCTGCGCCGACACCCGGGGCGCCGATCGTCGCGCCGGGGTTCACCGTGCCGCGCCAGGCGCCGCTCGCGTACCCCTCGGACTCGATGATCTCCTTGAAGCGCTCGAGGTCGGCCACCGCCTGCCGCTCGACGAGGCCGAGCTTGTCGCCGGCCGTCTCGACCAGGCCCTCGGGCTCGTACTCCAGCTCGAGGTGGATCTGGGTCTGGCCGCCGCCGACGTCCTCGAACGTCACCGCGCCGGCGTTGGTGGCGCCCTCCGTGGCCGCCCAGGCGATCTTGCGGTCGGGGACCTGCTCGAGGATCCGGGCCTCCCACTCGCGCTTGACCCCCGCGATCTCGGCGACCCACTGCAGGCGGTCGTCGGAGAGCTGGGTGACGGACGTGACGCCACCCATGAAGTGGGGGAAGTCCTCGAACTGCGTCCACTGGTTGTAGGCCGTGGCGACCGGGACGTCGACCATGATCGACTTGTGGACCTTCGTGGTCATGACATCTCCTCCTGCTCGGGACGAGGCGCTGACGCCCGCGTCTTTCGCCCAGCATGCGACCCCCGGCGGTGTCCCGCATCACGGGGACGCCGGCCCCGGTCCGGTGGCGGGTGCACGACGGGCCGCGCCACGTCCCGCCCCGGCTGCGAGATGTGTCGTCCCGATGTCGTCCGGACATCGATGGGAACTCGCCTTCCGAAATGCTTGTGGGCACCGCCGGCAAGGGACTAACGTCCTGCGCACACCGGCGCCGTTGTTCGGCATGGATAACCTGCGGCCCGGCAGCTCAAGCACCGAACCATGCCCCTCGCGGACCACCGGCACCGGCGGACCCCACGGGCAGTTCGAAGCAGGAGCACGAGGCATGGACCTAGAGGTCACCGTCAACGGCCGGGTCAGGGCCGACGTCGCGGCCGGGCCGCACACGTCCCTGCT
This sequence comes from Georgenia muralis, assembly GCF_003814705.1. NCBI lineage: Bacteria > Bacillati > Actinomycetota > Actinomycetes > Allobogoriellales > Allobogoriellaceae > Georgenia > Georgenia muralis. The sequence continues at coordinate 3,771,737 of NZ_RKRA01000001.1, read as the reverse complement.
GGACTGGCTGCGCGCGCAGGGCCTGACCGCCGCCAAGGAGGGCTGCGCGGAGGGTGAGTGCGGTGCGTGCGCCGTCCTCGTCGCCCGCCCGGACGGCGAGGGCCGCACCCGCTGGACCGCGATCAACGCCTGCCTGCCGTCCGCCGCCGCGCTGGACGGGCAGGAGATCGTCACCGCCGAGGGTCTGGGCACCGCGCCCGGCGCCTGCCGGGCGCAGGACCTGCACCCCGTCCAGCGCGAGATGGCCGAGCGGGGCGGGTCGCAGTGCGGCTACTGCACGCCCGGCTTCGTGTGCTCGATGGCCGCGGAGTACTACCGGCCCGACCGCCGGGCCAAGGTGGCGGCCGGGGCCACCGGGACGTCCGCCGTCGGGGAGGACCACGCTGCCGACGACGAGACCGGTCCCAACGGGTTCGACCTGCACGCCCTGAGCGGGAACCTGTGCCGCTGCACCGGGTACCGGCCCATCCGCGACGCGGCGTTCGCCCTCGCCGGCCCCGGGGCCGGCGACCCGCTCGCCGAGCGCCAGGGACGCCCCGCGCCCGCGGTCCGGAGCACCGACCTGTCCGACGCCACCGGGCGGTTCGTGCGGCCGGCCGACCTCGCCGAGCTCCTCGAGCGGCTCGCCGCCGACCCCGACGCCCTCGTCGTCGCCGGCGCCACGGACACCGGGGTCGAGCGCAACATCCGTCACGCCCGGCCCCCGCTCGTCCTGGCGGTGGACCGCCTCCCCGAGCTGCGCGGCCTCGAGGTCACCGAGGAACGCATCGAGATCGGTGCGGCCCTGACCCTCTCGGAGGTCGAGCGGGCCCTCGACGGGCGGGTGCCGCTGCTGGCCCAGCTCTTCCCGCAGTTCGCCTCGCGCCTCATCCGCAACACCGCCACCCTCGGCGGCAACCTCGGCACCGGCTCGCCCATCGGCGACTCCGCGCCCGCGCTCCTCGCCCTGGACGCCTCCCTCGTCCTCACCGGCGCCACCGGCGAGCGGGAGGCCCGCCTGGACGAGTACTTCACCGGGTACCGCACGACGGTGCGCCGGCCCGGTGAGATCATCCGGGCGGTGCGCATCCCCCTGCCGCTGGCCCCCGCCACCGCGTTCTACAAGATCGCCAAGCGGCGCTTCGACGACATCTCCTCGGTCGCCGTCGCGTTCGCCCTGACCACCCGTGACGACGGCGAGGTGAGCGGGGTCCGGATCGGGCTCGGCGGCGTCGCCGCGACGCCGGTCCGCGCACGGGCGACCGAGGGCGCCCTCGTGGGGCGCCGGTGGACCGAGGAGACGGCCCGGTCGGCCGCGGCCGTCATGGCCGGCGAGGGCACCCCCATGGACGACCACCGCGCCAGCTCGGGCTACCGCTCGGCCATGCTCGAGCAGTCCGTCCTGCGCTTCTTCGCCCAGACCGCCCTGGAGGTGGCCCGATGAGGTCCCTGTCCGAGCGTCCCGAGCGGCCCGTCGTCGGGGTGTCCGTCCCGCACGAGAGCGCCGAGCTCCATGTCACCGGCGCCGCGCTCTACACCGACGACCTCGTGGTGCGCACCGCCGGGGTCCTGCACGCCTGGCCCGTCCAGGCTCCGCACGCCCACGCTCGCGTCACGTCGCTGGACACCAGCGGGGCGACGACGGTGCCGGGCGTGGTCCGCGTCCTCACCGGCGCCGACGTGCCGGGCGTCAACGACGCCGGCGTCAAGGGCGACGAGCCGCTCTTCCCCACCGAGGTCATGTACTTCGGCCACCCGGTGGCCTGGGTCCTGGGCGAGAGCCTCGAGGCGGCCCGGCTCGGCGCCGAGGCGGTTCGGGCGGAGTACGAGGTCCTCCCGTCGCTGCTCACCCTCGGCGAGGCGATGGAGGCCGGCAGCTTCCAGGGCAACCAGCCCACCGTGAGCCGTGGCGACGCGGGCGCCGGGCTGGCCGCCGCAGCGCACCGCTTCGCCGGCGAGCTCGAGCTCGGCGGCCAGGAGCACTTCTATCTCGAGACCCACGCCGCGCTCGCCCTCGTCGACGAGGCGGGGCAGGTCTTCGTCCAGTCCAGCACCCAGCACCCCTCCGAGACCCAGGAGATCGTCGCGCACGTCCTCGGGCTGCACAGCCACGAGGTCACCGTGCAGTGCCTGCGCATGGGCGGGGGGTTCGGCGGGAAGGAGATGCAGCCGCACGGCCTCGCGGCGGTCGCGGCGCTGGGCTCGGTCCTGACCGGCCGGCCCGTCCGGCTGCGGCTCAACCGCACCCAGGACCTGACGATCACCGGCAAGCGGCACCCGTTCCACGCCTCGTGGGAGGTCGGCTTCGACGACGACGGCCGCCTGCTGGCCCTGCGCGCGACCCTGACCTCCGACGGCGGGTGGAGCCTGGACCTGTCCGAGCCCGTGCTCGCCCGGGCGCTGTGCCACATCGACAACGCCTACTTCATCCCCGACGTCGAGGTCCACGGCCGGATCGCGCGCACCAACAAGACCTCGCAGACGGCCTTCCGGGGCTTCGGCGGGCCCCAGGGTATGTTCGTCATCGAGGACATCCTCGGCAGGTGCGCGCCCCTGCTGGGCGTGGCGCCGGCCGAGCTGCGGCGGCGCAACTTCTACGCCCCCGGCCAGGCCACGCCCTACGGCCAGCCGGTGCGGCACCCCGAGCGGCTCGCCGCGATCTGGGACGAGGTCCACCAGCGCGGCGACGTCGCCCGGCGCCGTGCGGCGATCGCCGCTTTCAACGCCGCGCACCCGCACACGAAGCGGGCGCTGGCCGTGACGCCGGTGAAGTTCGGCATCTCCTTCAACCTCACCGCCTTCAACCAGGCCGGGGCGCTCGTCCACGTCTACAAGGACGGCTCGGTGCTCATCAACCACGGTGGGACCGAGATGGGCCAGGGCCTGCACACCAAGATGCGCCAGGTCGCCGCGACCGCCCTGGGGGTGCCGCTGGACCACGTCCGCCTCGCGCCCACCCGCACGGACAAGGTGCCCAACACCTCCGCCACGGCGGCCAGCTCGGGCGCGGACCTCAACGGCGGCGCCGTCAAGGACGCCTGCGAGCAGATCCGTGAGCGGCTCGCCGGCGTCGCGGCGCGTACGCTCGACATCCATCCCGACGACGTCCGCTTCGACGGCGGCCGGGTCACGGGCATCGGGTTCCACGACCGGGACCTGGCGTGGGCCGACGTCGTGCGCGCCGCCTACTTCCAGCGGGTCCCGCTGTTCGCCGCCGGGTACTACCGCACCGAGGGGCTGCACTGGGACTCCAGCCGGATGCAGGGCGAGCCGTTCAAGTACTTCTCCTACGGCGCCGCCGCCTCCGAGGTGGAGGTGGACGGCTTCACCGGCGCCTACCGGTTCCTGCGCACCGACATCGTCCACGACGTCGGCGACACGCTCTCCCCGCTCGTCGACGTCGGCCAGATCGAGGGCGGGTTCGTCCAGGGCGCCGGCTGGCTGACCCTGGAGGAGCTGCGCTGGGACCTCTCCGACGGCGACACCCGCGGCCGCCTGGCCACCCAGTCGGCGAGCACCTACAAGCTGCCGAGCTTCTCCGAGATGCCCGAGGAGCTCAACGTCCACCTCTTCGAGCGGGCCACCGAGACCGGCGTCGTCTACGGCTCCAAGGCTGTGGGGGAGCCGCCGCTCATGTTGGCCTTCAGCGTCCGGGAGGCGCTGCGCGAGGCCGCCGCCGCGTTCGGGCCCGGTGGGGTCAGCGTGGGTCTGGCGAGCCCGGCCACCCCCGAGGCGGTCTTCTGGGCCGTTCAGGCGGCCCGCTCGGCCGGTGGTGAGGCGCCCGGCGAGGAGACGTCGGCGGTGACGGGTGCGCCGGTCGCGGGGACGGCGGCGGCCGCCGGGCCGGCCGGCACCGTGACCGACCTCGGGGACGGCGCCCCCACCGCGGACGCGGCCGCGCCGTCGCCCGGGGCTGCCCAGCCCGCCGCGACGGGCGACGTCGACGGGTCCGACCACGGCACCGAGCAGGCCCACGACGGCGCCGACCACGGGGCCGCCCGGTCGGCCGCCACGGGCGAGCACGACGGCGGCCACGACGCACACGGTGTCGACGGCGGACACGGTGTCGATGGCGCCCACGGCGGCGCGGCGGCCGGGGCCGCCCGCTCCGTCTCCGGGGGGAGCTGACCGTGGACTGGCTGGAGGCGGTGCAGAGCCTGCGCGCGGACGCTCGCCCGGGCGTCCTCGTGACCGTGACCGCGGTCCGCGGCCACGCCCCGCGCGAGGCCGGCGCGAAGATGGTCGTGGCGAGAGGCGCCACATGGGACAGCGTCGGCGGGGGCAACCTCGAGGCCACGGTCGTGGACCGGGCGCGGGCGATGATCGACGAGGGCGCGACCGCGCCCGAGACCCTGACGTTCGCCCTCAACGACCACGCCGAGAACCGGCACGGGCGTCAGTGCTGCGGGGGAGAGGTCAGCGTCCTCCTCGAGCCGCTGCGCACGGCCCCGACCGTCGCCGTCTTCGGCGTCGGGCACGTCGGTCTCGAGCTCGCCCGCATCCTGTCCCGGCTGCGCCTGGACCTCCACCTCGTCGACAGCCGCGCCGAGCAGCTGGACCCGCTGCGTCTGGCGGACGTCACCGGCGGGCACGCGAGCGTCACCGTCCACCACGCCGTCGCCCCCGAGACCGTGCTGCGCGCCCTCCCGGCGGGGTCCCACGTGCTCGTCATGACGCACGACCACGCCGAGGACCTCCTCCTGTGCGACGCGGCCCTGCGCCGCGGCGACCTCGACGTCGGCCTCATCGGCTCCCGCGCCAAGTGGTCGCGGTTCCGGGTCCGCCTGCGTGCGGAGGGCCACGACGACGCCGTCATCTCCACCATCACCTGCCCCATCGGGTTGCCGACCATCACGGGCAAGGCCCCGGCCGTCATCGCCGTCTCCGTCGCGGCGGACCTGCTGCAGACCATCGAGCGCGAGGCCGGGGCCGCCGGGCCGGCCCACGTCCTCGCCCGGGCCGACCGTGCGGCGCCCGCCGCGCCGGCACCCGCCGAGGGCCGCCGCGCATGACCCTCTACCGCGCCACCGTCCTCGACACCCCGAGCGACCCGTTCGAGGACGGCCCCGAGGCCCTGCGCGCCGAGCACGACGGCGGGCTCCTCGTCCGCGACGGCGTCATCGCCGCCCGCGGCCGCTTCGCCGACGTCGCCGCCGCCCACCCCGGCGAGGAGGTCGTCGACCTGCGCGAGGGCATCCTCCTGCCGGGGATGGTCGACACCCACGTGCACTTCCCGCAGGTGCGGGCCATCGGCGGCCTGGGCATGCCCCTGCTGGACTGGCTCGACCGGTGCGCGCTGCCCGAGGAGACGCGCCTGGTGAACCGGACCTACGCCGAGGAGGTCGCCGGGGAGTTCGTCGACGGCCTCGTCCGGGCCGGCACCACCACCGCGCTCGTCTTCGGCTCGCACTTCCCGGAGGCGGTCGACGCCCTGTTCGCCGAGGCCGAGCGGGTCGGGCTGCGGATCACCAGCGGCCTGGTCGTCAGCGACCGGATCCTCCCCGAGCCCCTGCTCACCACCCCCGAGGCCGCGCTCGCGCACGGCCGGGCCCTGCTGGAGACGTGGCACGGCCGCGGACGCCTGCGCTACGCCGTCACGCCGCGGTTCTCCCTCTCCAGCTCCGAGCCCATGCTCGACGCGTGCGCCGAGCTCCTCGCCGCCCGCGACGACGTCTGGTTCACCTCCCACCTCAACGAGAACACCGCCGAGATTGAGGAGGTCGCCCGGCTCTTCCCCGGCGCCGGGCACTACCTCGACTCCTACGACCGGCACGGCCTGGTCACCCCGCGCTCGGTCCTGGCCCACAACGTCCACCCCACCGGCCACGAGCTGGAGGTGCTCGCCCGCGCGGGCGCCGCCGTCGCCCACTGCCCCACCTCCAACTGCGCCCTCGGCAGCGGGCTGTTCCCCTTCGCCGAGCACCTCACGGCCGGCGTGCGGGTGGCCCTCGGCTCCGACGTCGGGGCCGGCACCGGCTTCTCCCTGCTCAAGGAGGGCCTGCAGGCGTACTTCGTCCAGCGCCTCCTCGGCCCGCGCGGGGTGGCACTGGGCCCCGCCGCGCTCCTCCATCTCGCGACGAGGTCCGGCGCCCTGGCGCTGGGGCTCGGCGACGACGTCGGCGACCTCTCGGTCGGCAAGCAGTTCGACGCCGTCTGGGTCCGACCCCAGCCGGGCAGCACCCTCGACGTCGTGCTCCGCCACCCGGCGGACGCGACCGACGCCCTTGCCAAGATCTTCACCCTGGGCACACCCGGCGACGTCGCCGTCGTCTGGGTAGCCGGCCGGGCGGTCAGCTCCGCGCCCCAGCCCGTGCCCCCGTCCCTTCCCCTGGAGGCAGCATGAGCACGACCGCGACGAAGAAGTCCGGTCCCGTCCGCACCGGGCCCGGCCCGGTGGACCGCTACTTCGGCATCACCGCCGAGGGCTCGACGATCCCGCGCGAGCTGCGCGCGGGTTTCACCACGTTCCTGACGATGAGCTACATCCTCTTCGTCAACCCGCAGGTCCTCTCCGGGGCGATCGACGTCCCCAACTCCTTCGTCCAGCTGCTCATGGTCACGGCCATCGCGGCGGCGTTCGGCTCCATCGTCATGGGCGTGATCGCCCGCTACCCGTTCGCCCAGGCCCCCGGCATGGGGCTCAACGCGTTCTTCTCCTTCACCGTGGTGCAGGGGATGGGCGTACCGTGGCAGACCGCGCTCGGCGCGGTGTTCATCTCCGGCGTGCTGTTCGTCGTCCTGAGCGTCATCGGGGCCCGCAAGGCGATCGTCATGGCGATCCCCATGAGCCTCAAGCTGGCGATCACCGCCGGCATCGGCACGTTCCTGGCGTTCCTCGGGCTGCGCACCGCCGGGATCGTCGTGCCGAACGAGGCGACGATGGTCACCCTCGGCTCACTGGGCAGCCCCACCGCCTGGGTGGCGATCGTCGGCCTGCTCATCACCGCGGTCCTGCTCCAGCTCAAGGTCAAGGGCGCCATCCTCTGGGGCATCCTCGGCTCCTCGGTCATCGCGATCGTCTCCGGGGCCCAGGTCTTCGCCGGGGGCGCCGACGGCGGCCTCCAGGCGTTCCCCGGCTTCGGTGACGGCGTCGTCGCAGCGCCGATCTGGCCCAGTGACCTCGTGGGGGCGCTGGACATCGCCGGTGCCCTCGGGCTCGGCGTCCTGTCGGTGGTGTTCACCTTCTTCTTCGTGGACTTCTTCGACGCCACGGGCACCCTCACCGGGCTGGCCCAGCGCGCCGGGTACCTCGACCACCACCGCCTACGTCGAGAGCGCCTCGGGCATCGAGGACGGCGGACGGACGGGCCTGACGTCGGCGACGACGGGCGTGCTGTTCGCTCTGTCGATGTTCCTGTGGCCGCTCGCCGGGGCGATCCCGGGCGCGGCGACGGCGCCGGCGCTCATCCTCGTCGGGGCGATGATGATGGACGGGATCCGCCACATCGAGTGGGACAAGGTCTCCGAGGGTGTGCCCTCGTTCCTGGCGATCATCTCGATGCCGCTGACGTTCTCCATCGCCAACGGCGTGAGCCTCGGCGTCATCAGCTACTGCGCCATCAAGCTCTTCACCGGCGACGGCCGCAAGGTCCACCCGATCCTGTACGTCGTCGCCCTGTTGCTCGTGGCGAGGTACGTCTTCCTCAGCGAGTAGCGGACGGGGCGGCACGGGCCCCCTGCGCCCGTGCCGCCCCACCGTCCGGCTCCGGCGCGCCGGTCAGGCCCGCCAGGCCGAGGTCTGCGCCGTGGCGTCGTCCGTCGTGGCGTCGTCGTCGGAGGTGCCCTCGTCGGTCAGGCCGGCCATCCCGCGGTGCCCGCCGGGGCCGTGTCCAGGCCCACCCATCGGGAGTCCCTCCTCGACCGCGGTGGTGACGCGGCCCTCGAGGTCCGCGCGCAGGTCGGCCGCACGCTCCTCGTCGAGGTCGCCGTCGGCCACCGCCTGGTCGATCCGCTCGCCGGCGGCGGCGACGAGGGCGTCGACGAGCTCGGCGGTCGGGACCCCCTGCGCCTCGGCCACCTCGGCGAGCGTCGCGCCGTCGACCAGCTGCTCGCGCAGCGCGTCCTCGTCGAGCCCGAGCGCCTCCGCGGCGCTGCCGAGTGCGAGCATGCGCAGACCGTGGCCGCCGCGGGCGTCGGAGGAACCGAGCGTCTCGGCGACGTCGTCGGCCTGGTCCTCGGTGATGGTGCCGTCCTCCACGAGACCGGCGAGTGCGTCGCGGACACGCTGGACGCGGTCGGCGAGGAAGGAGCCGGAGTCCTCCTCGGTGGTCGTCCCGCTGGTCGTCGCGGCGCCCGCGGGCAGCAGGGCGACCCCGGCGACCCCGGCGATCCCCAGGGCCCCAGCGGCGGCCAGGGCGGAGAGTGTGCGCTTCATGTCTTCCATCCGTCTCTTCGGGTGCGGGGGCCCGGTCGTCGAATCCCGCGAGCACCACCTTCCCTCCGCGACCTGGGAGGACGCTGACGCGGACCTGCCAGTTCGCCCAGTGCCGCACGGGGCGGTGGCGCTCGGTAGCCTGACCCGCGGCATCTCGTCCCCAGGAGGCACCATGATCACCCTGCTCGCCACCGGCGGGACCATCGCGGCCCGCAGGAGCGCGCGCGGGCTCACCGTGGGGGCCGCCGGGGCGGAGCTCCTCGAGCGGGCCCGGACCGTCTGGCCGCTGGAGGTCGACGTGGTGGTCCGCGACGTCGAGGGGGTCGACTCCTCGGCACTGACCGTGCCGCGCGTGCTCCGGCTCGTCCGGACCGTCCGGGAGGCCCTGGTGACCTCCGACGGCGTCGTCGTCACCCACGGCACCGACACGATGGAGGAGACGGCGTTCCTCCTCGCCCTCGGCCACGACACCGAGCGGGCGGTCACCCTCACCGGGTCGCAGCGGCCCTTCGACGACGCCGCCCCGGACGGGCCCCGCAACCTCGCCGCCGCCCTGGCCTGGGCCGCGTCGCCGACGAGCCGGGGCACCGGGGTGACCATCGCCTTCGCCGATGCGGTGCTGCCGGCCATCGGGACCCACAAGGCCAAGTCGCTGGGTCTCGAGGCGTTCGCCGCACCCACCCGCGGCCCCCTCGGGCACGTCGACGAGACCGGGGTGCGCCGCCACGCCCGGCCCGAGCTGCCCGCCCCGATCCTGCCCATGGACGCCGTCGACCTGCCGCGGGTGACGGTCGTGCCCCAGTACCTCGGCGCCGACGCCGCTGCCGTCGAGGCGGCGGTGCGGGACGGGGCCGAAGGGCTGGTCGTGGCGGGGTTCGGCGCGGGGAACACCACCCCGCCGGTCACGGCGGTGCTCGTCGAGCTCCTCGGCGCGGGGCTGCCCGTGGTCGTGACGTCCCGGACCGGGTCCGGCGCCGTCGCGGGCCTCTACGCCGGCGGGGGAGCCGACCTCGCCGCGGCGGGAGCGGTCATGGCGGGCGACCTCTCCCACTGGCAGGCCCGGCTGCTCCTCGCCGCGGTGCTCGCCCGGGGGCGCGAGGGCTGGGCCGGGCGCGTGCGCGACTGGCTAGGCGCGGCGGGCGCGACGCCGTGAGCTGTACGGCGCGACGCCGTGTACGCCGCGGCGGTCGCGGCGGGCGTGACACCGCGCCGCACGACGCCCGGAGCTACCGCCCCAGGTAGACCCTGAGCTGCTCGACGAGGAAGGCGTGGTCCTCCCGCTGCGGCAGCCCGGAGACGCCGACGACCCCGACGATCTCCCCGCCGGCCAGGGTGAGCGGGAAGGCACCGCCGTGCGCGGCGAACCGGTCGGTGTCGAGACGGCTGTCGGTGTCGAAGTCCCTCCCGCCGACCCGGAACTGCTCGCCGACGCCCAAGGAGCTGCGGCCGTAGCGGCGCACGACCGCCATCTTGCGGGCGAGCCACGCGTCGTTGTCCGCGCTCGAGCCGTCCAGTGCCGTGTGGAAGGCGCGCTGCTCGCCCAGCATGATCCCGATCGCGATCGGCAGCGACCGGTCCTGCGCCGCGTCCCGGAGCAGGCAGCCCAGCTCCCAGGCGTGCCGGCGGGTGAAGGAGGTGAAGCGGAGCTCGGACTCCTCGGCGAGGATCTGCTCGTGCAGGGCGGTGGGGTGGCTCATGGCGCCACTGTAGGCGGGGTCGCACCCGCCGGGAGTCCGGCCACTCAGTCGCGGAGCAGCGCACCGACGGCGCCCGTGAGGTCGCCGGCCGGCACGAGGACGGCGCCGCCGGGCAGGGTGCGGGTTTCAGTACCCCGGAGGTGTGCAGCTGGTGGACGTCCCTCGGGGGGTCACGTGCCGGCGCGGGCACCGAGGGTGCGTCGTAGTGGCCGGTGGCGACCACGACGTTCTCGGCCGACCAGCGAGCGCCGGGGGCGGTGCGCACCTTCCGGCCCCGTGTGGACGCCGCGACGGCGGTGACCTCCACACCGGTGAGCAGCGGCGGGTCGAAGGAGCGCACGTACACGTCGAAGTCGACGACCTCGGCGCCGGTCATGAACCCGTCGGGGTCCGGGCCGGTGTAGCGGTAGTGCGGCAGGCGCGTGAGCCAGCTGGGGCTGAGTAGTCGGAAGAAGTCCCAGCGCTCGCTGCGCCAGCGCTCCGCGGGCCGGCCGCGTTCGAGGACGACGTGGTCCTGCCCGGCCTCGGTCAGCTCGCGGGTCAGCGCGAGACCTGCCTGGCCGGCACCGATGATGATCGTGCGGACGTGCGTCCCTCTCCTGGCGGGCCATGCCGGGAACCGACCGGTCCCCGGCGAGGCCGAGCCGCTCAGCGGAGGGTGGCGTCGATCGTCACCGGGACGCCGTCGGTGACGACGTCGAGGACGGCGGAGCGGCCCGCGGACCGCTCGAGCAGGTCCCGCAGCACCTCCTCGGGTGCGTCGCCGCTGATGGTGAGTGCACCCTCACCTGCGAGAAGCCGTTGCGGGTGTTCTCGGAGAGCCCCAGGATCCCCATGAGGTCGATGTCACCCTCGACGGTCGACTCCACGGAGGTCAGGGTGATCCCGCGGACGGCGGCGATGTTCTCCAGCCCTGCGGTGAGGCACGCGGCCAGGCCGTGCAGCACGTACTCCACCGGCGTGGGCCCGGTGTCCTTGCCGACGAGCACCTGTGGGTGGTCGGCGTCGAGGACGGTCTCGCGCAGGTGGCTCATCTCCTGGCCGGCGCCGTAGAACCCGCTGATCCGTCCCTGGCTGTGCGTGCCGCTGACCCAGCGCTTGTGCGCACGGAACCGGAAGTCGGCGATCGCGGGATCGGCGCTGACCGCGTCGAGCGTGGCGAGAAGGGTCGCGGCGTTGACCCCGTTGCGGGTCGTGGCCTCGGTGGTGACCTGGTTCATGGAAGTCCTCCTGGGTGTCGGTTGGAAGCTGGCCGGACACCCGCCGCCGGGCGCCACATCGGTAGCCGCTGCCCATCTCGCCGGACGGGGGTGCCCATCTCGGTGGGGCGGCGCTGCCGTAGGCACCCGGTCCCCGGTAGATGGGCATGCGCCCCCGATGCGCGGGCCGGGCGCCGGCCGGGATCGTCGTGTCCGGCGCAGGACGCCACGCCGGCCCGACCGGGTCGGCAGGACCCCGACGAGGAGGAGAACGTGGAGAGCGGACAGATCGTGGAGATGGTGCTCACGCAGGAGCGGCTGCGGAACCAGTGGAGCTACGACGAGGGTGCCTGGCGACGCGAGGAGGCCCGCCGGGTGGCGCGCGAGGCGCGCGGTCCGTGGTGGTCGCCGCTGGTCCTGGGTCGTTCGCGGCGCCGGCGAGGCTCGGCGGTGTCGACCGCCACCCCGACGGCGGCCGCGGCCGGCGCCTGAGGCCCGCGCACCCTCGGTGGGCCCCTGAGGACCGGGCGCGCCCTCGGGCGGCGCCCGCAGGGCATGCTGGACCCATGACCTCGACCGGCCCGCTGCTGCTTCTCGACAGTGCCTCGCTGTACTTCCGGGCGTTCTACGGGGTCCCGGACTCCGTCACCGCCCCGGACGGCACCCCCGTCAACGCGGTCCGCGGGTTCCTCGACACCATCGCGCGCCTGGTGACCGACCGTCGGCCGTCGCGCCTCGTCGCGTGCTGGGACGACGACTGGCGCCCGGCCTTCCGCGTCGCGGTGATCCCGTCCTACAAGGAGTACCGGCTCGCCGCCGACGGCGGCGAGGAGGTGCCGCCGGCCCTGACCGCGCAGGTGCCCGTCATCGTCGAGGCGCTCGCGGCCCTGGGGGTCGCGCGGGTGGGTGCCCCCGGCTACGAGGCCGACGACGTCATCGGGACCCTCACCGACCGGGCGGTCACGTCCCGGGCGCGCGGGGGCGTGGAGATCGTCACCGGGGACCGCGACCTCTTCCAGCTGGTCGACGACGACGCCGGGGTGGTCGTGCTGTACACCGCCCGCGGGCTGCGGAACCTCGAGCACGTGGACCAGGCGCGGCTGCGCGAGCGCTACGGCGTCGCGACGGGCGAGGCCTACGCCGACATGGCGATCCTGCGCGGCGACCCCAGTGACGGGCTGCCCGGGGTCGCCGGCGTGGGGGAGAAGACGGCGGCCGGGCTCCTCGCGCGGCACGGCAGCCTCGCGGGCCTCCGCGCTGCCGTCGACGCCGAGGACGGGACGGTCTCGGCCACCCAGCGGGCGCGGCTCCGCGCGGCCCGGGACTACCTCGACGTCGCGCCCCTCGTGGTCCGGGTGGCGCGCGACGCCCCGGTCGGGCAGGTCGACGACGCGCTGCCCGCCACCCCCGCCGACCCCGAGGCGGTCCTGGCGCTGGCGGAGCGGTGGAACCTCGGCTCCCCGATGACCCGGGTCGTCGAGGCCCTGTCGTCGGTGGGCGCGCGCTGACCTCTGCCGGCAGCGGTCGGCGCCCGCGCGGCCTTGCTGGCAGCATGGGTGAGCGGCCGAGATCCCGACCGCGACGAGGAGGAACCATGAAGGCCCTGTTCATCGGCGGGTCCGGCGTCATCAGCTCGGCGTGCGTGCGCCGGGCGGCGGACGACGGGTTCGACGTCACCGTGCTCAACCGTGGCCGGTCCACGACCCGCCCCCTGCCTGCGGGGGTGCGTGAGCTGCGGGCCGACGTGCGCGACCTTCCCGCGGTGCGCGACGCGCTGGCCGAGGAGACCTTCGACGTCGTCGCCGACTTCCTCGCCTTCACGCCGGCGCACGTGCGCGCAGCGGTGGAGACCTTCGCCGGACGGACCGGGCAGTACGTCTTCATCAGCTCGGCCTCGGCCTACCAGACGCCGCCGGCCCGGCTGCCCATCACCGAGTCGACCCCGCTGCGCAACCCCTTCTGGGGCTACTCCCGCAACAAGATCGCCGCGGAGGACGTGCTCGTCGGCGAGTACCGCGAGGACGGCTTCCCGGCGACGATCGTGCGGCCCTCGCACACCTACGACGCGACGATGGTGCCCCTGCCCGGCGGCTGGACGACGGTCGAGCGCATGCGGCGCGGCGCCGAGGTCGTCGTCCCCGGGGACGGCACGTCGCTGTGGGTCCTCACGCACAACAGCGACTTCGCCGCAGGCTTCACCGGACTGCTCGGGGCGACGTCCGCGATCGGCGAGGCCTTCCACATCACCTCCCACGAGGTGCTCACCTGGAACCAGATCTACACGCTCATGGCCGAGGCGGCCGGCGTGGAGCCGCGCCTGGTGCACGTCGCGTCGGAGGCGATCGCGGCGGCCGACCCCGAGCTCGGCGCGTCCCTGCTCGGCGACAAGGCCCACTCGGTCATCTTCGACAACGCCAAGGTGCGCCGGCTCGTCCCCGACTTCTCCGCGAAGGTGCCCTTCGCCCGGGGCGCGCGCGAGATCGTCGACTGGTACGACGCCGACCCCGCCCGGCGTGCGGTCGACGAGGACACCGACCGGCTCCTCGACGCGCTCGTCGCCGCCTACCGTCCGCGAAGCCTCTAGGGATCCGGGCGGGACGTAGGTCTCGTTGATACGCCCGGGGGTATCTCTACGGTAGGTGTGTCGCCGACGGTCGGACCTTGCCGGTCGCCAGGCGCGCTGACGCGAACGTCGGTGTGCGACGATCGCGCGGGTCGGGCGCGCCCGGGTCACGAGCCCTGGTGCGCCGGCTGCCCGATGGTCTGAGCTGCAGCCGCCCACATCACCCCGCACCCCTGGGGCCACGACGCCTTTGCCGAGATCCAGCGGCACGACGCAGGTCCGACGTCGCCCCCGAGCTCGGGGTGCTGGCCGCCATGGCCGTGGTCCTGCTGCTGATCGGGTCCTGGGCGCTGCGTCGCAGCTTGGCGCGGGCCATATGACGCAGCCTGGCTCGGGCCATGTGACGCGGCCCGGGCGCTCAGACCGTGGCCAGGACCTTCTCCAGGGTCTGCCACGCCGCACGGTCGAGGCTGTCGTACCGTCCGCTGACGGTCCGGAGCATGTTGCGCTGCGGGCGTGAGGTCCCGCGCATCGGGCTCAGGTGGTGCTCGTAGGTGTTGACCGCCTGCAGCACCGCGTGGGCCGTCCCCGCCCACGGCGCCGCGCGCTGGTCGTGCGCGTACAGCCCGGCCAGGGCCTCCCGCTTGCGCTCGGCCATCCGGGCCGCCTGCGGAGCGAGCCTGGCACCGTCCGCAGCGGTCCGGGGCACCCAGGAGTCGAGGAACCGGCTCCAGGTGCGGTGGTCGACCTCGATCCGGCACAGCCTCGCGACCTCGGCGGCGAACCCCTCCGCGGTGGTGTGGACCATCGCCAGGGCCTGCCGGGCGGCGTCCAGCCGCAGCAGGGAGTTGCGGGAGTGGCGGATCTTGACGTGCTCGCCCCGTTCGCGCAGGGCGGCGTTGCGGGTGTTGTCGCACACGACGTCGGTGACCGTGCGCTTGTACGTCGTGGCCAGTGAGCCGTCGAGCGTCGTCGTCGCGAGGAGGTTCGGCCGGAACTCCACACCCTCGGGCGTGACGATCGACTCCGGGACGGAGACCTCCACCCAGGCGACCGCGCCGTCCTTGAGCAGTCCGGCGGAGCTGATGGAGAGGGAGTCGTCGAGGATGTCCGACAGCGTCCGCAGCAGGTACTGGGCGTACTGGTGGGGGACGTAGGCGTCGGTGAAGACGCCCAGGACGGCGCCGTCGTCACGGTCCGAGCGCACCACCGCCTTGCGGCCGGGCACGTCCACCCAGCGCATGGGGGCACCGGTGGAGCTGACGTGGGTCATCGACCGCACGTCGGCCGGCACCTCGACGGCGATCCGGCGCGTCAGGGCGTCCCACCCGAAGAGCCGTCGGGCGACGTCCTCGACAGGGATGGGACCGGGATAGTGGTTGGGCTCCTCGCCCTGGAGATCGGCGCGGTAGTGCCAGGCCGTTCCCCGGTGGCGGGTGTTGCCGATGAGGGTGTTGACGTTCAGCGACTGCAGCGACTCGTTGGTCATGGGGTTCGCCTCCTTGAGGGAAGCAAAGCGCTCCCCACCCACGCGCGTGCCCGCCGTGCACCGCAGCACCCGGCGCACGGTGCGGACCCCGGCTGTGGAGGAAGGGTCCGGAGCGGGTGGTGCGCTACCCCCCGGTGACCGGCACCCGGACGACGGCCACGACGGGGGCACGGCACAGCACCCCCCGGCTGACCGAGCCCAGGCGCAGCGCGGCGAGGCCGCTGCGGCTACGGCTGCCGACGACGACGAGGCTGGCTGCGACGGCCTCCTCCGCGAGGACGTCGACCGGGTGGCCCTCGACGTCGACCACCTCGACCGCCACGCCCCGACCGGCCTCGGCCGCGACGAGCGCGTCGATGGCGGACCGCTCCGTGACCACCACCTGCTCGGCGGCCAGGGCCAGGAACTCCTCGGTTCGCGCCCCGAAGAAGTCGGTGCGCAGCGACGCGAGGGAGTGGGCGTGGACGGCCCGCAGACCCACGCCGTGGGCACGCGCCTGGTCGAACGCGAACTCCAGGACGGCGGCCGCTCCCTGGGCAGGCTCCACCCCGGCGACCACCGGGCCGTCGGGTGCGCCCCCGTGCTCCCGGATGACCACCACCGGCCCGTGCGCGTGGGCGGCCACCGACTGCGAGACCGAGCCCAGCAGCGCGCCGGCGACCGCCCCGCGCCCGCGCGCCCCCAGGACGACGACCGAGGCCTGCTCGGACGCCGTCACCAGGCTGACGGCGGCGTCGGCGACGACCACCTGGGTGGTGACGTCGAGGCCCGGGACGGACTCCAGCGCCTCGTCGACGGCGGCGTCCGTGACGGACGAGGCGTCACGGAGGATCTCCGCGCTCGGGGCGATCCCGTACTCGCTGGCGAAGACGGTCCACGGGTAGGCGTAGAGCACGTGCAGACCGGTCCGGCGGCGCGCGGCCTCGACGGCACCCCAGGCGAGGGCACGACGGTCCTTCCCGGTGCCGTCGACACCGACGACCACCGCACCCGGCGGGACGTTCTGAGTGCTCATGGGATGTCCTCCTGCCCGCCCGGCGCCGGTGCCGGGACCTCGACGGTCCCTCTCAGCCTGCCACCCGCAACGGGGTCGGACAGGCCCGGAGGTCCCGGTCTCCACCGCGGGAGGACCTAGGTCCCGCCAGCCCCGACCGAGGATTGCCTAACGTGTGGCGCGGCGCCCACGAGGACGTGGCGCCACCTGGACCTTCACCAGGGAGCGCGCGGCACCGTAGTACCCCTGAACGGACCGTTGGCGCCCGGCGCGACGGTCGACCTCCCCGACGAGGCGGCCGTCGCAGTTCGCCGCGCCGCACGCTCCGGGGTCATCAGCGCGCCCGTCGCGGTCGGCCTTCTCGCCCCCGCGCGCTCGGACGTTCTTGGCCCGTGGCCGACGCCCGGGTTAGCATCGAGGTGAAAGCACAACTTCTGGGGGACCCCACGTGAGCAGCCGCAAGGTGGACGCCAAGGACCGCGCGGCCCAGGTGGCCGCCATGCGGGCGGAGCAGCAGCGCAGGGACCGGCGCCAGCGCAACGTCATCGTCGGTGGTGCCGCGGGGCTGAGCCTCGCCCTCGTCGCGGCGGTCGCCGTCCCGCTCGTCAACGCCTCGCGGGAGCGCGCCGCCGTCGAGGCCGCGGCGAACGCGCCGATCGACGGCGTCGAGGAGTTCACCGAGCTCACCTCGAACCACGTCGAGACGGCCGTGGCGTACGAGCCGCTGCCGCCCGTCGGCGGTGACCACAACCCTGCGTGGCTCAACTGCGGGGTCTACACCGAGCCCGTCCCGAACGAGAACGCGGTGCACTCCCTCGAGCACGGCGCCGCGTGGATCACCTACGACCCCGACCTCCCGGCCGAGCAGGTCGAGGTTCTCACCGACCTCGTCGAGGGAGAGGCGTACGGCCTCCTCAGCCCGGGTGAGGCGGACATGCCCGCCCCGGTGGTGGCCAGCGCGTGGGGTATCCAGCTCCAGGTCGAGGACGCGGGCGACGAGCGGCTCGAGGTCTTCCTCGAGCGGTACCTCCAGGGCGCGCAGACGCCCGAGCCCGGCGCCGCCTGCTTCGGCGGCGTCGGGACGCCCGCCTGATGCCAGGCACCACGACGCTGCCCGACGACTCGGACGAGCAGGTCGGACCGGCCGCGGGCGGAGCGCGTCGCCAGGGCACGTTCGTCGCCGTCGCCGCGCTGCTGGTGGCGCTCGGCGCGGTGGGCGGGCTGCTCACCGGCACCCGGCTCGCACCGTCGGCGGCGACCCCGGCGGAGGGGTCGGCCGACGCCGGGTTCGCCCGGGACATGCGGGTCCACCACCTCCAGGCCGTCGAGATGGGGGTGCTTGTGCGTGAGGCGACCGAGGACGCTGAGGTGCGCCAGCTCGCGCTCGACATCGTGCTCACCCAGCAGCAGCAGGCCGGGCAGATGCACGCGTGGCTCGAGACGTGGGGCCTGCCGCAGTCGGGCCCGGCGGAGCCGATGGCGTGGATGACGGGACACGGCGACCACGGCGCCGCCCCCGACGGGCTCATGCCGGGCATGGCGACCCGGGACGAGCTCACCGCGCTCGCCGAGGCCGACGGTGCGGAGGCGGAGCGGATCTTCCTGGGCCTGATGATCCCGCACCACGAGGCCGGTGTGGAGATGGCCGAGGCGGCGGTGGACCTGGCCGAGCAGGACGTCGTGCGCGACCTCGCGGGCGCGATCGTCACCGCCCAGGAGGCCGAGCTGACGGTGCTGCGCGAGATGCTCGACGCCCGCGGCGGCGCACCGACCGAGGGCTGAGGCGGCCGAGCGCTGAGGCGACCAAGAGCGGAGGCGGCGCGGCGGGACGCCGCCCTCACCGGTCGACGGCGGTGACCCAGTACACCGCCCCGGCCGGGGGCGTCCCGAACCGGGCGTTGGGCAGGTAGAGGTCCGACCCGAACGCCGCGACGGTGGTCGGGACGTCGAGGTCGGGGCTGGTGAGGGTGTCGACGCTGGTGCCGCGTGTGCCGGCCGGGTCGAGCTCGACGACGGCGATCTCCCCGACCGCGTTCTGCACGGCGTACAGCGTGCGGCCCTGGAGCAGCAGGCCGTCGGCCGCGGGCAGCGGCTCGACGTCGACGGCCCGGGTCTCGCCGGTGGCCGGGTCCACGCGGTGCAGCACCCCGGTGGCGGAGCTCACCACGAGCAGCGCCTTGCCGTCCGGCGTGGTCTCGATGCCGTTGGCGTTGAAGCCGGCCAGCTGCTCCCAGTCACCGGTGAGCGGGAGCTCGGTGACCTCGCCCGGGTCTGGGAGGGCGCCCGCCGGTCCGAGCGGCACCCGGTAGAGCACCGCCCTGAAGGAGTCCGTGAACCAGGCGGCCTCCCGGGTGAGGACGACGTCGTTGACGAACGTCGTGCTCTCACCGGTGAGGGCGAAGGTGGCCAGGACCTCGCCGGTGGCGGTGTCGACGACACGTGCGTCACCGGCCGGGCCGCCCGCGACGAAGAGGTGCCCGCGGCTGTCGACCGCGAGACCGACCGACGGCGTGCCCGGGCCCTCGCTGACCACCTCGCCCGCGCCGGTGCGTAGGTCGACGGCGTAGATGTCGCCGTCGGCGAGGGAGCCGAGCCAGGCGGTCGGACCGGCCCCGATGGCGATCCCCTCCGGCTGGAACCCGGCGGGCAGCTCGAGCCGGTCGGGGTACGGGGTGGCAGCGGCCGGGGCGGTGAGGAGCAGCACCAGCGCGGCGGTGAGAACTCCGATCGGGCGTCGCGTCATCGCGAGCTCCCTCCCTGCGGGGCCGGGTCACCGGCCGGGACGGACGAACCGGACATGTCCACGGTAGGCGCCGGAGCACCGGAGCGGAAGGTCCGGGGCGGTGGGCGCGGTCCGGGCTCACGACCGCGCAGCGGCGTCGACCGCGGGCCCGGACCGCACGCGGGCTCGCCGCGGCGGCTCACGGTGACGGCTCGGAGGTCGGCACGCCGGTGAAGTCCGGGTGGTCGCGGGCGAAGGTGCGACGCATTGAGCGCGGCGACGACCAGGACGTAGGCGGCCCCGCCGAGGAGCCCGAGCAGGCCCACCGGTCGCTCGAGGTCCCACGACCCGGCCACCAGGGCGGCGAACACCCCGGCGACGAGGACGTCGACGACGAGCAGCAACAGCGCCGTGCTCCCGGAGAGCTGGCTCGCGCTGCGCCGACCGACCATCGTGTACGTCCGGCACGTCCGGCCGACGCCGGCAGGGTCCTCGGTCGTCCCGGTGATGAGGTCCGGCTCGACGCCCGCGTCGAGGTCGACGTGGCCCCGGCGCAGCCGGTTCATCCCCATGACGAGGGCGAGGTCGTCGTTGCTGCTTCGAGGACGCGCCGGACGTGCCGTCAGCATCGGTCACCGGGCCTCCAGACCGCCGTCCCTCCCATGGTGGACCTGTGGCGGGGCGGGCGGGGGGCCGCCGTAGGATCGCGGGGACGAGCGCCCCGCCCGCGGGCGCACGAGAGGACGGTGGCCCGCGTGCCGGAGGCGAGCGGCGACGGCGAGCTGGTGGTGCTGCTGGACGACGAGGGTCGCCCCGTCGGGGCGGCGGACAAGGCCACGGTCCACACCACCGACACCCCGCTGCACCTGGCGTTCTCCTGCCACGTCGTCGATCGCGCCGGCCGCGTGCTCGTCACGCGGCGGGCCCTGACCAAGCGGACCTGGCCCGGAGTCTGGACCAACTCCTTCTGCGGGCACCCCGGCCCGGGGGAGGACATCGTCGACGCCGTCCACCGCCGCGGGCGTGACGAGCTCGGCCTCGAGGTCGCCGACGTCCGGCCCGTCCTGCCGGACTTCCGCTACCGGGCCGTCGACGCCTCGGGCGTCGTCGAGAACGAGGTCTGCCCGGTGTTCACCGCGACCGCGGCCGGCGTGCCCCGTCCCGCGCCGGGCGAGGTGGCTGAGTACCGCTGGGTGGCTCGGGCGGACCTCGCGCTCGCCGTCTCCTCCGCACCGTGGGCCTTCAGCCCGTGGCTGGTCCTGCAGTACGCCGACCCGCGGATGCACGACGCCGAGCGGGCCCCGTCCGGCTGAGCTCTGCCGTCGCGCGGGAGCGTCGCGGTTCCCCGGTCGCGCCTCGCCCCCACCGGGTTCGTGGCCACCCCGGTAGGCTGCCTGCATGACCGGCCGCGGCGCGGCGGCGCTCCTCGGGATCGCCGTCACCGGCGTCACCATCGCTCTCGCCGAGGTCCTCGCCGCGCTGGCGGGCACGGGCCCCGGCCCGGTCGAGGCGGTCGCCGAGGCGTTCATCGACCTCACGCCGGGCTGGCTCAAGGACCTCGCCATCGCCTGGTTCGGGACGTCGGACAAGGTCGCCCTCGGCGCCGGGATCGCCGTCGTCGTCACGGCGCTGGCCACCGTCGCCGGGACCGAGGAGCGTCGCCGGCGTCTTGCCGGGGGCGCGCTGGTGGCGGTGCTGGGCGCCGTCGCAGCCCTGGCGACGGTGTCACGTCCCGACGGCGGGGCGCCGGCGGTGTGGCCCGTCCTGGCCGCCACGGTCGTCGGCGTGCTCGCGCTGCCCGCGCTGACCCCGCGGGACGCCGCGCTGACGCCGCGGGACGCCGGGCTCGCCCAGCGGGGCGCGCCGGGCCGCGACGGCACCGCGCACGACGGCTCGACGCCGGCCTCGCCCGTCGGGCCCGCCGCTGGACAGCCCGTCACGCGCCCGGACCCGGCCCGGCGCACCCTCCTCATCGGTGCCGGGCTCCTCGCCGGGGTCGCGGTGGCGGCGGCTGCCGTCGCCCGCTCGACCGCACGGCCCGCGCCGCCCGCCGTCGCCCTGCCCGAGCCGGACGTCCCCGCCCCGCCGGTCCCCGCCGGCGCCGAGCTCGCCGTCGCCGGGCTGACGCCGCTCGTGACGCCCAACGACGACTTCTACCGCATCGACACCGCGTTCATCGTCCCGCGGGTCGATGCGACCACCTGGCAGCTGCGGGTGCACGGCATGGTCGAGGAGGAGGTCGTCCTGACCTACGAGGACCTCCTCGCCGAGTCGCTGACCGAGGCGTGGGTGACGTTGTGCTGCGTCTCCAACGAGGTCGGGGGGCCGCTCATCGGCAACGCGGCCTGGGTCGGTGTCCCCGTGCGCGAGGTCCTCGCCCGCGCCCGCCCGACCGCGGGGGCGGACATGGTCCTGTCCCGCAGCGTCGACGGCTTCTCAGCCTCGACCCCGCTGGAGGTCCTCACCGACGGGCGCGACGCCCTCCTCGCCGTCGCCATGAACGGCGAGCCCCTGCCGCCCGAGCACGGGTACCCCGTGCGCCTGGTCGTACCCGGTCTCTACGGGTACGTCTCGGCGACGAAGTGGGTGAGCGAGCTCGAGGTCACCCGCTTCGCGGACCAGACCGCGTACTGGACCGACCGCGGGTGGTCCGAGCGGGGGCCGGTGAAGATCTCCTCCCGCATCGACGTGCCGCGGTCCGGGGCCTCGCTCGCGACGGGCGAGATCGCGGTCGCCGGCGTCGCGTGGGCGCAGCACACGGGGATCGCGCGGGTCGAGGTCCGTGTCGACGGCGGGGCGTGGGAGGACGCCGAGCTGGCGGGGGAGCTCGACGTCGACACCTGGCGGCAGTGGGTCTACCGGTGGCGGGCGGGTGCGGGCGAGCACCTCCTCGAGGTGCGGGCCACCGACCAGGACGGCGAGGTCCAGACGGGACAGACCCGCCCGGTCCTGCCCGACGGCGCGACGGGCTGGCACGGCGTGCGGGTACGGGTCGACTGACCCGGCCCGGTCCGCCCCGCCGCCCGCCGCCTGCCGTCCCGTCGGCCGGGGCACGTCCGCGGCCGGACCCGAGTCCCGCTCCCGGCCGTGCCCTGCGCCGTATGCTCCGGACCATGGACGCCACGACGGTGCGGCAGGTCAGCGAGCGGGCCACCCGTGTGCTCGCCCCCAACCCCGGCCCGATGACCCTGGACGGCACGAACACGTACGTCCTGCGCGAGGGCACCGACGTCGTCGTCGTCGACCCCGGCCCGGACGACGCCGGTCACCTGGAGCGGGTGCTCGAGGTCGCCACCGCCGACGGCGGACGGGTCGCCCTCGTCGTGCTCACCCACCACCACCGGGACCACACGGCCGGGGCCGACGCGCTCGCCGAGCGCACCGGTGCCCCGGTCCGCGGGGCCGGGCGGGGCGAGCCGTTCGCCGACGGCGAGCGGCTGGCCGCCGGTGCGCTGAGCCTGACGGTGCTCACCACGCCCGGACACACGGCCGACTCGGTGTGCCTGCTGCTCCCCGCCGACGGCCTGCTCCTCACCGGGGACACCGTCCTGGGACGGGGCAGCACGGTCCTCGCGTGGCCGGACGGCGACGTCACCGCCTACCTCGCCACACTCGACCGGCTCCTCGCCCTCGCCCGCAGGGAGGTCAGCTCCATCGCTCCCGGCCACGGTCCCCACGTGGACGAGCCGGCCGCGGCGCTGGAGAACATCCGCACCCACCGCAACGCCCGGCTGGCCGAGGTCCGGGCCGCCGTGGCCGCCGGCGCCCGGACCCCCGAGGACGTCGTCCGGCGGGTCTACGGAGACGTCGACCCCGCGCTGGAGTCGGCGGCCGGCCAGAGCGCCCGCACCCAGCTCGCGCACCTGGGGATCGTGCCCCGGACCTGAGCGGACGCCACACGGTCGATAGTGTCGGGAGCATGGATCTCAACCAGCTCGGCACCTCAGGCCTGTCCGTCTCCGTCGTGGGCCTGGGGTGCAACAACCTCGGCCGCGTCGGCACGAGGACCGAGAGCGCCGGGGGCGCTGCGGAGGTCGTGCACGCGGCGCTCGACGCGGGGATCACGCTCTTCGACACCGCCGACGTCTACGGTCGCGAGCCCGGGCTCAGTGAGGAGCTGCTCGGGCGCGCGCTGGGCAGACGCCGCGAGGACGTCGTCGTGGCGACGAAGTTCGGCATGGACATGAACGGCGTCAACGGCGCCGACTTCGGGGCGAGAGGGTCCCGGCGCTACGTCATGCGGGCCGTCGAGGCGTCCCTGCGCCGGCTCGGCACCGACTGGATCGACCTCTACCAGCTCCACGCGCCCGATCCGTGCACCCCCGTCGAGGAGACGCTGGCGGCCCTCGACGACCTGGTCCGCGCCGGGAAGGTGCGCTACGTCGGCCACTCCAACCGCGCCGGCTGGCAGATCGCCGACGCCGAGCACGTGGCCAGGGCCCGCGGGCTCACCCGCTTCGTCTCCGCGCAGAACCACTACAACCTCCTCGACCGGCGAGCCGAGCTCGAGGTGCTGCCGGCCGCGCAGGCCTACGGCCTGGGCGTCCTGCCGTACTTCCCGCTGGCCAACGGCCTCCTCACCGGGAAGTACTCGCGCGGCACCGCCCCCGAGGGCAGCCGCCTCACCCGGACTCGCCAGCACCTGCTCGAGGACACCGACTTCGACCAGCTCGCGCGGTTCGGGTCCTTCGCGCGCGACCGGGGGCTGAGCGAGGTCGAGGTCGCCTTCTCGTGGCTCGCCTCCAGACCGGCCGTCGCCTCGGTGATCGCCGGCGCGACGTCGGCGGAGCAGGTGCACCAGAACGCGGTGTCGGCCGCGTGGGTGCCGTCCGCGGCGGACCTGGCCGAGCTGGACGAGATCTTCCCGACGGTTCCCCGGGTCGCCCCGTTCTGAGAGCATCCCCGCCGGGCCGCGGCGGGTGAGCCGCACCGCGAGATCCGCGCGGGGAGCCCGACCGCGTCGTCCGCACCGCGTCAGCTGCGGCGGCGGGGATGCGGGTCGCGGCGGCACGGGGTGGCGGACGAACGACGGCGGCCGGGTGACCCGGCCGCCGTCGTCGCTGCGCGCGGACTCAGTGCACGATGGCCTTCTCGGCGCCGGCACCGGTCATCGACCGGACCTCCATCTCGGCCTGCTTGGCCACGTCGTGCTCGGCGGAGGTGACCGAGCCGAGCCAGCCGAGGAAGAAGCCCAGCGGGACCGAGACGAGCGCGGGGTTCGACAGCGGGAAGAAGGCGATGTCGATACCCGGGATCATCGCCGTCTCCGAACCGGTGACGACCGGGGAGAAGATGATGAGCACGAGCGCGCTGACGAGACCGCCGTAGATGCTCCACACCGACCCGCGGGTGTTGAACCGCTTCCAGTACAGGGAGAACAGGATCGACGGCAGGTTCGCGCTCGCCGCGATGGCGAAGGCGAGCGAGACGAGGAACGCGACGTTCTGCCCGTTCGCCAGGACACCCCCGACGATCGAGATCGCCCCGATGGTCACCGCCGTGCGACGGGCGACCTTGACCTCCTGGGCCGGGTCCGCCTCGCCGTTCTTGATGACACCGTTGTAGATGTCGTGGGCGAAGGAGGCGGCGGCGGTGATGGTCAGACCCGCGACGACCGCGAGGATCGTGGCGAAGGCGACGGCCGCGATGACCCCCAGCAGCAGGGTGCCGCCGAGCTCGAACGCCAGCGCCGGGGCGGCGGAGTTCGCCCCGCCGGGCGCCGCGCGGATCGCGTCGGCACCCACGAGGTAGGCCGCCCCGAAGCCCAGGACGAGGGTGAAGAGGTAGAACGCGCCGATGAGACCGATCGCCCAGGTGACCGAGCGGCGTGCCTCCTTGGCGGTGGGCACCGTGTAGAACCGCATGAGCACGTGCGGCAGGCCGGCAGCGCCGAAGACGAGCGCGATGGCCAGGGAGACGAACCCGAGCTTGGAGGTGCCCGAAGCCCCGTACTGCAGCATCGGCTCGGCGATCCGTGCCCCCTCGGGGTGGGCCGAGATGGCGGAGCCGACGACCTCGGAGAGGTTCATCCCGTTGAGGGCCATCACCCAGATCGTCATGACGCCGGCGCCGATGATGAGGAGCACGGCCTTGATGATCTGCACCCAGGTGGTGCCCTTCATCCCGCCGATGAGGACGTAGACGATCATGAGCGCCCCGACGACGGCGATGACCAGGCCCTGCCCGAACTTGCCGTCGATGCCCAGCAACAGTGCGACCAGGCCGCCCGCGCCGGCCATCTGGGCGAGCAGGTAGAAGAAGGACACCGCGAGCGTGGAGGTCGCCGCGGCGGTTCGCACCGGGCGCTGCTTCATGCGGAAGCTGAGCACGTCGGCCATCGTGTACTTGCCGGTGTTGCGCAGCGGCTCGGCGACGAGGAGCAGCGCCACGAGCCAGGCGACGAGGAAGCCGATGGAGTACAGCAGGCCGTCGTAGCCGTAGAGCGCGACGGCGCCGACGATGCCGAGGAAGGACGCCGCCGAGAGGTAGTCACCGGCGATGGCGATGCCGTTCTGGCGGCCGGAGAAGGCTCGGCCGCCGTGGTAGAAGTCGCTGACCGACGTCGTCGTGCGCGAGACACGGATGACGATGACCAGGGTGACGACGACGAACGCGAGGAAGATCGCGATGTTCAGCCACGGGTTTCCGACGTCCATCAGATCTCACCCTCCAGCTCGCCGCGCAGCTTCGCCGCGACGGGGTCCAGCGACTTGTTGGCGTGGCGGACGTAGAGCCACGTGATGAGGAACGTCGAGGCGAACTGGGCCAGGCCGAGGAGCAGACCGAGGTTGAGGTTGCCGAGGACCTTGGTCGACATGAACGACTCGGCGTACGTCGACAGCAGGACGTAGGCGAAGTACCAGACGAGGAACACCGCCGTCATCGGGAAGGCGAAGCTCCGGAAGGACTTGCGCAGGTGGACGAACTCCTCCGACGACTGCACCCGGGTGAAGTCCTCGGCGCTGGGTTCGCGCGTCCGCTCCTCCTCGACGAGCTCGGGGAGCGGGTTGTGGTGCGGCGGCAGATGCGCCTCCGCGTCGTAGTGCGAGTGCGTCATGCACGGACCCCCATCGGTGTGTGAACGGGCTCACAGCGGCGTGAACGGCGTCAAGGTAGCACCCGCCAGGGACGAAAGTCTCTATGTCGAGAGATCTTGGCGGCATGCTGGCGGGTAGTACCGGACATACCGGAACGAAGGGTCCGGGCGGGGGCCGCCGGGCGCGTCGAGGGCGGACCCGGTCCCGCGCGCGTACGAGGTCGGACCCGGTCCGCCGAGGGTGGATCCGCGCTGACGCGTGAGAACGGGCGCGGCCGTCCTCACGTGCAAGGCGTGAGGACGCTTACGACGGGGGCGCAGACGGAGGGGTCTGGGAGGTGCTGGTCCGGGTGCGTCGGACGGTCGCTGGGCGCCGTCAGAGCATGTGCTTCTCGCCGTCCTTGCCGCCCTTGAGGCCCTTGTCGTGGTGGTCCTTGCTCTCGGGGCGGCCGCGCACCGCCTCGGTCTCGGCGTCGGTCTCGGCGTCGGTGTTCTCGAACGGCTCGTCGGTCTCGAAGGTCGACATACGTGGCTCCTGGGAGTGCTCGTGGTGGCAGGCCCCCCTGCGCGTCGCAGCCTAGTGCGGCGGTGCGGCGCTGCCAACGACTTCCCGGACATCCAGCTGCACCCCGTCGCGCGTCGTCTGCTGTTCAATGGCCCCAGGGCCGGTGGACGGGAGAGGGCATGGGGTCGCGAACCGTGGGGTGGCCGTGACGCACCTGCCCGAGGGCACCGTCTCGATGCTGTTCACCGACATCGAGGGCTCCACCGCGGTCCTGCGCGACCTCGGGCCCCGGTACGCGGAGGTGCTCTCGCTCCAGCGCTCGATCGTGCGCGCCGCCGTCGGACGCCACGACGGGCACGAGATGGGCACCGAGGGCGACAGCTTCTTCGTCACCTTCGCCTCCGCCGCCGACGCCGTCGCCGCCGCGCGCGAGGCCCAGCGGGAGCTGACCGCCGCGACGTGGCCGGGCGGGGTCCAGGTGCGGGTCCGCATGGGCCTGCACACCGGCGAGCCGGTCCGCCACGAGGACGGCTACGTCGGCCTCGACGTCCACCGCGCCGCCCGCGTGTGCGGGGCCGCCCACGGCGGCCAGGTTCTGCTCACCGAGGCGACGTGGCAGCTGGTGCGCGGCGACGGCGGCGCCCGCGCCGCCGACGTCGGTGCCCACCGGCTCAAGGACCTCCCGCACCCGGAGCGTCTCTTCCAGCTCCTCGACGACGACCTGCCGGCGGACTTCCCGCCGCCCCGGAGCCTCGGCTCGGGCTCGAACGTCCCGGTCCCGCGCACCTCGCTGGTCGGCCGGGAGGCGGAGCTGGCCGACCTCACGCGCCTCGTCACCGGCGGTCCCGGCGCGGTCGTCACGCTCACCGGGCCGGCCGGGGTGGGCAAGTCCCGCCTCGCGATGGCGGTGGCGGCGAGCCTGGAGGCCGCCTTCCCCGACGGCGTCTACTTCGTCTCCCTCGCGGCGGTGCGGACGGGCAAGGTCATGTGGACCACGGTGGCCGAGACGGTGGGCCTGGCCGGTGCGGAGCTCACCCCCGAGATGGTGCTCGCCCACCTCGCGCCCCGCCGGGTCCTGCTGGTCCTGGACAACCTCGAGCAGATCCCCGACGCGGCGGAGGTCGTGCGCGCGCTCGCCGACGCCGGGCCGCGCGTCCTGGCGACGTCCCGCCGTGCGCTGCACGTCGTGGGCGAGCACGAGCACCCGCTCGACCCGCTCGCGGTCCCCGGACCCGGCCGGCCGGTCGCGGGCTCGCCGGCGGTGACCCTCTTCGCCGAGCGCGCCAGGCTCGTGCGCCCGGGATTCGCCGTCGGGCCCGACAACGCCGAGGACGTCGCGGCCATCTGCCGCCGCCTCGACGGGCTCCCGCTGGCCATCGAGCTCGTCGCCGCCCGCGCCAAGCTGCTCGGCCCGCGGGCCATGCGGGCCCGCCTGGACCAGAGCCTGGGCATCGCCGCGTCCGAGGCAGGCCGGCCGGGCCGGCAGCGAACCCTGCGCGACGCCGTCGCCTGGAGCTACGACCTCCTCGACCCCGCGCGGCAGCGGGCGCTGCGGCACCTCAGCGTCTTCGAGGGGGAGTTCGACCTCGACGACGTGGCCGCGCTCCTCGGCGACGAGGACGACCCGCTCGACACGGTCGCGGCGCTCATGGACGTCAACCTCGTCGTCGTCGCCGAAGGACCCGACGGGGAGCCGCGGGTCCGGCTGCTGCGCACCATCGCCGACTTCGGCCGGGAGCGGCTCGCAGAGGCGGGCGAGGCCCCGGACGTCCGACGGCGGCACGCCGAGCACTTCCTCGCCATCGTCGAGCGGGAGGTCCCGCGGCTGCGCGGCCCGGAGTACCTGCGCGCCCGGGGTCGCATCGAGGACCGGCTGAGCAACCTGCGCGGGGCGCTGCGCTGGGCGTTGGGGGCGGGACCGGACGGGTCGCCACGCGCGCTGGGCCTGGCCCTGCGGCTGTGCGAGGAGCTGGGCTGGTTCTGGTACGGCTGCGGCTACCAGGCCGAGGGCCGGCGCTGGCTGGCCCAGGCCGTCCAGGTGGCCAGCGACGTCGAGTCCGCGGACCTCGTCGGGGCCCTGCACGGGCTCGGGGTGCTGCTCCTCGAGCACGGCGAGGTGCCGGCGGCGCGTGAGCTCCTCACCGAGTGCCTGGAGTACTGGCGGCGCACGGGCGACGACGCCGGCGTCGCCCGCGAGCTCAACGCCCTCGGCGTGGTCCACCGGGTCCTCAGCGAGCCGGACCAGGCGCGCGAGCTGCTCACGGAGGCGGCCGCCGTCGCCGAGCGGGTCGGCGACCGCATCCGCCAGTGCAGCGCCATGTCGAACCTGGCCCTGGTGCACCTCGACACCGGCCGGCCGGCGGAGGCGCTGGAGATCTTCCACCGGGTGCTCCGGCACACCCTCGAGCTGGACGACCGGTGGGGCATCGCCGTCACCCGCGTGAACATCGCCGGGACCCACCTGCACGAGCGCCGCACCGACGACGCCGCCGCGGTGCTGCGCCGCCACGGTCGCGAGATCGCCTCGATGGGCGACGTGGACCTCACCGCGATCGTCGTCGAGCACGCCGCCGTGGTCGCCGCCCAGCGCGGCCGCGCCAGGGCCGCCGCCCGGCTCGTGGGCGCCGCGGGGGAGATGCGCGCCCGCGCGGACCTGCCTCTGCCGGCCCCGGACCGCGCGTGGTTCGCCGCCGCCGTCGGGGAGGTCCGCGAGGGCCACGGCGACTGGGACCGTGACCGCGCCGCCGGGGCGGAGCTCGACGCGGACGCCGCCGTCGACGAGGCGCTCGTCCTCGTCGACGCGCCGGCCGGGTCCGGGCGAGGCGATGGTGAGGGGACCGACTCGCGCTGACGAGCGCGGCGTTCCTCCCTGGTGCGACTGCTGCAGGTGAGGTTGCCACGGTGGCTGTTGTCGACGACCACCTGGGCGACCTGGTGCGCCCGGTCGGAGGCCGGTCGGAGCCCGGTCGTCGCCTGGTGCGTGAACCCTCGACCGGCAAGCGCCGCCTCGTGTTGAATGACGACCATCGCGTCACCGACGGGCGGAGCACACCATGCGGGTCGAGTCCACCATCACCTCCCTGTCCTGGATCCCGTCGGACTCCATGCGGGGGTGGCTCAAGGCCGGGATGGACCTGGGACTCTCGCACTACGACGCCCCGCCCGTGGACCACCTCAGCGGCGCGGAGGAGGTCCACCGGCTGCGCGCCGACGACCGCTTCCGCTTCGCCAACGTCCTGTCCGCCTGGGCGGACTTCGACGAGACCGGCACGCCCCTGGAGTGGGGCTTCGCGCCGGAGTCCGGGGTCGTCATGGGCTCGACGACGGTGCGGGTCGCCTCCGTGGGCGCCACCTTCGGCGGCTACGCGCTGCCCACCCTGCGCGAGGAGCCGGTGGTCGAGCAGGGCAGCGTCCACTTCACCCAGACGGTCGGCGGCCGTACCGGGGTGCCGCTGCCGCGGCCCGTGCCGCACGCGCCGTTCGCGATGTGGCAGGCCCCCATCGTGTGGACGACCCTCGCGCTCACCCTGCACCCCGACGGCCAGGTCGACGTCGCGATGCCCGGCGCGTCCGCGTTCCCCCGGCACTGGGTCTACGGCCCCGACGGTGCGCTGAGCCTGAAGTCGGGGCTCACCGACCTGGACTCGTGGCTGGCGCACTCCTTCGGCCCGCGCACCCCCTGGGGCAACCTGGACTCCGAGGCGCTCGTCGTCGAGGCCGAGAGCGCGCTGGAGCGTCAGCTCTCCGGCGGCATCATGCACGGCGGCGAACGGCCGGAGATCCGCCGCCTCCCCGCGGGAGCCACCGTCACCCGCCAGGGCGAGCCTGGCACCGAGATCTACCTCGTGCTGGACGGCGTCCTCACGGTCGACGTCGACGGCAGGGAGATCGCCCAGGTCGGTCCCGGAGCGGTGCTGGGGGAGCGCGCCGTGCTCGAGGGCGGCACCCGCACCTCCACCCTCACCGCGCTGACGCCCGTGCGGCTCGCCGTCGCCGCCGCCGACCGCCTCGACATGGAGAAGCTCCGGGCCGTCGCCGAGCTGCACCACCGTGAGGACGACGAACGCTGAGCGCTCGTCCACAACCGGTGCGGGGTGTGAGTCGTGGCCGTGTCGTTGAGGGTGTTTGTGCTGGTGGCTCCATATGCTGATTGTGGGTAGCATAATCAGCATCGGGGGGTAGTGATGGGCAAGGACTACTCGAGGAAGAGCGAGCGGGAGCTGGCCGAGCTGCGCTCGTTGGTTCTGGACCGGATCGCCGCGGTGCCGGCGTTCCGGCGCGGGTCGTTGCAGGTCGGTTACCGCAAGTGCGGGCGGGCGACGTGCCGGTGCGCCCGCCCGGGCGAGCAGGGCCACGGGCCGCGCGGGTTGTGGACCCGTACGGTCAAGGGCGAGGGTTCGCGCGGGCAGTACGTCCCGGTCGACCAGATCGACCAGGTCCGCGCCGAGCTGGACCACTACGCCGAGTTCGCGGCGCTGGTGGAGGACTACGTGGAGATCAACGAGGCGTTGTGCCGGGCCCGGGTCGGGCCCCCGGGGCCTCGCTCGCGCCGCGTCGCCCCTTCCGGGACGGACGGGAAAAAAGGGGGCTCTGCGACCCCGAAGAGCTGAGCGTCCTGGCCGAGCGGGTCGGCGAGCTCGCCGCGGCCGAGGCCCGCCGGCTGGTCCATGGCGCGGCCGGCCTGCTGCGCGGCGGGGAGCAGGGCGTGCTGGAGGCGATCGAGCGCGCCGCCCAGCAAGCCGGGGCACGGATCGGGCTGGCCGCGCTCGCCGGGGTCATCGACTGGGCCGGCCGGGACACCCCGACCCAGGCGCCGTGCCCGGGCCAGGGGCACGGCGCGCGGTTGGTCACCCGGCGCGCCCGGACGGTCCGGACCCTGCTCGGCGCCCTGCAGCTCAGCCGTGGCTACTACCACTGCGCCACCTGCCGGGAGGGGTTCGCCCCCCTGGACCTCGTCCTGGACGTGGCCGGCACGAGCCTGTCACCGGGCCTGTCCCGGGCTTGCGCGCTGGCCGGGGCCGAGATGCCGTACGAGAAGTCCAGACAGTTCATCGCCACCGTGACGGGCCTGGACCTGGCCTCGACCTCGACCCTGGCCCGGACCACCCGGGCCCAGGGACGACGGGCCCGGGTCCTGATCGGCGCCGAGCACACCACCGCGGCCAGAGCCACCGCCACGCCCGCGCCCGCACCGGGTGAGGGCCCGGACGTGTGCTACATCGTGCTGGACGGCACCGGCGCCCCCATGCTGCCCAGCGAGACCACCGGCCGGCCCGGCAAGGATGGCGGCAGAGCCGGGACGCGGGAGGTCAAGATCGGCTGCTTCTTCACCCAGTCCGGCCGCGACCCGGCCACCGGCGAGCCCGTGCAGGACCCCGACTCCGCGACCTACATCTCCACCTTCGAACCCGCCGCCACCTTCGCCACCCACGCCAAGGCCGAGTACCACCGGCGCGGCTTCGACCACATCCGCCAACCCATCGTCCTGGGCGACGGCGCCAAATGGATCTGGAACATCGCCGATACCCACTTCACCCACGCGACCCAGATCGTGGACTACTTCCACGCCCGCGAGCACCTCGCCGACCTGACCAAGCTCCTCACCCTCGTCCTGGACGACCCCGGCGCGTTCGAGGCCGACCTCGTCGACCAGCTCGACCTGGGCCACACCGCCGCGATCGCCGCCGCCGTCGACCGCCTCGACCTATCCGACCACGCCCCCGACCTGGCCCGCCCCGCCGCCACCGAGGTCGCCTACTTCACCACCAATCACCACCGCATGCAGTACGCCGATTTCCGCGCCAACGGCTACTACATCGGCTCCGGACCCGTCGAGGCCGCCTGCAACACCATCGTCAAACAACGCGCAAAACGAGCCGGCATGCACTGGACCATCCACGGCCTCGACCCCGTCCTCGCCCTCCGCACCCTCCACCAATCCAGACGCGACGACCTCCTCTGGCCCACGACCACGAGCCCGACACCACAAACCTGACGCACACCCACCGGTGCGCGGGTCCGGGCGCGACGTCGGTGGCCGCCGTTAGGGTCGAAGGGTGAAGTTCACCCCACCCCCGACCTTCCTCACCCGGCCCACCCTGCACGGCACCTTCGGGATGTCGGCCACGACGCACTGGCTCGCGACCGGCACGGCGCAGTCGGTCCTCGAGCGGGGCGGGAACGCGTTCGACGCGGCGGTCGCCGCCGGTTTCGTCCTCCACGTGGTCGAGCCCCACCTCAACGGCCCCGGCGGAGACATGACGGCGATCTTCGCCACCGCCGAGGACCCCACGCCCACCGTCCTCATGGGGCAGGGCCCTGCCCCGGCATGCGCGTCACGCGAGCACTACCTCGCCGAGGGGCTCGACCTCGTCCCCGGCTCGGGGGCCCTGGCCGCCGCGGTTCCCGGTGCGGTCGACGCGTGGTTCGTGCTGCTGCGCGATCACGGCACGTGGGAGCTGGCGGACGTCCTGGCGTACGCCGTCGGCTACGCCCGGGACGGGCACCCCGTGCTGGCGCGGGTGGGGGAGACGATCGCCACGGTGGAGGACCTCTTCACGGAGCACTGGCCCACGTCGGCGCAGCAGTGGATGCCGCACGGGCGGCCGCCGGCGCCCGGCGAGATGGTCCGCAACCAGGCGTACGCGCGCACGCTCGAGCGTCTCGTCGCGGCCGGGGAGGCGGGCGCGACCGACCGGGCCGGGCGCATCGAGGAGGCCCGGCGCCAGTGGCGCGAGGGGTTCGTCGCCCGGGAGGCGGCGTCGTTCCTCGCGGTGCCGCACCGGCACTCCACCGGCGGTGACCACGCCGGCGTCATCACGGCCGAGGACTTCGCCGCCTTCTCCGCGACCTACGAGCCGGCCGTCACCTACGACTTCCGCGGGCACACCGTCGCCAAGACCGGTGCCTGGGGGCAGGGACCGGCCCTGCTCCAGACCCTCGCGATCCTCGACGGCTTCGACGACGCCCATCTCGACCCGTCCACCGCCCTTGGCGCGCACACCGTGCTCGAGGCGCAGAAGCTCGCCCTGGCCGATCGCGACGCCTACTACGGCGACACCGACGTCCCGTTGGCGACCCTCCTGAGCGCGGAGTACGCCACCGGTCGGCGCGCCCTCATCACCGCCGAGGCGTCGGCGGAGCTGCGGCCGGGGCAGGTGCCCGGCCACGAGCCGTTCCTGCCGCCCCTGCGCACGGAGTACGACCCCGGCCACGAGAACTCCCGGGCCGGGCTCGGCGAGCCCACGGTCGCCCCCACGGGGGAGACCCGGGGCGACACCTGCCACCTCGACATCGTCGACCGGTGGGGCAACATCATCTCGGCGACGCCCTCGGGCGGGTGGCTCCAGTCCTCGCCGGCGATCCCTGCGCTCGGGTTCTGCCTCGGCTCCCGTCTGCAGATGACCTGGCTGGAGGAGGGCTCGCCCGCCACGCTCACCCCCGGGCGACGGCCGCGCACGACCCTCACTCCCACCCTCGTGCTGCGCGGCGGCAGGCCGGTGACGGCGCTGGGGTCGCCCGGCGGCGACCAGCAGGACCAGTGGCAGCTGCTGTACCTCCTGCGCACCATCGTCGGCGGCTACTCCCCGCAGCAGGCCATCGACGCCCCCGCCCTGCACACCACATCGATGCCGGGCTCGTTCTGGCCGCGCACGTGGACTCCTGCGGGTGCGGTCGTGGAGGACCGGCTCGGCGACGACGTCATCGCCGAGCTGCGTCGACGGGGCCACCGGGTGACGCGGGCGGGGGACTGGTCGCTGGGGCGCCTGTCCGCCGTCACGCTCGACCCGGACACCGGCGTGCTCTCGGCGGCGGCGAACCCCCGCGGGGTCCAGGGCTACGCGGCGGGCCGGTGACGCGCGTGACGGCCGCCGAGGAGGTCAAGAACCCGGTCGAGGGCGGGTCACGGAACAGTGAGGGCATCGCCACCGTTGTCCTTGGTGTGAGTCACGAAACACCCCAGGAAACCGCCTCCGACCCCGCCCGTCCCGCGGGCGACCAGCTCGTCCGCAACCGCCGGGCCCGTTCGGCCGTCCAGCGGTCCGACCCCAGCGACCACCTCGTCGACACCCTCGACCTCGTCGAGGAGATGGCCGTGATGACGCGGTCGCGCGAGCAGATCTTCCGCCACATCGAAACCCTCATCGGCATCCGCTTCGGCGAGCTCCAGGCCCTCACCGCCGTCGCCGAGGGCGCCGACCACTTCCGGGAGGTGGCGCGGCGGACCGGCCAGCCCGACGCCGCCGCCCGCGTGACCGTCGAGGGTCTGGCCGAGCGGGGTCTGCTCGGCCGGCACGCCCACGACCGCGCGGACGACGGGAGCACCCCGGGCCTGATCCACGTCAGCCCCGCGGGCACCGTCCTCCTCCAGCAGGCGCAGGCGCTGCAGGTCCGACTCCTCGACGCCGTCGTCGACACGCTCGACGAGGACGAGACCCTGCGGCTGCGCGAGTCGGTGGCGCACGTCGCTGAGACGCTCGAGCCCCGGCTCTCGCCCCGCCTGGCACTGACGCCTGCCGGGCGCTGACGTCGCGGGTCACGTCCTACGATCGGCGTGCGCCCACCCCTCACATCCGGGCGCGGAAGGACGTCTACCGGGCGTGAGTCCCTTCGAGCAGGTGGTCACCGAGCACGGCCCCACGGTGATGCGGGTCTGCCGCGCCCTCGTGGGCCCGGTCGACGCCGACGACGCCTGGTCCGAGACCTTCCTGGCCGCCATGCGGGCCTACCCGGCCCTCGACGACGGTGCGAACGTCGAGGCGTGGCTGGTGACGATCGCCCGGCACAAGGCGATCGACCTCCTGCGCTCCCGGGCCCGCCGGGCGGTGCCGGTGGCCGAGCTGCCGGAGCGCGCGGCCGCGGCGGGCACGCACGGCCACGAGGTCGTGGACCTGTGGCGGGCGCTGGGGGAGCTCACCGAGCGTCAACGGGAGGCGGTGGCCTACCACCACCTCGCGGGGCTGCCCTACGACCAGGTCGCGGCGCTCGTCGGCGGGACCGCACCGGCCGCCCGGCGCGCCGCCGCAGACGGCATCCGGAACCTGCGCGAAAGACTGGGAGCGTCCTCATGAGCATCACCCGACACGGGCCCGTCCACGAGCAGCGACCGGCAGCGCCCACGGACGCCCTGGCCCCCGCGCGGGAGATCGACGCCGCGCACCTCGCGACGCTGCACCGACGCCTCGCCGAGCTCGCCGATGCCGAGGGCCTGCTCGACGTCGCCTACCGGACGGTCGACTCGCCGCTGGGGCGGCTCCTGCTCGCGGCGACGCCCGTGGGCCTGGTGCGCGTGGCGTTCGAGGGCGAGGGCGAGGATGCCGTCCTCGCCGCGCTCGGCGAGCGCATCAGCCCCCGGATCCTGCGAGACCCGCGCAGGCTCGACACCGTCGCCCGCCAGCTCGAGGAGTACTTCAGGGGTCGCCGGCACGACTTCGACGTCACCGTCGACCTGCGTCTGACCGCCGGTTTTCGCCGGGAGGTCCTCGCGCACCTGCGCGAGATCCCGTACGGCGCCACCGCCAGCTACACCGCGCTTGCGGCCGCGGCGGGCCGACCCACGGCCGTGCGGGCCGCGGCGTCGGCCTGTGCGACGAACCCGGTCCCGCTCGTGGTGCCGTGCCACCGGGTGGTGCGCTCCGACGGCTCGCTGGGCGGTTACCGCGGCGGTCTGCCCGCCAAGCGGGTCCTGCTCGACCTCGAGCGGGCGGCGTGAGTCGAGGCGACGGCGGGGGCCTGCCGGGGGACGGCGGACCGGCCCTCCCCGAAGGGCTCGTCGTGGGCGACGACGGCCTCGCCCGCCCGGCGTGGGCGGCGACCGACCCACTCCTGCGCACGTACTACGACACCGAGTGGGGCATGCCGGTGCACGGCGAGCGCGCGCTCTTCGAACGGCTCAGCCTCGAGGCGTTCCAGGCCGGGCTGTCCTGGGCGACGGTCCTGCGCAAACGTCCCGCCTTCCGCGAGGTGTTCCACGACTTCGAGCCCGACGTGGTCGCGGCCTTCGGGGCCGACGCCGTCGAGCGGCTCATGGCGGACCCCAGGATCATTCGCAACCGCGCCAAGATCCTCGCGGCCACGACCAACGCCCGTGCTGTGATCGCGCTGCGTGAGCACGGGGGGCTGGAGCAGCTCGTGTGGTCCTACCGTCCTGCCAGGACACCGGTGCCCACCCGGCCGGACGAGGTGCCGACGACGTCACCCGAGTCGGTGGCGCTGTCCCGGGAGCTCAAGCGCCGCGGCTTCGCCTTCGTCGGCCCGACCACGGTCCACGCCCTCATGGAGGCGCTCGGCATCGTCGACACCCATCTCGTGGGGTCGCACCGGCGCGGCGCGTCCGGGCTGTGGCGCGCCGACGGCACGCCGGTGTGAGCGGCACCGACGTGGACGTCCTCCTGCCGGCCGCCACGCCGCTCGCCGTCGGGCCGATCCTCGCGGCGCTCGCCGCGCACGCTGTGCCCGGGGTCGAGGAGGTGGACCGCGCCGCGGGGTCGGTACGCCGGACGGTCCGGGGCGCCCACGGGCCGGCCGTCGTCTCGCTGCGGCTGACGCCGACCGCTGTGCGAGCGGAGGTCGCGCTCGCGCACCCGGGGGACGGCGACGCCGTCGTCGCCCGGCTGCGTCGCTGGTTCGACCTCGACACCGACGTCGCGGCCGTCGACGCCCACCTGGCGACGGACGCGGTGCTCGCACCGCTGGTGGCCGCCCGGCCCGGTCTGCGGGTGCTCGGGCACGTCGACGGCTTCGAGGCGGCGGCGACCACCGTGCTCGGTCAGCAGGTGTCCCTCGCCGCTGCCCGGACCTTCGCGGCGCGTCTCGTCGCAGCGCTCGGTGGCCCGGTCCCGGCCACGGGGTCAGGGGGTGCCGGGCTGCGCACCTTCCCGTCGCCGGAGGTGCTCGCCGACGCCGGAGCCTCCGTGGTGAGGGAGGCGACGGGAGTGACCGGGAGCAGGGCCCGCACCCTCCACGCCCTGGCCACGGCGTGCGCCGCAGGGCTCCGGATCGAGCCCGACCAGGATCCCGTCGCCACCCGGGCCGCCCTCCTCGCGGTGCCCGGTGTCGGTCCCTGGACGGTCGACTACCTCGCCCTGCGCGCCATGGGGGACCGTGACGCCCTGCCCTCGGGTGACCTCGTGCTGCGACGCGCCCTCGGGGGAGCCTCTGCCGCCGCGGCGGTGGCCGCGGCAGGTGCCTGGCGTCCGTGGCGCGCCTACGCCGTCACCCATCTGTGGACCGCAGCGGCCTACCTGAGGCGGGCGCACTGATCAGGGCCTGCGGCACACCAGCGCTCAGACGCTGACGCCCACCCCGCGGAGCTGGATGTCCACCAGCTCACGGACGTAGTCCTTGAGCCCGGCCTCGAGCTCCTCCCGGCTGCTCCGGGAGGAGCTGATGAGCATGTGCACGAAGATCGCGCCCTCGATCGCGTCGAGGAGATGGTGCACCGAGGTGCCGGGGGGCAGCTCACCGTCCGCGATGGCCTTCTCGATGCGACCGGCGAGGGCGAGCACCCCTCGGCTGATGTTCTCCTCCCGGATCTCCTTGAACTCCTCCGGGTTGACCACGGCCGCGGAGAACATGTGCGCCATCGCGGGGCCGTACTCACCGAGGAAGAACTCGGCACGCGCGCAGGCGTGCTGGTTGAGGTACTCGCGGATGTCGAGATCCTCACCCGCCGGCGTGACGTTCTGCGCCTCGAGGTGCCGGATGGCGTCGAGGAGGAGGTCGCGCTTGTCCTTCCAGCGCAGGTAGATGGAGGACTTCCCGATGCCGGCATGCGTCGCGACGCCGTCCAGGCTGAGACCGGACCAGCCCTTCTGGCCGAAGAGCTCGAGGACCGCGCGGAACGCACGCTCCTCGGTGTCGGCGTGGCGAGGTCGGCCCGGCCCTCGGCGGACCGGCGGGGATGCCTCGTCGATCGTGTGCGTCTCAGACTGAGTCATCGGGACCGCCTTCCTGAGCGTCTGGTCTGGACAATACCTTCGCGGCGCAGGTCTGGAGACTGATTTGCCCAGTTGTCCACGCCTGTCGTGAAGAGATCAGTCGGGCGGGGGCCCCGACCCCCACGGAGGCTGGTCGTACCCTCGCGAGGAGGACCCGACGGGACGGTGTCGCCGAGGGATGCCCGCGTCGGGCAAGACCTGGGGTGGTTGCTCAGCACCGAGCCGCACCCGTCGGCGGAACGCCCGGGCGCCCGCAGCGTGCTCGCCCGGGCGCCGCAGCGTGCTCGCCCGGGCGCCGCAGCGTGCTCGCCCGGGCGCCCGCAGCGTGCTCGCCCGGGCGCCCGCAGCGTGCTCGCCCGGGCGCCGCAGCGTGCTCGCTCGGGCCCACTCCACGACCGGTCGGCGGACTTGCCCTCCCGGGCGGGCTGACGGCACCTCGCCCGGGTGGCTGGCGGTTACCCGACGGTGGCGGGCCGGCACACGTCGACCCACTGTTCCGGCAGGAGGGGAGCGGCGTCGGAGCGACCGCGGAGCGACTCGCACAGCCGGATCGCCGAGTCGAGCAGGTCACGCAGCCGCTCGTCCGAGTCGGGCACGCAGGCCGCCGCGATGCCGGGGATCGCGAAGTCGAGGATCACCGGGCCGGGATGGAAGCGGACCGGTCCCACCACACCGCGGGCGACGAAGTCGCGAGCCCACCGGGTGGCGAGCGGAACGGTCTCCAGCGCCGCCGCGGTCGTTCCGCGCAGGGTGTCCGGGTCCCGCCCGTCACCGGGCGCGAGCAGCCGGTCGAGGCTGAGCAGCCCCACGGCGAGGGCCCGCTGGGTCTCCTCGGCCACCACCGGCAGGGCACGGCGCGCCGCCAGGTGGGCGATCTCGTGGTTCCACCGGGGGTCGTCGCTCACGAGCCCGATGACCGACGGGATCATCGTGGCCAGTGCCGGCCGGGCCGCGTCGGAGGTGCAGTCGTTGACCAGACGCGCCAGGTGGGCGAGGAGCGGATGGGTGCAGCGCGGGCGGTCGCTCCACCGCTCGCCGGCGAGGAAGGACGCCAGCTCCATGAAGCAGGCACCGCGCCGAGGGTTGCGGTGCTTGCCGCGCGAGAGCATCGGGAGCATGTCCAGCTGGTCGGTTCGCATCATGACCTCCGCCGCGCCTGAGGGACGTAGGTCAAGTCTGCGCCGGGACCTGGCGGTGTGCAACGGGTTCCGGGACTTTGGTCCCTCGCGTGAGCCTGCGGCCGGGCCGGGCCGGGCCGCGGTCAGCGCTGCGCCGGGCCGCGGTCGGCGCTGCGCCGCGGCGTGTCCGTGAGCGGTGCGCCGGGCCGTGGCCAGCGGTGC
This sequence comes from Georgenia muralis, assembly GCF_003814705.1. Taxonomy (NCBI): domain Bacteria; kingdom Bacillati; phylum Actinomycetota; class Actinomycetes; order Allobogoriellales; family Allobogoriellaceae; genus Georgenia; species Georgenia muralis. Next base: position 3,731,900 of record NZ_RKRA01000001.1, on the reverse strand, counting down.
GCCGTGACCGTCGGCAGCAGCGCGCCGTGACGTCGCCGTCAGCGGTGCGCCGCCGTGACCGTCAGCAGTGCGCGGCGGCCACGGCCAGCCGCAGCGCCCGGCCGAAGTTCTGCTCCCGCTCCTCGGCGCTCATGTCCCGCGAGCCGTCGAGCAGGTGGTCCGAGATCGTCAGGACGGCGAGCGCCTCCCGGTCGTGCTCGGCGGCGATGCCGTAGAGGCCCGCTGCCTCCATCTCCACGGCGAGGGTGCCGTAGTCGGCCAGGGCCTGGATCTGCTCGGCGGGGTTGCCGTAGAAGTGGTCGCGGGAGACCACCGGGGCGACATGGACGTCGTCCGCCCCGCCCGCGGCCGCGACGGCGGCCGCGACGAGCGGGTAGGAGGCGACGGCGGAGAAGTGGATCCCCGGGATGCGAGTCGTGTTCATCGCCGAGTCCGTGTGGGCGCCCAGCGCGACGACGACGTCGCCGACCTTGACCTTGTGGGAGAGCCCGCCCGCGGTGCCCACGCGGATGATCCGCTGGACGTCGTAGAACTGGAAGAGCTCGTTGGCGTAGATGCCGAGGGACGGCATGCCCATCCCCGAGGCCATCACCGACAGCGGCCGTCCGTCCACCGTGCCGGTGTACGCCCCGATGCCGCGCACGTCGGAGACCTTGCGAGCGTCCGGCATGAGCTGCGCCGCGATGCGCTCGGCGCGCCTGGGGTCACCCGGCATGAGGACGGCGGGCGCGATGTCGCCCTTCTCGGCGGCGATGTGCGGGGTGGCCATGGCGTCTCTCCTGAGGATGGGGGCTACGGTGCGGCGACCATGCTCCCACGGCGGCGCGCGGAACCGGGCTCAGGTCGACCCCACCCTGTGCCGGCGCGGATACCGGTCACCCCGGCGCTGTCGGGCTGCGGACCTGGGTCGCCCCACCCTGTGCCGGCTCGGATACGGGCCAACCCCTGCGCTGTCGGGGTGCGGACATGGGTCGCCCGGCGCAGGCGGTGGCGCTACCCTCGGCGGCACCACGTGCCGTGCTGTCCGGGCGGGCACCTGCGGGAAAGGCAGCTCATGGCCACCTCACGACCGTCCGCCTCGGCGCCCGAACGGGAGCAGTGGTCGAGCCAGTACGGGTTCCTGCTCGCCGCCATCGGCTCCGCGATCGGACTCGGGAACATCTGGCGGTTCCCCGGGGTCGCCTACGAGAACGGCGGCGGGGCGTTCCTCATCCCGTACCTCGTCGCGCTGCTGACCGCCGGTGTGCCCATCCTCCTGCTCGACTACGCTCTTGGGCACCGCTACCGCGGGTCCGCCCCGGCGACCTTCCGCCGGCTGGGGCGCCCGTTCGAGGCGCTCGGCTGGTTCCAGGTGGCCATCTCGTTCGTCATCATCACGTACTACACGGTGATCATCGCGTGGTCGGTGCGCTACGTGGGCTTCTCGGTGACCGAGGCGTGGGGTTCGGACCCCACCGCGTTCTTCGTGGGTGAGTTCCTGCAGGCCGGCGACGCAGGGGTCTCCTTCGACATCGTGCCGGCGATCTTCTGGCCGCTGCTCGTGGTGTGGGTGGTCGTCCTCATCATCCTCGCCCTCGGTGTGCAGCGCGGTCTCGAGCGGGCGAACCGGGTCTTCCTGCCCCTGCTCGCGATCCTGTTCACGATCATGGTCGTGCGGGCCCTGTTCCTGCCCGGCGCGGTCGAGGGCATCGACGCCTTCTTCACGCCCGAGTGGGCGGCCCTGGCGGATCCGCAGGTGTGGATCGCCGCCTACAGCCAGATCTTCTTCTCCCTGTCGATCGCGTTCGGGATCATGCTCACCTACTCGAGCTACCTCAAGCGCCGCTCCAACCTGGTCCCCACCGGCTACGTGGCCGCCTTCGCGAACTCCTCCTTCGAGCTCCTCGCGGGCATCGGGGTCTTCGCGACCCTGGGGTACATGGCTGCGCAGCAGGGCGTCGGGGTGGGGGAGCTCGAGGGCATCACCGGCGTGAGCCTGAGCTTCATGACGTTCCCGCAGATCATCTCCCTCATGCCCGGCGGGCCGATCTTCGGCGTCCTTTTCTTCTCCTCGCTCACCCTGGCCGGTCTGACCTCGCTGCTCAGCCTCCTCCAGGTGGTCTCCGCCGCGTTCCAGGAGAAGTTCGGCCTGTCCCGGGTGCAGGCGTCGATCTTCATCGGCGGCTTCGCGGCGATCCTGTCCCTGGCGCTGTACTCCACCACCACCGGCCTGCCGGTCCTGGACACCGTCGACAAGTACATCAACGAGATCGGCGTGGTCTCCTCCGCCATCCTCATGTCGCTCCTCGTGGCGTTCGTGGCCCGCAAGCTCCCCGAGCTCCAGTCGCACCTCAACGGCACGTCGACGGCGCAGGTCGGGACGTGGTGGCGGGTGCTGGTCGCGGTCGTGGTGCCGGTCGTGCTCGTCGTGATGCTGGTGGCGACCGTGATCAACCTCCTCGCCGAGCCCTACTCCGGCTACCCGGGCTGGTTCCTCAACACCTTCGGCTGGGGCGTGGTCGGCCTGGCCGTGCTGGCCTCGGTCCTGTACTCCGTGATCCCGTGGCGCCGCCCCGTCGACGACTTCACCGCCCACCCGGTCGGACGACCGCTGGGCCGGCGCGGCACGGGCCCGGATACCGGCACCACGCACGGGGAGGTGACCCGATGAGCACCGTCGCCGTCGTCATGATGATCGTCGCCATCGTCGTCGTGTGGGGAGGGCTGGCCGCGTCCATCCACTTCCTCGCCCGGCACCCCCTGGACGACCGGGACGAGCTCGAGACCATCCTCGAGGACGGCCCGGAGGCCGACACCACCTGGTGACGTGGCCGCCCCGCCGACCGTGACGCCGTGCCACGGGACGGACCCGGAGGCGCAGGGGCGGGGTGGTCCGTAACCTGAGGGAGTGAGAGACGGAAACGCGAGTGCGCGGTACCGGGACAGCGCCGTGGTCGGCCTGGCCCACATCGAGGCGCCGGTGGTGGTGACCTCGGCGGAGTTCGAGGAACGGCTGGCGCCCACGCGGCGCGCGCTGCGCCTGCCCCCGAACCTCCTCGAGCGCGTGTCGGGCGTGCGCGAGCGGCGGTGGTGGGCCGAAGGAACCGACTTCGAGGACATGGCCGCCGAGGCCGGCGCCAAGGCGCTCGCCGCGGCCGGGGTCGACGCGGGCGACGTCGGGTTGCTCGTCAACACCTCTGTCTCGCGGCCGCACCTGGAGCCGTCGGTGGCGGTCGGGGTGCACCACCGCATGGGCCTGCCGAGCTCGGCCCTGAACTTCGACATCACCAACGCCTGCCTGGGGTTCGTCAACGGGCTGCAGATGGCCTCGGCGATGATCGACTCCGGCCAGATCGACTACGCCGTCGTCGTCGACGCCGAGGACGTGCGTCCCACGCAGGAGGACACGCTCCGCAGGCTCGCGACGGAAGGGGTCACGCGCGGGGACTACACCGACCAGTTCGCGTCGCTCACCCTCGGTGACGGCGCCGCAGCGGCGGTCGTGGGGCGTGCCTCTGACCGGCCCGACGGGCACCGCATCCTCGGTGGGGTCTCCCGTGCCGGCACCCAGCACCACCGCCTGTGCGTGGGGTCGTTCGGCAAGATGACGACCGACACCAAGAGCCTGCTCACCCACGGGCTCAAGCTCGTCACCGACGCGTGGCACGAGGCGGAGCGCTCGGGCTGGGACTGGCGCCGTCTGGACCGCTACGTCACCCATCAGATCTCCACGCCGTACACCAACGCCATCATCGAGGCGGTGGACCTCGACCCCGCGGCGGTGCCGATCACGTTCGACCGGTGGGGCAACGTCGGCCCGGCCGCGATCGCGATGACCCTCTCCGAGCAGGCGGAGAGCCTCAACCCCGGGGACCGGGTGATGTGCCTCGGCGTCGGGTCCGGCCTCAACACCACGATGCTCGAGCTCGCCTGGTGAGCGCACGCTCTGCCGCGCCGGGAGCCCAGGCGTGGCCCGGCGTCGACCCGGCCTGGTCACGCCGCGTCGCCGTCGACGGGCACGAGTGGCACCTGCTCGACAACGCACCCTCCCTCACCGCTCCCGCCCGCGGCGTCCTGCTGTGCGTGCACGGCAACCCCACCTGGTCGTACCTGTGGCGCTCGGTGCTCGCTGCCGGCGCGTCCGCGGGCTGGCGCGTCGTGGCCGTCGACCAGCTGGAGATGGGGTGGTCCGAACGCTCCGGGGCGCACCACCGCCTCGCCGACCGCGTGGCCCAGCTCGGCCGGCTCACCGACACCCTCGGGATCTCGGGCGACGGCGAGCCGGAGCCCGGCGGTGCACTCCCCGTGGTCGCCGTGGGCCACGACTGGGGCGGCGTCGTCGTGTCGGGGTGGGCCGTCGACCACCCGCGGGAGCTGGCAGCCCTCGTGCTGACGAACACGGCCGTCCACCACGACGACGCGGTGCCGGTACCGGGGCTGCTGCGCCTGGCGCGCCGCACCGCCGTCCACAGTGCCGCCACCGTGCTCACGCCGGCGTTCCTCGAGGTCACCCTGTCGCTGGCGAGCCCGGCGCTCTCCCCGGCGGTGCGCGCGGCGTTCCGTTCGCCGTACACGACGGCGGAGCGGCGCCGGGGGATCGGCGCGTTCGTCGAGGACATCCCGGTCGACGCCCGGCACCCCAGCCACCGGGAGCTGGGCCGCATCGCCGACGGGGTCGCCGCCCTGGACGTTCCCGCGCTGCTCATGTGGGGGCCCCGCGACCCGGTGTTCTACGAGCGTTACCTGCGGGATCTCCGCGAGCGACTCCCACAGGCCGACGTCCACCGCTTCGAGGGCGCCGGGCACCTCGTGGTCGAGGACGCCGATGTCGCCGGCGTGCTGGTGCGATGGTTGGCGGCGCGCGGGATCGGGCTGCCGGCCGCGGATCCGCAAGCTCTCGACCGCGACGTGACGGCGTTGCTCCGCCACGAGACCGACTCGGCGGCCCTCGGGCCGGGTGGAGAGCTCCGCGCGGACAGCGCCCCGTACGAGCCGCTGTGGGCGGCGCTGGACTCCCTCGCCGACACCGACGGGCCGGCCGTCGTCTCCCTGCGCGACGGCGCCGCGACGACCGTGACGTGGCGGCGCCTCGCCGCCGACGTCAGACACCTCGCGCTCGGTCTGGTGGACGCCGGGGTCCGGCCGCGGCAGCGGGTCAGCCTGCTGGTGCCGCCGGGAGCCGAGCTGACGACCGCGCTCTTCGCGTGCCTGCGTATCGGCGCCGTCGTCGTCCTCGCCGACGCCGGGCTGGGGACCGCGGGACTGACGCGGGCCGTCCGCGGCGCGGACCCGGACGTCACCATCGGGATCGACCGGGCGCTCCTCGGTGCGCGGACACTGGGGTGGCCCGGTCGGCGGGTCCTCGTCGCCGCGGAGTCGGGCTCGGGTGCAGATCCGCTCCGCAGGCGCATCCTCGGCGCGGAGGGGACCTACCGCGACCTCATCGCGCAGGGGCGGCGGCTCGAGGCCGCCGGCATCGAGCTCCCGCCCGAGCCTGGCCCGGACGCCGACGCCGCTGTTCTCTTCACCTCCGGCTCGACGGGCCCGGCGAAGGGCGTCGCCTACACCCACCGCGGGCTGGCGGGCATGCGCGACGTCGTCGGCGACACCTACGGACTCTCGCCCGAGCGGCCCTTCGTGGCCGGATTCGCTCCGTTCGCACTCCTCGGGACGGCGCTCGGAGCGACGTCGGCGACACCCGACATGGACGTCACGGCCCCCGCCACGCTCACAGCCGGCGCCCTGGCGGACGCCGTCGCCGCCATCGACGCCCGGGCCGTCTTCGCCTCACCGTCCGCCCTGGCGAACGTCGTACGGACGGCCGGTGAGGTGACCGGTGACGGGCGCTCGGCCCTGGGTCGTGTCGAGGTTCTGCTGTCCGCAGGTGCCCCGATCGCTCCGGAGCGTCTCGCCGCGGCCGCGGCGCTCGTACCCTCGGCCGCGGCGCACACACCGTACGGGATGACCGAGGCGCTTCCCGTCACCGACGTCTCGCTCGAGGAGATCCGCCAGGCTGCGGCCGACGCCGCCTCGGGGACCGTCCGGGGGGCCGGCGGCGGCACGTGCGTCGGCCGGCCGGTGGGACGCGCCCAGGTGCTGGTGGTGCCTCTCGACGACGATGGCCGGGCCACCGGGCAGCCCACCGACGAGGCCGGCGTGACCGGTGAGGTGCTGGTCAGCGCCCCGAACCTCAAGGACCGCTACGACCGGCTCTGGGCGACGGAGGCCGACTCGCGGACGTGGCCGGGATGGCACCGCACCGGCGACGTCGGGCATCTCGACGGTGTCGGTCGGTTGTGGGTCGAGGGCAGGTTGACCCACGTCATCTCCACCGCCGCCGGCGTCGTCACACCGGTTGCGGTGGAGAACGCGGCGCTCGCCGTGGCCGGGGTCGGGCGCGCCGCGGCCGTCGGGGTGGGTCCGGCAGGTACCCAGCAGGTGGTGGTGGTGGTCGAGACCGACCCCGACGTCCACGCGGGCGCCCGGCGGAGCTGGTCACTGGCCCCGGCGGGCCTGGCGCGGGCTGTCCGGGCGCGGGCGACGGTGCCCGTCGCCGCGGTCCTGCGGGTACCGGAGATCCCGACCGACGTCCGGCACAACTCCAAGGTCGAGCGCACCCGGCTGGCGGCGTGGGCGGAGCGGGCGCTCGCCGGCGCGAGGGTGGGGAACCCGTGAAGGTCCTCGTCACCGGCGCGTCGGGGATGCTCGGCCGGGCCGTCGCAAGCCGGCTCCGCGACCGCGGCGACGACGTCACCGTGCTGCAGCGGCGCGGCGCGGGGATCGCCGGCGTCCGCGAGGTGCGCGGCTCGGTGAGCGACCCCGACGCCGTCGCTGGTGCCGTACCCGGGCACGACGCCGTCGTCCACCTCGCCGCGAAGGTGTCGTTCACCGGCGCGGAGGCGGAGTTCGTCCGGACGAACGTCGAGGGCACCCGCCTCCTGCTCGAGGCGTCGCGCGCCGCGGGGATCGCACGATTCGTGTTCGTCTCATCCCCTTCCGTGGCGCACACCGGCGCCTCGATCGTCGGTGCCGGCGCGGAACCAGCCCGGCCGGACCTCGCGCGGGGTAGCTATGCACGGACGAAGGCGGCGGCCGAGCTGCTCGCCCTGGCCGCCGACCGTCCCGGTTTCGCCGTCGTCGCCGTGCGGCCGCACATCGTCTGGGGACCGGGCGACACCCAGCTCGTGCAACGCGTGGTGGACCGCGCGGCTGCCGGTCGGCTGCCCCGCATCGGCACCGGCGCCACCCTCATCGACACCACGTACGTGGACAACGCCGTCTCGGCGCTTCTCGCGGCGCTCGCGCGCGCTGAGACCGTCCACGGTGAGGCGTTCGTCGTGACCAACGGTGAGCCCCGGCCTGTGGCTGAGCTGATCGGCGGAATGTGCCGCGCCGCGGGTGTCGAGCCGCCCGCGTGGTCCCTCCCGGGCCTGGTCGCCCGCGGCGCCGGAGCCGTGGTGGAGCGGACGTGGACCCTTCTCGGGCGACCGGACGAGCCGCCGATGACCCGGTTCCTCGCCGAGCAGCTCAGCACCGCGCACTGGTTCGACCAGCGACGGACTCGCGACGCGCTGCGGTGGAGCCCCACGGTCGGGCTCGACGAGGGGTTCGCACGCCTCGCGACCCACTTCGCCAGCCTCTGAAGCACGCACGCGCTCGCAGGGCGCTCTGGCAGGTGCGCCGACCGGGCTAGTTGGTGCGGAAGGTGGTGGTGCCGAGGAGGGTGCCGTCGCGGCGGTGGAAGGTCCATCGGTCGGTGTGTCGTTCGATGGTGATGTGGCGGTTGTGGACGTGGTCGTGGTGGTGCCAGCACAGCAGGATGCCTGTGCGGAGGTCGGTGGGGCCGTGCTGGGCGTACCACCACAGGGAGTGGTGGATCTCGCCCTCGCCTGGTGGTGCTGAGCAGTCGGGGTACTGGCAGTGGCGGTCGCGGGCGATGATGGCGCGGGTCTGGGCGGCGGTGTAGAGGCGTTCCTCGCGGCCGACGTCCAGGGGTTGTGAGTCGGGGCCGAACACGACGCGGTGGATCCCGGAGGAGCAGGCCAGGCGGGCCAGGAGGGCGGGCGGCAGGGGGGTGCCGTCGGCCAGGGTCGCGGGGTCCGCGGCGGCCATCGCGGCGAGGTCGTAGTCGGCGCTGATGACGGCCTCGGGGTGGCCGCAGGTGCACCCGGCGGCCGCGGCGTCGGTGGTGACCGGGCCCGCGGCGTCGGTAGTGACCGCGTCTGTCGCGACAGCGGCGGGGCCGGTGGGGTCGAATGCGGCGCCGGGGCCGGTGAGGTCGAATGCGGCGCCGGGGCCGGTGGGGCCGAACGCGGCGCCGGGGCCGGTGGGGCCGAACGCGGCGCCGGGGCCGGTGGGGCCGAACGCGGCGCCGGGGCTGGTGGGGCGGGGGTTGGTGGCGGGGCAGGTGGGGTGGTGGGGGGTGGGGGTGGTCCGGGCGAGCAGGGCCAGGGTGGTGAAGGGGACGGTGACGCACAGGTGGGGGCGGGTCCGGGCGAAGGGTTTGAGGATGCCGGCGTCGAGGGTGAGGTGGGCCAGGGATCCCAGGGCGCCGGCGCGGCGTTGGTTGGGGGTGCGGGTATCGGTCGCGGCGGGGGTGCCGACCCGGGCGTCGAGGGCGGTCAGGAGCGCGGTGCCGGTGGTCTTGGAGAGCCAGCCGCCGGGGACGTAGCCGTCGGTGGTCTCGGCGAGGTAGAACTCCTCGCGGTCGGCGTCGGCGCGGTAGGCGCGGTCGGCGGCGTCGGGGTCGGCGCGCAGGGCCCAGTGGCGCAGGGCCAGGGTGAAGCCGTGGGCGTCCATGGTGGTGGCGTGGCCCAGGAGGAAGTCCTCGCCGAGGTCGTGGTGGCGGAGCAGGGCCTGGCGGGCCGGGGTGTCGGTGGTGTGGCGGACCAGGGCGGCGGCGTGGTCGACGCTGATCGTGCCGGTGGCCAGGGCGGTCGCGGTGGCGGGGAGGTGGTCGCGCAGGGCGCGGGCCTGGCGGACCTTGCGGGCCGCGGCGCTGTGGTGGCGCCCGGAGCGGTTCCGGTACCAGGCGGCCATGGACCGGGCACCGTCCAGGGCCCACCGGCCGTCGGCCTCGACCGCGGTCAGGGCCCGGGCGGTCAGGGCCTCGAGCTGGCGGCGCAGGGTCTCGGCCTGGTCCAGCACGTCCAGGGCGACCTGGGCGGGGTGGTCGAGCAGGTCGGTCGCCAGGACCGCCGTGAGGGCGTCCTGGACGCCGGTGAGCAGGGCGGCCGGGTCGGGGGCGGGCAGCTGCGCGGTGACCGCCATCACCGTTCACCTCCCTCGTCCGTGTCCACCCCCACCGTATCGAACGGACGTTCGCCAGGTCCAGGAGAACGGCGTCATTCCGCCGAATTTGTGGACACCCACGCACGAACCACACCTGTGGAGGAGCAGTGAACGGGGACCGTCGCCGCGCGCCGAGGTAGCGGGACATCGTCGCGGGCTACCCCGCGTCCCCGTCACTTCACAGCCGGCACTCCGTGGGCTCAAGTCCTTCCGAGCGGTGTCAGAGCCGACGGTCCGGAATCAGAACTCCTCGTGGACGTCCGGGTCGCCGCCGTACCGGGAGCCGGCGAGCGCGGAGATCCGGTCGAGCTCGGGCTCGTGGAGCGCGAAACGGAAGATGTCGAGGTTCTCGCGTTGCCGCTCGGGGTCGGCCGACTTCGGGATCGGCACCGCACCGAGCTGGTGGTGCCACCGCAGCACGGTCTGGGCCGGCGTGACCCCGTGGTGCCCGGCTGCCTCGATGATGGCCGGGGCGTCGAGCAGGCGGGCCCGTCCGAGCGGGCTCCACGACTGGGTGATGATCCCGCGCTCGGCGTGCGCGAGACGCATCTGCTCCTGGGGGAAGGCGGGGTGGAGCTCGATCTGGTTCACGGCAGGGGTGACCCCGGTCTCCGAGATGAGGCGGTCCAGGTGGTCCACCGTGAAGTTCGAGACGCCGATCGAGCGCACGAGTCCCTCCTCGCGCAGGCGGATCAGTGCCCGCCAGGTGTCCACGAACTTGTCGATCCGGGGCAGCGGCCAGTGGATGAGGTAGAGGTCGAGGTAGTCCACACCGAGGTCGCGGCGGCTGGAGTGGAAGGCCCGCAACGTCTCGTCGTAGCCCTGGTCCTGCCCTCGAAGCTTGCTCGTGAGCACGACCTCCTCGCGCGGCACACCGGAGTCGGCGATCCCGCGGCCGACGCCCACCTCGTTGCCGTACTTCGCAGCGGTGTCGACGAGGCGGTAGCCCATGCGGAGCGCCGAGGCGACGGCGGTCGCGGCCACCTCGTCGGTCATGGGGTAGGTGCCCAGGCCGATGGCCGGCAGGCGGTGTCCGTCGTCGAGGGTGAGCAGCGGCACGGTGGTCATGGGGACATTCTGCTCCGGGCGGTCGACGGGGACACGGCATAATCGCAGGACGACCACCCGAGGAGATCCATGACCGACGAGACCCTGGCCGACGCGACGGACGTGCGCCTCATCGCCTTCGACCTCGACGACACGCTTGCGCCGTCGAAGTCGCCGATGCCCGAGCGCATGGGGCGCGCCCTGACGGCGCTGCTGGACGAGGTGCCGGTGTGCATCATCTCCGGCGGTCACTTCGGTCAGTTCAGCGACCAGGTCCTGGCCCACCTCGACGCCACGGACGAGCAGCTCTCCCGGTTGCACCTCATGCCCACCTGCGGCACGCGCTACCTGCGCTACGAGGGAGGCACGTGGGAGCAGGTCTACAACCACGACCTCACCGACGACGAGCGGTCCCGTGCTCTCGCGGCCGTGGAGGGCGAGGCCCGCCGTCTCGGCCTCTGGGAGGAGCAGACCTGGGGCCAAATCCTCGAGGACCGCGGCTCCCAGATCACCTTCTCGGCACTGGGCCAGGAGGCCCCGCTCGCGGCGAAGAAGGCGTGGGACCTCGCCGGTGAGAAGAAGGGGCGCCTGCGCGACGCCGTCGCCGAGCTCCTGCCGGACCTCGAGGTCCGCTCCGGCGGCTCGACGTCGGTGGACATCACCCGTAAGGGCGTGGACAAGGCCTACGGGATGGAGCGCCTCAGCGAGCAGACGGGCATCGACGTCTCCGACATCCTCTTCGTCGGTGACCGTCTGGACGAGGGCGGCAACGACTACCCCGTCATCCGCCTGGGGATGCCCGTGCACGCCGTCCGGGACTGGGAGGAGACGGCCGACTACGTCGAGGCCTGGGTCCGTCGCTTCGCCTCCGCGCGGGCCTGAGGACGACGGCGCCGGCCACAGCCTGATCGCGCCGGCCACAGCCCGTTCATCTCGACGTACATGGCCTCGAACGCGGCGTCAACGCGCCGACCACAGCGTCATCGCGCCGACCACAAGCGTGTGGCGCGGACCGGCAAGGTCCGCCGGTCGGACGAGCCGACGGCGGACCCTGGCGTGGGACGGCCGGGCTCAGACCGTGGTGTACCCGCCGTCGACGAGGTAGTACCCGCCCGTGATGAACGAGGCGTCCTCCGACAGCAGGAAGCACACGAGGTGCGCGACCTCCTCCGCGCGGCCGAGACGTCCGAGCGGGTGCTTGCCGGCGAGCATCTCCATGACCTCGGGTGTGAGGTTGTTGTCGAGCAGGGGCGTGTGGATGTAGCCCGGTCCGACCGAGTTGATGCGCAGGCCCTGGGGTCCGTACTCGGCCGCCGCGTTCCTGGTGATCCCGACGACGCCGTGCTTGGCGGCGGTGTACGCGCCGTTGCCCAGGGCCGCGACGGAGCCGTGGATCGAGGCCATGTTGACGATGGCGCTGCGTTCCGCGCCCGCCTTGAGCATCTCCGGGATCTGGTAGCGCATCCCGTAGAGGACGCCGTTGAGGTTGATCCCGATGACCTTGTCCCACTCGTCGAGGTCCGTCTCGCCCGCGGGCGCGTTCTTGCCGCCGATACCCGCGTTGTTGACCGCGAGATGGAGTGCGCCGTAGGTCTCGACGGCGTAGCGGACCACCTTCTCCGAGTCCGCCTTGACGGCGGTGTCCTGCTCGACGGCGGAGGCGGTGCCGCCGGCGGTGGTGATCTCGTCCACCACGCGCTGGGCGGCGGCGAGGTTGATGTCGCTGAGCACGACCTTGGCGCCCTTGGCGGCGAGCTCCTTGCCGATCGCTTCTCCGAGCCCCGAGCCACCGCCGGTGACGATCGCGACCTTGTCCTGGAACGACATGTGCGGGTCCTCCTGTTTGTGTCGACTCTGACGACCCCATCCTGGGGCAGACGTCACACGCGGTGCAGGACCTTCGTCCGTGACGTTCCGTCTACCGCGGGACGGCGGCGGCTGCCTCGTCGACGCCGGCCCGCAGCCACGCCAGCCGTGGCACGCCCACGAGCCGGTGCCGGACGCCCCCGTCGCGGTCGAGGACGAGGACGGTCGGCGTCGCGGTGACCCGGAGGCGCTCGGCGAGCTCCTCGTGGCCGGCGACGTCGAGCTCGACGTGGGTCACCCCGTCGCTCGTCCCCGCGACGCGTGCCGCCACGTTTCGTGCTGCCCGGCACGGTGCGCAGAAGGCGCTGGAGACCTGGACGATCGTCGCCCGGTCGCCGAGCCTGGCGGTTCCGAGGTCGGCGGCGCTGAGGACGCCGCTCACCGCGTCGACCGCTCGGCAGCGACCCGCTCGCGCAGGTCCGGCATCACCTCGTGGCCGAAGCGCCGGATGTCGTCGTCGGTGTCGGCGGCGACGATGAAGGTGCTCGTCCCGTGGGTCAGCGCGACCTCGGCCAGCTGCTCGGCCCAGACCGGCGCTGGGCCACGGAGGAATCCCGCGCCCGGCGAGAAGTCCCCGCCGATGTTGTACAGGCGCCGCACGTCCGACGGCTCCCGGCCCGCGGCGCGGGCCGCGTCGTCGATGACGGCGTTCGGGGCGGCGAGGTCGGACGGCGGCAGGTAGGCCGAGCTCGGCACCCAGCCGTCGCCGAGACGCCCGGTCAGCCTCAGCATCCGGGGGCGCACAGCCCCGATCCAGATCGGGACCGGGTGCGCGGGAGCCGGACCGGGCTTCGCACCGTCGAGGTGGTGGTGCACGCCGCCGGCGCGCACGAGGCGGCGCGTGGGGTCCCACAGCTCGTGGATGACGTCGATCGCCTCAGCGAGAGCGTCGACGGCGTCGCCCGGGCTGAGGCGGGACCCCCCCATGGCGACGATCGCGTCCCAGAAGGCGCCGGCGCCGAGGCCCAGCTCGACCCGGCCACCGGTGAGGAGGTCGAGGCTCGCCGCCGAGCGTGCGAGGACGGCCGGTGGTCGCAGGGGGAGGTTCGCGACGTCGGGCATGAGGTGGACGCGCGAGGTGCGCGCCCCGACCCACGAGAGCAGCGTCCAGGCGTCGAGGAACGCCGGCTGGTAGGGGTGGTCCTGGAAGGCGACGACGTCGAGACCGGCGTCCTCGGCCGTCATGGCGAGGCGGACCGTGCCCGCGGCGTCGCGGGCCGAGGGGGTGATGAACGCGCCGCCGCGCATCTCGTGGCCGTAGTCCGGCATCCCTCGTCCTCTCCCGTGGTCCGACGGTCCTCTCGCCTGTGCAACAGGGACTCGGCGGGGAACCTTCCCCGCGGGGCCGCGGTGGCGATCCTCTCAGCCGACGGCGGTGGCGCCCGTGGCGGCGAGGGTGGTGTGGTGCGGCGTGCCGGCGGGGGAGGGGCGCGGCGCGGCGTTGCGGCAGAGGGAGGCGCACGGCGCGGCGTTGCGGCGAGAGAGAGGCGCGCGGCGCGGCACGCCCCGTGTCGCGGGGCTCGCCCTGTGGCGGATCTCCCGGCGCGCGCCCGCGCCGGCTGTCGGGGGCGGGCCGTACCCTGGAAGGACCGCCGACAGAACTTCTGAGGAGAGCATGCGCCCGTCTCGACGCACCGTTCCCGCCGCCCTCGCGGCCGCCGCCCTGGCGCTTGCCGGGTGCACGGACACCGAGGGCAAGGAGCTCGGTACCGCCGGACGTCCGAGCGAGTCGGCCGATCCCGCCGTCGTCGCGACGGTGGCCGCACCTCCCGCCACCGCCGTCCTCGGCGCCGACGGTGCGGCGGACCTCGCCGCCCAGACCTCCGCCACGTTCTTCACCGACGCCGAGGTGGTCGTCCTCGCGAGCGAGGCGGACGCGCTCCGTGGCGCCTCCGCGGCCTTCGCGCTCGGCGTCCCGGTGCTCCTCGACGGCCCGGCGACGACGGCGGAGCTCGAGCGCCTGGGCGCCCGCTCGGTCCTCGTGGTCGGAGAGGTGTCGGACCCCGCCGGCGGGGTGGAGGTTGTCGACGCACCGCAGGACGACGCTGCGCTGGCCGAGCTCGTCGGTGCGTCGGCGCCTGTCGAGCCGGTCGCCCCCGACGGTGCGGTGGCCGCCGTCGTCGCGCTCGACCCCGGCGAGCCCGCCCTGCTCGCGGCGGCCGACCCGGCACCGGCCGCTGAGAGCTCCTCGCCCGCGGACGGCGAGGGCGGCGAGAGCGCGCCTGCCACGGAGGCCGGGGCTGCGACCGCGCCGGCGACCGGCGACCCGGCCGGCCAGGCGAGCGGCGAGGGGGCTGGACCCGCTGACGGGACGGCCCCGGGGAGCGAGCCCACCGGACCAGGAGAGGACACCACCGAGGACGACGGCGAGGACTCCGGCGCCGAGCTTCCCGCGACGGAGCGGCCCGACCCGGCCGCGTCGGACGTGGTGGTGATGACGACCGGTGACCCGGCTCAGGCGGCCGCCGTCGCCAACGCCCGCACCGCCGGCGCGCGGGTGCAGACCGTGCCCGGGGGTGACCCGCGCGCGACGAGCACCACGGTCCAGGAGACGGCCGCGAACGAGCCGGGTGTCGTCGTCGGGCTGGGCGCCCCGTTCGGCGACCCGGGCACGCTGGAGTGGCGGACCCGGACCGCGGCGACCGGGACCGAGCTTCCCGGCGGCGGCCAGCTCGTCCTGCCCGGGAAGACCTACGTCGCGCTCTACGGCAGCCCCGTCACGTCCGCGCTCGGGGTGCTCGGCGAGCAGGGGCCCGAGGCCACCGTGGAGCGCGCCCGCGCGCACGCGGCGCCCTACGAGGCGCTGACCGACACGACCGTCGTCCCCGCCCTGGAGATCATCTCCACGGTCGCCTCGGCCGGGCCCGGCGACGACGGCAACTACTCCCGCGAGCGCCCGGTAGAGGAGCTGCGCCCGCTCGTCGACCTCGCGCACCAGCAGGGCCTCTACGTCGTCCTGGACCTCCAGCCTGGCCGCACGGACTTCGTCACCCAGGCCCGGCGCTACGAGGAGCTCCTCGCGATGCCCAACGTGGGCCTCGCCCTCGACCCGGAGTGGCGTCTCGGCCCGGACGAGGTGCACATGCGCCAGATCGGCCAGGTCGACGTCGCCGAGGTCAACCAGGTGGTCACCTACCTCGCCGACCTCACCCGCGACCGTGCCCTGCCGCAGAAGCTCCTCGTCCTCCACCAGTTCCAGGTGCGGATGATCCCGGGCGTCGACACCGTCGACCAGTCACGCAGCGAGCTCGCCGTCCTCATCCACGCAGACGGGCAGGGCGGTCAGGGAGCCAAGCAGGGCACCTGGGCGACGCTGCGCGCCAACGCGCCCTCCGTGCCGTGGTGGGGATGGAAGAACTTCTACGACGAGGACGTCCCCATGCTCACGCCGGAGCAGACGATGCAGGTGCAGCCGGTGCCGAACTTCATCAGCTACCAGTAGCGCCCGCGGCCGTCCCGGCCGGGTCGACCCCCTCACCGGGTCGGACCGGTCCGGGCGGCGTGCCGTCGCCGAACGGCCGCCCGCCGAGCACCTCCCGCCCGTGCGGCGTGAGCCAGCCGGCGAGGTCGGGGCCCCGGGGGACGATCCCGGTGGGGTTGATGTCCGTGTGCACGAGGTAGTAGTGCTGCTTGATCTGCCGGAAGTCGACAGTGTCGCCGAAGCCCGGCGTCTGGAACAGGTCCCGGGCATAGGCCCACAGGGCGGGCATCTCGGTGAGCTTGTTCCGGTTGCACCGGAAGTGGTTGTGGTAGACGGGGTCGAACCGGACGAGTGTGGTGAACAGGCGGACGTCGGCCTCGGTGATGGACTCCCCGACGAGGTACCGGCGCCCGGCGAGGCGCTCCTCCAGCCAGTCCAGCGCGGTGAACAGGCGGTCGTACGCGCGGTCGTACGCCTCCTGTGACCCGGCGAACCCGCACCGGTAGACGCCGTTGTTGACCTGGGCGAAGACTCGCCGGTTGACCGCGTCGATCTCGTCCCGCAAGGCGTCCGGGTACAGGTCCGGCGCCCCCGCACGGTGGTGCTCGCCCCACTGGGTCGAGAGGTCGAGCGTCATCTGGTCGAAGTCGTTGGTGACGACCGCACCGGTGGGCACATCGACGATCGCGGGGACCGTGATCCCGCGGGGGTAGCCGGGCACCCGGCGGAAGTACGCCTCCTGGAGCCGCTCCATGCCGAGCACCGGGTCACGGCGGTCCGGGTCGAGGTCGAACGTCCACGATCGGGCGTCGTGGGTGGGGCCGGGCAGGCCGAGCGAGATCGCGTCCTCGAGGCCGAGCAGGCGGCGCACGACGATCGCCCGGCTCGCCCACGGGCAGGCCCGGGCGGCCACGAGCCGGTAGCGGCCCGGCTCCACCGGGTAGCCGTCGCGCCCGTCGGCGGTGATGCGGGTGGTGATGTAGCGGGTGTCGCGCGTGTACTCCTGCCCGGGCGTGGTGTACCGGCCACCCTCGGCGTGCTCGGGGTGTTCCGCGTCGCTCTTCTGCGTGCTCATCGGTCCTCCTGTGGTCGTGCGTCGAGGGGTGCGTCCTGGATGTCCTCCTGGAGGGCGCTGCCCACCCGTAGCCCGGCCTCGTCCGCGGCGAGCCGGGCGCGGTCCAGGATGATGCGCTCGGGTAGGGCTAGCTCGGCCGCCGCGGCCACGACGTCGTCGAACTCGGGGGTGACCTGCCGCACCACCACCGCGTCGTGAGCGACCTTGACCCGCACCTGGGCGCCGCCGACGTCGACCGCCCGCCACGTCCGACCCAGGACGCGGCGGTGCAGCGGCGCGTGCTGGCGCACACCGATGGTGCTCGTCGTGGCGAAGAGGGTCGTGGCGACGTCGTCGGCGGCGCCGGCCGGGCACAGCGCGTGGACGGTGTGGGCGGGGCGGCCCTTCTTCATGAGGATGGGGGTGAGCCAGGCGTCGACGGCGCCCGCGTCGAGCACGGCTGCCAGCACGCCGGGCCACAGGCGCGGGTCGAGGTCGTCGACGTTCGCCTCGAGCTGGACGACCTGGGGGGTCTCGTCGCGCGGTCCGGCCGTACCGGGTGCGTCGCCGTGCGGTCCAGCCGGGCCCGGTGCCGGCCGGGGGGAGGCGAGCTGCCCGAGCACGACGCGGACGACGTTCGGCCTCCCGGGCACGTCCTTGGTGCCCGCCCCGACGCCGACCGCCTCGGGTGTCATCGAAGGCACGGGGCCGGCGCTCGTCGCGAGAGCTCGGACGAGGGCGACACCGGTGGGGGTGGCGAGCTCGCCGACCTGCCGAGGCCGGGCGGCCGCGGCAGGGTCGGTGCCGTCGTGCTCGCGGTCGGAGCCGTCGTCGTGGTCCTGGTCGTCGTGGTCCTGGTCGTCGTGGTCCTGGTCGTCGTGGTCGTGGTCGTGGTCGCCGTCGTGGTCGCGGTGGGTGTGGTCGTCGCGGTGGCCGTGGTCGGGACGCTCGTCGTCAGGGTGCTGGTGGGCCCCGACGTCGGGCCCCGTAGGCACGCCCGCCGTGACCGGCCAGCCGAGCACGAGCTCGGCCACCGCGGGGACGGGCACGGGGACGTCACCGTGCGCCACACGCGCGCGCCCCGCCCCGACGGCGATCGCCGTCGCGCTGACGGTGCCGACGTCCAGCAGCCGCAGCGCCTCGCAGGTGCCCACGACGTCGGCGATCGAGTCCAGCGCCCCGACCTCGTGGAAGTGGACGTCCTCCGGGCTCGTGCCGTGCACGCGCCCCTCCGCCTGGGCCAGCCGGGCGAACGCGTCCAGCGCACGTGTCCGTGTGAGCGGGTCGAGCGTGGCACCGGTGAGCATCGCCCGTACCTCGGTCCACCGCCGGTGCTGCGGGTCGTCCACGAGGACGACGACATCGACCTTCGCGGCGCGCAGGCCGGCGCGCATCACCTCGGACCGCTCGAGCCGCACCGCCCCGGGGACGACGGCGTCGACGGCACGCTGGACCACGGCGAGGTCGGCCCCGGCGTCGACGAGGGCACCGAGCAGCATGTCACCCGCGACGCCCGCCGTGACGTCGAGCCAGGCGTGACGGCTCGGCGCGGGGCTCAGCTGGGCTCCCGCAGCCGGAACAGCACCTCACCGGCGTTGTGCACGACGAAGGTGTCCGCGTCGGCCTCGAGGGCGGCGACGTCGACGTCGGCGGGGTCCATCCACGACAGGTTCACCGCCTCCACCTGCTCCCGGGGGACGGAGGTGGCCAGGGTGACCTTGACCCGGTTGGTCTCGGTCGCGGTCTCGGCGTCGTAGGTGCCCATGCCGCGAAGGTGCGTCGAGTGCGCGAGCTCGCCCCACGGGTGGTCCCGGAACCGGTCCCACTGCTTCACGAAGTAGTCGCGGTTGTGGTAGCCGATCTCCTTCAGGCCCGGGTGCATCACCGAGATCTCCGTGATGTGCGGGGCGTAGAGGATGACCTCCCCGCCGTCGGCCACGACGGGCTCGAGCTTGTAGAAGCCCTTGGCGCCGGTCCAGATGTCCTCGTACATCTCGGGCAGGATCGACAGCACCCGCTTGACCGGCCGGTCGAGGTAGGTGATGTGGGAGGCGGCGGCGATCTCGGCCGCGGCCGCCCATGCGGACTCCGTCGTACCGACGCTCACCGAGTGCAGCTCGCCCGTGCCGGCCTCGGTGACGACGGCGACGCAGAGCTTCTCCGACGGGACCCGCTCGGTCGCGGCGTTGATGAGGGCGCGCACCGGCGTGATGCCCGTCGTCCCGATGATCTCGTACGAGGAGATGAGGGCGCCGACCCAGTGGGACAGGTCGATGACGTCGTGCCCCGACAGGCCGGGGAAGAAGTACTTGTTGCCACCGGAGATCCCGACGACCTCGTGGGGCAGGACCGGGCCGACGACGAGGGAGACGTCGTGCTCGACCACTGCGCGGTTGACGACGACGTGCATGTCGCGGTCGTTGAGCCGGCCGCCGGAGTACCGGCTGACCTCGGAGGCCGGGATGACGCCGAGGTCGGCGAAGGTCTCCTCGTGCCACCACTCGTGGTTGACGAACGTCCAGCCCGGGTAGGTCTCCTCGGCCCGGCCCGGCTCGAACCCGAAGGCCCGGCCCATGGCCTCCTCGCTCATCGCGGCGTGCGTACCGAGCGCGACGACGACCGTCACCTTCGTGGCGCGCCCGGCCAGGGCATCGTGCACCGGGCGCAGGAGGCGCGGCATGGGCACCGACCGGGTGCCGTCCGGCACGACCAGCGCGACGCTGCGGCCGTCGAGGTCCAGCCGGGCGAGGGAGGACACGATGTGGTCGTGGACGGCACGCTCGTCGAGGACGCCCTCCGGGCCCCCGATCGTCGCCGCCTGCTCGGCCAGGCCCTCCGGTACCGGAACGGTGTCGCTCATGGACCGATCCTAGTGGGGGCGTCACGGCCGTGTCGGGGGTGGGGGCCGGCCCGGCGTGGCAGGCTCATACCAGCGGTCGTCCCGGTCGTCCCGTACGGGACGACCGGTCGGCCCGGGACGCGAGGAGACCATCGTGAGAGACGAACCGTCGGGCACCCCGGCCCATCCGGACCGGTCCGGCGCCGCGGGCGCTGAGCGCGGGGCGGGCCGCGGCGCACGTGACCGTGACGTGTCCGGGCGCGAGGGTGCGGCGTCCGGGGCCGGCGCGCGCGGCGCTGGGTCCGAACGCCGCACCGACGCCGTCGCGTGGACGGCCCTTGTGGTGGCCGTGGCCCTGACCGTGTGGCAGGCCGTCTACGCCTACTCCGCCGGGGCGCCGGGAGGGGCGGACGAGACCTACACGGCGGTGAACCGGTTCGTCTCGCTCATCCTCTCCCTCGTCGCGGCGGTGCTCGGTGTGGTCTCCCTCGCCCAGCGGCGCCATCCGACCTGGCCCGCCCTGGCGGGGCTCGCGATCGGCCTCAACGGCTTCATCGTCAGCGTCACCGCCTGGCTCGGCGGTGTCGCCGTCTGACGTCCGGTCCGGTTCCGTCCGACCTCCGGCACGGCGTCATTGTCCGGCGTCCGGCTCGGCGACGTCGATTCAGGGCGTCGGGGTGTCAGGGCACCGGCCAGGTGTGGACGGGGTCGTTGGCGTGCATGTGCCCCACGTACTCGCGCAGCATCTGCCGCAGGGCGGCGGGTCGGTCCAGGCCGCGCCGTTCGAGGGCCTGGGTGGCGGCCACCTGCCACGAGGCGCCGTTGACCCGCAGCTTCGCGCGGGACTCGATGATCTCCAGGTACCGGTCCGACGCCTCCGTCGCCACCCCGAGGCGCTCGAGCCCGGCCTGCGCCATCGGCAGCAGCCGCCGCAGGACGAGCTCGTCCCAGTCCACCTTGCCCGCCCCGGGCCAGTACAGCCGTGACTCGACGCCGTCACGCGCGGCGGCGTGGAAGTTCTCGCGGGCCGCCTCGAAGCTCATCCGCGACCACAGGGGCCGCTCGTCCAGCACCATCTCCACCGCGACGCCGTAGAAGAAGGCCGCGTTCGCCAGGACGTCGACGACCGTGGGGCCGGCGGGCAGCACCCGGTTCTCCACCCGGAGGTGGGGCCGGCCATCGGAGACGTCGTAGATGGGCCGGTTCCAGCGGTAGATCGTGCCGTTGTGCAGGCGCAGCTCGGACAGCTCCGGCGTGCCGTCCGCGTCAAGGACGGCGAACGGGTCCTCCTCCGTCGTCTCGGGCAGGAGGGTGGGGTAGTACCGGACGTTCTCCTCGAAGAGGTCGAAGATCGAGTTGATCCACCGGTCGCCGAAGGGCACGAGCGGGCGCACGTCCTGGTTGCGGAGCTCCGGCGCGCGCAGGTCCGTCGACTGGAGGAACAGCTCGGTGCGGGTCTCGGCCATGAGCTGGTGGCCGAAGAGGTAGGGCGAGTTCGCACCGACGGCGAGCTGCGGGCCGGCGAGCACCTGAGCGGCGTTCCAGTAGCGGGCGAAGCTTCCGGGGCGCACCTGCAGGTGCAGCTGGACGGAGGTGCAGGCGGCCTCGAGCGCGATCGTGTCCGAGGTCATCCGCAGCCGCTCGGGCCCGGGGATGTCGATGAGGATGTCCTCGCGCCGCGCGGAGAGGATGGCCTCGTCCAGGAGCCGGTACCGGTCGTTCTCCGAGAACCACGACCGCCCCGGCTCCGGCGGCTCGAGCGTGGGCAGGATCCCGATCATGACGATGTCCGCGCCGAGGTCCCCGGCCCGGTCGCGGGCCCGGTTGAGGTTCTTGCGCAGGGCCGACTCGAGCTGCAGGAGGGACTGACCGTCGATGCGCCGCGGCTCGACGTTGAGCTCGATGTTGAACCGTCCGAGCTCGGTCTGGTAGCGCATGTCGTCGATGTGCTCGAGGACCTCGGCGTTCTTCATCGCAGGGGAGAGGTCCTGCTCGACGAGGTTGAGCTCGATCTCCAGGCCCGTGCGCCACTCGTCCTCGACGAAGGAGCGGTCCTCGAGCATCTGCTCCAGCGCGTCGAGGTCGCGCTGGACGGCGCGCCGGTACCGGGTGTGGTCGCTGCGCGTGTACGACTTCGCCGTCACG
The DNA here is from genome assembly GCF_003814705.1 of Georgenia muralis. NCBI lineage: Bacteria > Bacillati > Actinomycetota > Actinomycetes > Allobogoriellales > Allobogoriellaceae > Georgenia > Georgenia muralis. The sequence continues at coordinate 3,710,258 of NZ_RKRA01000001.1, read as the reverse complement.
TCCCTGCCCATGGAGCCTCCCTCTGCCGAGGCGAGCCGGCCGTGGCCGCCGTCCTCAGGATGGTCGGTGCCACGGTCTCACGCACGCCGGGCCCGGCGCCGGGCGATCCGTGCGGGGACAGGGGATGATGGACCTGATGAGCGACCCGGTCCCGATGCAGCGTCGCTGGGCGTGGTGGCACCGGCAGACCCCCACGACCCGGCGGGTGCTGCGCACCGCCGCGACCCTGCTCGTCACCGGCCTCCTCGCGCTCGCGGTCGGTGTCTCGACGGCGTCCACCCGCGCCTCCCTCGGACCGCACGAGGCTGACTACCAGGTCACGCTCGACCGGCAGGCGACCGTCGAGCTGGGCCCGCTCGGGGCCGTGGTGGCGGACTCGCCACTCCCGTGGCCGCTGGGCATCAAGGTGGTCGTCCGCGAGATCCCGCTCCAGCTCGGGACCACCGGCAGCCCGATGACCGGCCTCCTGGCCGACCTCCAGGCCTACGCCCAGCTCTTCAGCCACCCCGAGGCCGCCGTCGCCGCCGCGACCCGTGGGCTGGTCGCCGACGCCCTGGGCCGCACCGCCGTCGTCTGGTCGGTCGCCCTCGTCCTCATCGCTGCGGGGCGACTGGCCTCCCAGGGCCTCCTGCGCGACCACGTGCGGGCGGCGCTCGCTCGGCCCGGGGTCACGCCGCTCGGCGTGGTCGCGTCGCTGGCGCTCGTCGCCGCCGTCATCGTGCCGGCGGTACAGCAGCGCCCCGTCGTGGGGCTCAGCCCGCCGGTCCTGGACGGCACGCCGATGGAGGGGGTGCAGATCACGGGCCGGCTCGCGGACCTCATCGCCACGTACGGCCACGTGCTGCGTGACGCCTACGAGGAGAACGAGGAGTTCTACGCCCTCGCGTCGCAGAACCTGCGCACGGCGCTCGCCGAGGACGACCAGTCGGCGCCGGTCGCGCCTCCGCCGCTCCTGCTGGACGACGCCACCGGCACGCCGGAGACCGGGCCGGTACCGGTCGACGGTGCCGCCGGCCGGGCGGCCGACCCCGACGCGGACGCCGTCGAGACCCCGGCGCCGGGCGCCGACGCCGTCAACCCACCCCCGGCGGGCCCCGACGCTGCCGAGCCGGACGCACCCCTCGCCGAGCCGGGCGACACCCCCTCCGAGGCGGACGCACCCCTCGAACCGGGCGGCACCCTTGCCGAGCCGGACGCCGCGGGCGTGCCCGGTGGCGCGTCGCCTGAGGACGAGCCGGAGCCGGAGCCCGAGCCGGAGCCCGTCACGTTCGTCCTGGTCTCGGACCTGCACTGCAACGTCGGCATGGCCGACGTCATCACCGCCGCCGTCGATGCGTTCGCGGCCGACGCGGTGCTCGACGCGGGTGACACGGTGGTCTCGGGCAGCTCGGTGGAGTCGTACTGCGTGGACGCGTTCGCCGGGGCGGTGCCCGGGGGCGTCCCGATCGTCGTCGCGACCGGCAACCACGACTCGGTGACCACGGCCGAGCAGGAACGCGCCGCCGGGTGGACGGTGCTGGGCGGCGACGTCGTCGACGTCGCCGGTGTCCGCATCCTCGGCGACACCGACCCCAACCTCACCGCGATCGGCGCCGGCACCCGGCCGGAGCGGGACGAGACGATCCCGGAGATGGCGGAGCGGCTCGCCCGGACGGCCTGCGACGCGCGGGACGACGGTGACCCGGTCGACCTCCTGCTCACCCACAACCCCCGCGCGGGCACCGCCACCATGGAGTCGGGCTGCGTGCCCCTGCAGCTCTCGGGCCACTGGCACCGGACGGTGGGTCCGGAGCCGCTCGGGGCCGGGCTGCGCTACGTGAGCACCTCCACCGGGGGCGGGGCCGGCGGGGGCGCGACCGTCGGGCCGCTGACCTCCGACGCCGAGCTGACGGTCCTGCGGATCGACCGCGCGACCGGCGAGCCGATGGACTACCGCCGCATCCTCGTGGGTACCGACGCCTCCGTGCGGCTGGGTACGTGGTTCCGCTTCCCGGAGCCGGAGACGCGCACCGGTCCCGGCACGGACGGCGGCGAGGCCGTGGAGCCGGGGCCGGACGACGCGGGGACCGGGCCCGGGGCGGACGGCGGGTCGGGGACCGACGTCGCGGCGCCGGGCTCGGCGGGCTGAGCCGCCTCAGGCCAGCGCGGGCGAGTCCGCCGAGACAGGCACCTGCGCACCCCAGCCGGCGTCGCGCAGGGCGGCGCGCACCGTCTCGGTGGCCGCGTCGAGCTCCTCGGCGGGCAGGTCGTGGCGAGCGTTGTCGAAGCGCAGGGACTGCTCGTCCCACGCCGGCAGGACGTGCAGGTGGAGGTGGTCGACCTCGAAGCCGGCCACGAGCACCGCGGCTCGCGGGGCGCCGTAGGCCACCTGCTGGGCCTGACCGACCCGCTTGGCGACGACGGCCAGGTGGGCCAGCAGGGCGTCGTCGGCGTCGGTGTACCGGGTGACCTCCGCGCGCGGGACGACGAGCATGTGGCCGTCGGTGATCGGCGCGATGGTGGCCAGGACGACGCAGAGGTCGTCGGCCCAGACGAACCGGCCGGGGATGTCGCCGGCGATGATGCTGGTGAAGACGCTCATCACCCCATCCTCCCACCGGCGCGCGGGGCGGCGATCTGGGCGGCGAGGTGGCCGCCGCCGTAGCCGTTGTCGATGTTGACGACGCCCACGCCCGGCGCGCACGCGTTGAGCATGGTCAGCAGCGGTGCGAGCCCCTCGAAGGCCGCGCCGTACCCGACCGAGGTGGGCACCGCCACGACCGGGGCCGAGACCAGCCCGGCGACGACACCCGGCAGCGCGCCGTCCATCCCGGCGACCACGACGACGGCGTCGGCCGCCCGCAGGGTCTCCACCCGGGCGAGGACCCGGTGGATGCCCGCCACCCCGACGTCGACGACCAGCTCGGTGCGCCGGCCGAGGTAGCGGGCCGTGAGCTCGGCCTCCCGGGCCACGGGGAGGTCGGACGTCCCGGCGCAGACGACGACGACGAGTCCACCGGTGGGGTCCGGCTCGCCCGGCGGCCACGCGAGCAGGCGTGCGTCGGGCTCGTGACGCGCGTCGGGCAGCACCTCCAGGACGGCCGCCGCCCGCACGTCGTCGGCGCGGGTGAAGATCGTCGCGGCGTCCCCGGGCCGGGCCGCGAGGGCGGTGGCGATCCGGCGCAGCTGGTCGGGGGACTTGCCCTCGCAGTAGACCGCCTCGGGGTAGCCGCGACGCCGGGCACGGTCGTGGTCGAGCTCCGCCACGCCGGGGACGACGCCGTCGGGCTCAGCCACGGTGGCCGGCCGCGAGCAGGGGCAGGGTGAACCCGCCCGACCGGATGCCGCCGAGGTCCACGACGACGTAGCGGAACCCCGCCGCCCGGACGCCGCTCTCGAGGAGCTCCCGCACGTCGTCGCCGACGGCACGGGGGATCTCCGCCACCGGCAGCTCGACGCGGGCGATGTCGCCGTGGTGGCGCACGCGCCCGTCGCTGAACCCCAGCTCGCGCAGGACCTCCTCCGCGCGCTCGACCTGGCGCAGCTTGGCGGGGGTCACCTCCTGCCCGTGGGGGATGCGGGACGCCAGGCACGGGGCGGCCGGCTTGTCGGCCACCGGCAGGGCCATCGCCCGGGCGAGGGAGCGCACGTGCGCCTTGGTCAGGCCCGCGTCCGCCAGGGGCCGGAGCACGCGGTGCTCGGTCGCGGCCCGGGAGCCGGGCCGGTCCGGCCGCAGGGTGTCGTCGGCGTTCTCGCCGTAGGCGACGGCGACGAGACCGTGGTCGCGGACCACCTCGTGGTCGATCCGGCCGAAGAGCTCGTCCTTGCAGAAGAAGCAGCGGTCGACGCCGTTGCGGACGTAGTCCGGGTTCTCGCCCTCGCGGGTGGGCACCTCGACGAGACGGGCGCCGACGAACGCGGCGGTCTCGTGCGCCGTCGCCCGCTCGCTGCGGGCGAGGGAGGGCGAGACGCCGAGGAGGGCCACGACGTCGCCAGGGCCCAGCGCCCGCACCGCCAGGGCGAGGAGCGTCGCGGAGTCGACCCCGCCGGAGTACGCCACCCCCAGCGGGGCCGTGCCCGTCAGCAGCGCGCCGACGGCGTCGGCGCGGGCCAGGTCCTCACCGGCCAGCCGGTCGAAGCGTGGTGCCACCGGTCCTCCTTCGTCGGTCCCTCACCGTACGCGTGCCATCCTCGCCGGGACCGCCGCCCGCCGCCACGTCCGTGCCACGGGTTGCCGCGGCGGCGCGCCGGCGCCTCAGCCGCGGGCCCGCCCCGGACCCTCAGCCGCGCCACCGGCGCCGCAGGAGGTGGGCGGCCGCCTTGGGCCGGCGGTCCCGGGTGAAGACGCCCTTCTTGTTGCCGTCCACCCGCACGATCCCGCGGGAGGTGGCGAAGTCGGCGAAGTTCCAGACGTGCTCGCCCGCCATGGCCGGGGTGCGGTCGAAGACCCGGTGGTACATCTCGAGCAGCTCGGCCTGGTACTCCTCGGACCACATCGCCCCGGTGAGGTCGTGCAGGCCCGCGATCGTGTCGGCGCCGTACTCGGTCATGAGGATCGGCTTGCCGTGCTCGGACCACTGCGCCAGCTCGTCCGCGAGCGCCGACTCGGCAGCGGCGAGGTCGCCGCTGTCGGCGTACCAGCCGTAGTAGCGGTTGATCATGACGACGTCGGAGTACCCCGCGAGGCGGCACACGTCCGCCGGGGAGTACATGACGTTGACGAAGCCCACGGGGCGGTGCGGGTCGAGCTCGCGGGTGAGGGCGAACAGCGGCCGGAAGTACTCCTCCGACTCCTCGGTGTGCGACTCGGGCTCGTTCGCGATCGACCACAGCACCACGCTCGGGCGGTTCTTGTCCCGCGCGACCAGCTCCCGGACCGCCTGGGCATGGACCTCCCGGGTCCGCTCGCTCACGGTCTCGGGGGAGAAGACCTTGTCGACGCGGGTGCCCAGGACCGCGGCCACCGCGCCGTTCATGCCGACGGCGGCCGTCTCGTCGATGACGACGACGCCGTGCGCGTCGGCGTAGTCCATGACCTCCTCGGCGTAGGGGTAGTGCGAGGTGCGGAAGGAGTTGGCCCCCGTCCAGCGCAGGAGCTCGAAGTCGTGAACCATGGCGGTGTCGTCGTGGCCCTTGCCGCGGGTGACGTGGTCCTCGTGCATGCCGAACCCACGGAAGTAGAACGGGCGGCCGTTGATGAGGAAGTCGGTACCGCGGACCTCCACCGTGCGCACGCCGACCTTCTCGGTGTAGCGGTCGACGAGCACGCCGTCGGCGCTCACCGAGACGACGAAGTCGTAGCGGTAGCCCTCGCCCGGCTGCCACAGCCGCACGTCGGGGACGCTGAGGGTACCCACCGCGCCGCGGCCCTCGGCGACGACCGCGCCGTCGGCGTCGCGAAGCTCGACGTCGACGGTCGGGTCGCTCGCGCCGGCGTCATCGCCCCGGCCGTCGCCTTCGCTCCCCACGTTGCCATCACCGGTGGCGCCGCGGGCCACCTCCACCTCGTAGGTGACCGTCCCGGTGACGGCGGTCGCGGTGGGGTCGCCGTCCACGCCCGTGACGACGGTGACGTCGGCGACGTGGGTGGCCGGGGTGCTGTAGAGCCAGACGGTGCGGTGGAGCCCGGCGTAGTTGAAGAAGTCGTGCATGTACTTCTGGCGCCGGCCGTGCGGGGTGTCCACGACGATCCCCGGCGGGACGGTCTCCCAGGTGAGGGTGTTGTCGACGACGGCGGTGATGCGGACCTCCTCGCCGGGCGTCACGTACGCGGTGACGTCGGCCTCGAACGGGGTGTAGCCGCCCTCGTGGCTCATCACCTCGGTCTCCCCGACCCAGACCGTCGCGCGGTGCGTCGCGGCGTCGAACCTCAGGACCACCCGCTCGCCGGCCCACCCGCGCGGGACGCGGACGGCGCGCTGGTACCAGACCTCGCCGACGTGGTCGTGCAGCTCGCGGCCGGGCACGACGTCGTTGAAGCTCGCCGGTACCGGCATGTCGATCGCGTCGACGAGGGGGTGGGCGAACCAGCGCTCGGCGCGGCCCCGGGCAGCGGCGTCGGCGCGGAAGCGCCACAGACCGTCGAGGGAGCGGCGCTCACGGGTGGCGGAGTCCTGGGGGCGGAGCATGGGGATTCCTTCCGGTTCGGCGGTCGGGACGTCCGCTCCATTGACGCACCTGGAGGCGCCGCTCACCACGGATTGCCAGGTGTTGTCCGCTCTCGCGTGGCGCCGCCCCCCGCCGCCCCTGCCGCCCGCCGCGGGGACGTGCGCGGCGCACGGGGATCAGCGCGACGGTTCCCACTAGGCTGCCGGGAGAGTCGCAACCGTTTGCCGGATGTTGCACCGGCGCACGATCGAGGGGGCCCGCCGGTGGCGGACGACGAGCACGAGGGGCCGGAGCGCGGGACGGATTCCGTGCCCGCGGACGAGGCGCGCCCCGGACCGCGGCGGGGAGCTCCGACGATCTACGACGTCGCCCAGGTCGCCGGGGTGGCGCCGTCGACCGTGTCGCGCACCTTCTCCCGGCCCGGGCGGGTGAACTCCGAGACGGCGGACCGGATCCGCAAGGTCGCCGCCGAGCTGGGCTACCGCACCAACCCGATGGCGCGGGCGCTGTCGACCACCCACACCAACCTCATCGCCCTCGTCGTCCCGGACATCACCAACCCCGTCTACTTCGAGATCATCAACGGCGTCCAGGACGAGGCGGCCGAGGCCGGGTACATCGTCGTCCTCGTGGACTCGCGCGAGTCCGACCGGCAGGAGCGCGACGCGCTCGAACGGGCGCTGCCCATCGTCGACGGCATCGTGCTGGGCACGTCGCGCATGTCCGACGCGGCGATCCGGATGATCGCCAAGCAGAAGCCGATGGTCGTCATCAACCGTGCCGTGCGGGAGATCCCGTCGGTCGTCCCGGACAACCCCCGCGGCGTGCGGCGTGCGCTGGAGCACCTCGGCGAGCTCGGCCACACCACGGTGACCTACCTCGCCGGCCCCGAGGCGTCGTGGGCCGACGGGATGCGCTGGCGCGGGCTGCGCGAGGCGTCCCTGGAGCTCAGCGTGCACGTCCGGCGCATCGGCCCTCTCGCCCCCACGGTCGCCGGCGGCATCGCAGGGGCGAAGGCGTGGCTCCAGGCGCCCACCACCGGGGTGATCGCCTACAACGACCTCGTCGCGATCGGGTTCATGCGCGCGGTCCAGGCGAGGGGTGTCCGGGTGCCCGAGGACGTCTCCGTCGTGGGCTACGACAACATCTTCGCCGCCGACCTCGTCACCCCCTCCCTCACGACGGTGGCGACCCCGCGCCGGGCGCTCGGCTCGGCCGCGGTGCGCAACCTCGTCGCCCAGATGAAGGGCGCCCACCCGCGCGGGGGACCGCCGGTCGTGGTGCCCGTCAAGCTCATGGAGCGGTCGAGCACCGCTGCCGCCACCGAGCAGCCCTGAGGTGCGGCTGCGCGTTCGACGCTGGGCGCGCTCTCGGCGGCCGGGCACGCGGGAGGCGGGTGAGCGAGGACCGTGCGGGTGAACGCGCACCTGGCGGGGTGAGCGAGGACGTCCGTTGCTCCTGGTTCGGCGCTGACCCGCGCGCTCGGGACCGGGGTGACGGCGCGGACGTCTGGCAACACCCGGCAACACGTTGCCGCACGGTGGGGCCGCCAGGACGATGACAGCATGGCCACCACCGACGATGACGTCCTCCACGTCCACCCCGACCGCCTCCTCCCCGCGGACCCCACGCTCCGGCCCCTGGCCCGCGAGCTGTACGAGTCCGTCAAGGACCTGCCGATCATCTCCCCGCACGGGCACGTCCCGCCGCAGTGGCTGGCCGACGACGAGCCGTTCGCGGACCCGACCTCCCTCCTCATCAGCCCCGACCACTACATCAACCGGCTCCTGCACGCCTCCGGCGTCGACCTCGCCGACCTCGGTGCCGGCGGCCGTGAGCTGACCCCCGAGCAGAGCCGCCGGGCCTTCCACCTGCTGTGCGAGCACTGGAAGGTCTACCGCGGCACGCCGATGAAGTTCTGGTTCGAGTCGGTGCTCTCCGACGTGTTCGGCATCGCCCTCGTTCCCTCGGAGCGGACGGCCGACGAGATCTACGACCGGATCACCGCCGCCATCGCCACCCCCGAGTTCCGCCCCCGCGCCCTGTACCAGCGCTTCGGTATCGAGTTCCTCGCCACCACGGACGACCCCGCCGACGACCTGCGCCACCACGCCAAGCTCGCCGCCGACGAGACGTGGACGGGGACGGTCGCCCCGACCTTGCGGCCCGACAAGTACCTCGAGCCGGCTACGCCCGCATGGAACTCCCTGGTCGACACCCTGGGCCAGGTCGCCGGGGTCGACACCGGCACCTACGCCGGCTGGGTCGAGGCGATGGAGAACCGCCGCGCGTTCTTCAAGGCCCACGGGGCCGTCTCCTCCGACCACTCCCACCGCGACGCCCGCGCCGAGAGGCTCGACGACGCGGAGGCACAGCGCCTGTACGCCCGGGCCCGCGCCGGCGAGATCACCCCGACGGAGGGCGACACGCTGCGCCGCCACTTCGTCTTCCAGCAGGCTCGCATGGCCTCCGAGGACGGCCTGGTCATGACCATGCACCCGGGTGTCGTGCGCAACCACCACACGCCCACCCTGGACGCCCACGGTGCCGACGTCGGCGCCGACATCCCGATGGCCGTGGAGTTCTCCGAGGCGCTCAAGCCCGTGCTCTCGGCCTTCGGCACGGCGCCGAACTTCCAGCTCGTGCTGTTCACCATCGACGAGACGGTCTACTCCCGTGAGCTCGCCCCCCTGGCGGGCTTCTACCCCTCGGTCTACGTCGGGGCCCCGTGGTGGTTCATCGACGAGGCCGAGGGCATCAAGCGCTACCGCCGCTCGATCACCGGCTCCGCGGGGTTCAGCCGCACGTCGGGCTTCATCGACGACACGCGGGCCTTCCTCTCGATCCCGGCCCGGCACGACATGAACCGGCGGATCGACTCGGCGTTCCTCGCCGAGCTCGTCGCGGACCACCGGCTGACCATGGCCGAGGCGCTCGACAGCGCCTACGACCTCGTCGTCACCCAGCCCAGGAAGGCGTTCAAGCTGTGAGCAACGAACGACTGACCCGCCGTCACCACGGCCGGCCCGCAGCGCCGGTGCGGATCGTGCACCTCGGCGTCGGCAACTTCACCCGCGCCCACCAGGCCTGGTACACCGAGCACGCCCCGGACGCGGGGGAGTGGGGGATCGCCGCGTTCACCGGCCGGCGACCCGACACCGCCGAGGCGCTGGGCCCCCAGGACGGGCTCTACACGCTCATCACCCGGCACGCCGACGGCGACTCCTTCGAGATCATCAGCACGCTCTCCGCCGTCCACCCGGCGACGGACGCCGCCGCCTTCCTGAACTACCTCCGCGCCCCGCAGACGGCGATCATCACCACCACCGTCACCGAGGCGGGCTACATGCGCGGGCCAGACGGCCACCTCGCCGTCGGCGACCCGGACGTGGCCTCGGACGTGGAGACGCTCCGGGCCGACCCGACCACGCCGGTGCGCACGACTCCGGCCCGGCTCGTGGCCGGGTTCCTCGCCCGCCGCGAGGCGGGGGCCGGTGCCATCACGGTGCTGCCCTGCGACAACCTCCCGGACAACGGGCCCACCTTCCGCGGCGTCGTCGTCGAGCTGGCCGAGCTCGTCGACCCGTCGCTCACCGGCTGGATGGACGAGAACGTCTCCTGGGCGACCTCGATGGTCGACCGGATCACCCCGGCGACGACCGACGCCGAGCGCGACGCCGTGCGGGAGAGCCAGGGCTACGACGACGCGTCCCCGGTACCCACCGAGCCGTTCAGCGAGTGGGTCGTCTCCGGGGAGTTCCCGGCCGGCCGGCCGGCGTGGGAGGAGGCCGGGGTGAAGGTCGTCGACGACGTGCACCCCTTCGAGCAGCGCAAGCTCTGGATGCTCAACGGCTCGCACTCGCTCATGGCCTACGCCGCGACGATCCTCGGGCACGAGACCGTCGCCGACGCCATCGCCGACCCCGTCGTGCGGGGCTGGGTGGAGGACTGGTGGGACGTGGCGGGCGAGCACCTGAGTGTGCCGGCCGACGACGTCGCCCGGTACCGCGCCGCCCTGCTGGACCGCTACTCCAACCCGCGCGTGCGTCACCTCCTCGCGCAGATCGCCGCGGACGGCTCCCAGAAGGTCCCCGTCCGCATCCTGCCGGCGCTGCGGCTCGAGCGCGCCGCCGGCCGGCTCCCCGCCGGCCCGGTCCGAGCCCTGGCTGCCTGGGTCCTGCACCTGCAGGGGCACGGCGCGCCGGTCAAGGACACCCGCGAGGCGGAGGTCGTCGCGGCCGCGCAGGGAGGGGTTGCCGACGCCGTGCGCGCCCTCCTGGAGATGCTCGGACCGGACCTGCTGCCCGACGACGAGCTCGTGGCCGCCGTCGCCGAGCGGGCCGAGGAGGTCCTGGCGGCGCGCACGGGCCACTGACCCGAGCAGTCCTCACCACCACGCCGGAGGGCGCGGTGAGTCACGTGGCTCACCGCGCCCTCCGGCGACCCTGCGCCCTCCGGCGACCCTGCGCCATCCGGCGCCTCCGCGCCCCTGCGCCCTGGCGTCCCCGCGCCCTCCGGCGACCGGCCCGCGTCAACCCTTCCGCGGCAGAAGGCAAGGAGTGGCAACTGATTGCCGCTCGATTCGGCCGTGTGGGTGAATCAGGGCGTCCCCACCTCACCGGGGGTGGCGCCCAGCCCTCAGGCCGGCGCCGGACGGCACGGATGCCTCACCACCGCGACATCCCGGTCCCCGGGGCCGCTTCACACTGATCGCTCATCGCTGAGCAGAAGAGGAACACCCATGATGCGCACGAAGACCCTCACGATGGCCGCCCTGGCCACCGCCACCGCGCTCACCCTCGCCGCGTGCGGCGGCGGGGAGACCTCCGGCGACGGCGAGACCGCCGCCGCGGGCGGGGACGGCGGCGGCGCCACGATGCGCCTGGCCCTGAACCAGACCGAGGAGCACCCCTCGTTCATCGCCCTGGACAACTTCGGCCAGCGCCTCGAGGAGGCCACCGAGGGCCGCTACAGCATCGACGTCTACCCCAACGAGACCCTCGGCGCACAGGCCGAGGCCCTCCAGCTCGTCTCCGACGGCTCGGTGGACATGGCGATCGTCTCGGGCACGCAGCTGGAGAACCTCAACGAGGACTTCCTCGTCTTCAACCTGCCCAAGGTCTTCGACGACGTCGAGCACCAGATGCGCGTCGTCAACGACGAGGCGATCGTCGGCGACCTGTACGCCTCGCTCGAGGAGTCCAACAACGTCACCGTCCTGGGCGGATTCACGCAGGGCGCCCGTAGCGTCTACACCACCGACGGCCCGATCGAGACGCCGGCGGACCTGGCCGGGAAGAAGCTGCGCGTGCAGGAGTCCGACCTGCACATCGCCATGGCCGAGGCCATGGGCGCCTCCGCCACACCGATGGCCTTCGGCGAGCTCTACACCGGCCTGCAGTCCGGCGTCGTCGACGCGGCCGAGAACAACGAGGTCTCGTTCTGGACCCAGAAGCACTACGAGGTCGCCCCCTACTGGTCCTACACCAACCACCTGGTCGGCCTGGACTACCTCATCATCAACTCCGACCTCCTCGCCGAGATGTCGGAGGAGGACCGCGCCGCGTTCGACGCCGAGTGGACCGCCGCGTACGAGGAGCACACCGAGCTCTGGGCCACCGCCACCGAGGAGGCCATCGCGAACGCCAAGGCCGGCGGCGCCACGTTCACCGAGGTCGACGAGGCCGCCTTCGCCGAGGTCCTCGAGCCCCTCGCCGAGGAGTTCATCACCTCCGAGAGCCAGCAGGCCCTCTACGACGCCGCCCGCGCCGCGGCCGAGTGACCTCCCGCGGCCCGTCACCCACTGAAAGGAGGTGCTACCCGTGACCACCCTCAAGAAGGGCCTGGACAAGGTCCTCGCCACGATCTCCGTGACACTCTTCGCCGTGCTGGTCCTCGTCGTGGTCTGGCAGGTCTTCTCCCGCCAGGTCGTCGGCAACCCGAGCACGTGGTCCGAGGAGCTCGCCCGTCAGACGTTCGTCTGGCTCGGCCTGTTCGCCGCCGCGTACGTCTTCGGCGAGCGCGGCCACATCGCGGTCGAGTTCGTCGTCCGGCTCTTCCCCGAGAAGGTGGAGCGGGTCATCGCCATGGCCGTCCAGGTCCTCATCATCATCTTCGCGGTGGTGGTGCTGGTCTGGGGCGGGTGGCGGGCCGCCCAGGGTGCGATGGGGCAGAACCTCAGCGCGCTGCCGTTCACCATCGGGCAGATGTACCTGGCCCTGCCGATCTCCGGGCTGTTCGTCGCGTTCTACGCGATCTACCACCTCCAGGGGATCGCCCGGGGCACCGAGCCGGCCTACGCCGGCCTCGAGGCAGCCGACGAGGAGGCCGTGTGATGGACACGAACACCGTCGCGGGACTCATCCTGCTCTTCGGCATCATCCTCGGGATCGTCGCCTCCGTGCCGATCGCCGTCACCGTGGGGCTGTCCTCGCTCGGCGCGGCCATCGTGCTCCTCGGCACCGACCAGGCGGTACTCGTCTCCGCACAGCGGATGTTCACCGGCATCAACTCCTTCCCGCTGCTGGCGATCCCCTTCTTCGTGCTCGCCGGCGTCCTCATGAACAACGGCGGCATCGCCGGGCGGCTCATCGACGCCGCGAAGGTGCTCACCGGGCGCATGCCGGCCTCTCTCGCCCAGACCAACGTCGTGGCGAACGCCATGTTCGGTGCCGTCTCCGGCGCGGCCGTCGCCGCCGCCGCGGCGGTCGGCACCGTCATGACCCCCCGGATGCGCAAGGACGGCTACGAGCGGACCTTCGCCGCCGCCGTCAACGTGGCCTCCGCCCCGGCCGGGATGCTCATCCCGCCGAGCAACACCTTCATCGTGTACTCGCTGGTGTCGTCCACCTCGATCGCGGCGCTGTTCATGGCCGGGGTCGGACCGGGCCTCGTGTGGACGGTCGCCGTCATGGCGATGGTCTACGTCTACGCCCGCCGCCAGCCCGGCCGGCTGCGCTCGAGCGACCACCCGACGTTCGCCCAGGCCGTTCTGGTCCTGTGGAAGGCCGTGCCGTCGATGCTCATGATCATCGTCGTCGTGGGCGGCATCCTGGCCGGGTTCTTCACCGCGACGGAGTCGGCCGCCATTGCGGTCGTCTACAGCCTCGTCCTCGGATTCGTCTACCGGGCCCTGCACGTGCGGGACCTGCCGCGGATCCTGCTCGACTCGGCCCGCACGACGGCGATCGTCATGCTCCTCGTGGGCGTCTCCACCGCGCTGTCCTTCGTCATGTCGTTCGCGCGGATCCCGGATCTCATCTCCGAGGCCGTCCTCGGGCTCACCAGCAGCCCGACGGTGATCCTCGTCCTCATGATGGTGATCCTCCTCGTCGTCGGCACGTTCATGGACCCCACGCCGGCGATCCTCATCTTCACGCCGATCTTCCTGCCGATCGTCATGGAGTTCGGGGTCGACCCGATCCACTTCGGCACGATGATCGTCTACAACCTCTCCCTCGGGGTGATCACCCCACCGGTGGGCAACGTGCTCTTCGTCGGCGCCCGGGTGGCGGGGCTGCGCATCGAGCCGGTGGTGAGCAAGCTCTGGCCGTTCCTCGTCTCGCTCGTGCTCGGCCTGTTCGTGGTCGTGTTCATCCCCGCGATCTCGATGTGGCTGCCCGAGGCGATGGGTCTGGTCGCGGCCGGCTGACCCGTCCGGGACGCGACGTACCGGCACGGTCTTGACGGGGCCGTGCCGGTACGTTTGCGTCCATGGGTGACCAGCCGGCCGCGCAGCAGCACCCGGGGGAGCAGGGGTCCCCCGAGATGGTCGAGCACCCCGCGCAGCGGAACCGGGCGGTGGGCGACCACGGCGGGGGCGGCGAGGAGTCGCCCCGCCTGGCCGCCGAGGCGTGGGAGTCGCTCTTCCGGGCCCAGTCCACCCTCATGAAGCGCTTCGAGCGGGCCGGCGACTTCGCGCCCCTGCGCGCCCGGGAGTACGACGTGCTGTTCACGCTCAGCCGGGCGGGCGGCACACGGATGCGGCTGCGCGACCTCAACGAGGAGGTGTTCCTCAGCCAGCCCAGCCTCAGCCGGATGGTCGACCGGCTCGTCGAGCGCGGCCTGCTGGCGCGCGAGCCCGCGCCCGACGACGGCCGCGGCGTCCTGGTCTCGCTCACGGAGGCGGGGGCCCAGATGCAGCGGAGCATCGGGCGCAAGCACGTGCGCACCATCGCGGCGCACGTCGGCGGGGCGCTGAGCGCGGAGGAGCTGCGCACCCTCACCGCGCTCACCACCCGCCTCCGGGCCGCCCAGCGGGACGGGCGTGCGGGCGCCCCGCCCCTCACGTAACCTGAACCGCGGTGTGCCGGGAAGTCTGGTCGGCGACTCTCTCGCCGACCCACCAGGAAGGGACCCACCCGTGCCCGGAGTCCAGCACCACGTACCGACCCTCCACCCGCACGACCGCCGGGGCCTGAAGGCGCGCCTCCAGGACGAGCGGTTCGCCGGCGCCCTGCTCCTCGTCGGTGCCGTGGTCGCGCTCGTGTGGGCGAACTCGCCGTGGCGCGAGAGCTACCACGCCCTGACCGGGACGGTCGTCGGGCCCGCCGCGCTGCGCCTCGACCTCTCCCTCGGCACGTGGGCGGCCGACGGGCTGCTCGCGATCTTCTTCTTCGTCGTGGGCCTGGAGCTCAAGACCGAGTTCGTCACCGGGTCGCTGCGCAAGTTCTCCCACGCGCTGCTGCCCATGCTCGCCGCCGTGCTGGGCATGGCCGTGCCCGCCCTCATCTACGCCGGCGTCCAGGCCTTCACCGACTCCGGCGGCGGCCGCGGCTGGGCGATCCCCACCGCCACCGACATCGCCTTCGCCCTGGCTCTCCTCGGGATCTTCGGCCGCGGGCTTCCCCCCGCCGTGCGGGTCTTCCTCATGACCCTCGCCGTCGTCGACGACCTCCTCGCGATCACCGTGATCGCGGTGTTCTACACCGAGGAGATCCACTTCCTGCCCCTCGCCGGGGCCCTCGCGGTCATCGCCGTCTTCGCCGCCGCCGTCCAGCGCCGCGTCCACGCCTGGTGGGTGCTCGTCCCGCTCGCTCTCGTCGCCTGGGTGCTCATGCACGAGTCGGGCGTGCACGCCACGGTCGCCGGTGTCCTCCTGGGCATGAGCGTGCCCGCCCGCACCCGCGGCGGCGAGCACGAGTCGATGACCCACGCCTTCGTCGACCGGGTCCAGCCGTGGTCGGCCGGGCTCGTCCTGCCGGTGTTCGCGTTCTTCGCCGCCGGTGTGTCGGTGGTCGACTCCGGCGGCCTCGGCGACGTCCTGGGCGACCCCATCTCCATCGGTGTCATGGCCGGCCTCGTCCTCGGCAAGCCGCTGGGCATCTGGGGCGGGGTCGCCCTCATCGTGCGCACCACCCGCCTCAAGCTCGGGAACGGGATGGACCTGCCGGACCTCGCCGGGGTGAGCATGCTCGCCGGGATCGGGTTCACCGTGTCGCTCCTCATCGCCGAGCTGTCCTTCGGCTCGACCGCCGAGGGCGACCACGCCAAGTTCGCCGTGATCCTCGCGTCGGTGATCTCGGCGGCCGCCGGAGCGGTCGCCCTGCGGCTGCGCGCCCGCACCCGTATCCGTGGGCGCGCCGCCGAGGAGTCCGAGCACGCCGAGCTGCACCACGGCTCCGCCGGCAGCGACCGGCTCGAGCACCCCGCCCGCCCCGCCGAGCACCCCGAGCGCCGCGACGGACGCCGCCGAGGCGCCTCCCGGCCCACCACCCGGGGCACCGGCCGGCGTCCCTGAGTCCCAAGCGGCCCGCACCGCTGACCTGTCGCCCCACTGCCGAGGCGGTCCCCGGTCACCCGCAGCCGGGCCGTCCGCCGGACACGCGCGGGTCCGTCGTGACTTGTGCCCGCCGGGCCCCCGCCTGGCTGCGATAGCCTGGGCCCATGACGACCGTGGTGCTCCTGACGCGGCCGCGCTGACCCCAGCGGCGCTCAGGCGCCGCCTCAGCGCGGCTGACCTCCCGTGACCGGGAGGTCTTGTCATGTCAGGAGCCACGAAGGACGAGGGACGATGAGCCAGCACGACGACGCACCCGGGGCGCAGACCCCCCACCGCTACACCGCCGCGCTGGCGGGGACGATCGAGGAGCGGTGGCAGGACCGCTGGGACGAGCTCGGCACCTTCCACGCCGACAACCCCACCGGCGACCTCGCGGGCGACGCGGCGGGGGAGAAGTTCTACCTCCTGGACATGTTCCCCTACCCCTCGGGCAAGGGCCTGCACGTGGGCCACCCGCTGGGCTACATCGCCACGGACGTCGTGGGGCGCTACCACCGCATGAAGGGCAAGAACGTCCTGCACACCCTCGGCTACGACGCGTTCGGCCTGCCGGCCGAGCAGTACGCCGTGCAGACCGGCCAGCACCCCCGGGTGACGACCGAGGAGAACATCGTCAACATGCGCCGCCAGCTGCGGCGCCTGGGCCTGGGCCACGACCAGCGCCGCACCTTCGCCACCACCGACCCCGACTACGTGCGCTGGACGCAGTGGATCTTCCTGCAGATCTACGGCTCCTTCTACGACGCCGACGCCCCCCGGGCCGACGGCGGGACCGGACGTGCCCGGCCCGTCACCGAGCTCGAGGCGGAGCTCGCGGCCGGCACCCGGCCCACGCCCGACGGCCGCCCCTGGGCCGAGCTGTCCCCGGGCGAGCGGGCCGACGTCGTCGACTCCTTCCGCCTGGCCTACATCACCGAGGCGCCGGTGAACTGGTGCCCCGGGCTCGGCACCGTCCTGGCCAACGAGGAGGTCACGGCCGACGGCCGCTCCGAGCGCGGCAACTACCCGGTGTTCAAGCGCAGCCTGCGCCAGTGGAACATGCGGATCACCGCCTACGCGGACCGTCTCGTCGACGACCTCGACACGATCGACTGGCCCGAGAAGGTCCGCTCGATGCAGCGCAACTGGATCGGCCGCTCCACGGGCGCGCACGTCGACTTCGCCGTGCCCGGGTCCGACGAACCGCTGACGGTCTTCACCACCCGACCCGACACGCTCTTCGGCGCCACCTTCATGGTGGTCTCGCCCGAGCACCCGCTGCTCCACGACGGCGCCGTGCCGGCCGCGTGGCCGGCGGGCACCAAGGACGTCTGGACCGGCGGCGCCGCCGACCCGCGCGCGGCGGTGCGCGCCTACGCCGAGGCCGCCGCCGCGAAGACCGACATCGAGCGGCAGGACCCGGAGCGGCCCAAGACCGGGGTGTTCACCGGCATCTACGCCACCAACCCCGTCAACGGCGCCGAGGTGCCGCTGTTCGTGGCCGACTACGTCCTCATGGGCTACGGCACGGGCGCGATCATGGCCGTGCCCGGCGGCGACGAGCGCGACTTCGCCTTCGCGCAGGCGTACGAGCTGCCCGTGATCCACACGGTCGCCCCGCCCGAGGGCTTCGAGGGCGGCGCGTACTCCGGCGACGGGACGGTCGTGAACTCCGCCGGCCCGTCGCTCTCCCTCGACGGCCTCGACGTCGTGGCGGCCAAGGACGCCATGGTCGCCTGGCTCGAGGAGAACGGCGCCGGGCGCGGCGCCACGACCTACCGGCTCCGCGACTGGCTCTTCTCCCGCCAGCGCTACTGGGGCGAGCCCTTCCCCGTGGTCTACGACGACGAGGGCCGCGCGCACGCCCTGCCCGAGGCGATGCTGCCGGTGGACCTGCCCGAGGTGCCGGACTACTCCCCGCGCACCTTCGAGCCCGACGACGCCCTCTCCTCGCCCGAGCCCCCCCTGGGCCGCGCGACCGACTGGGTGCGCGTCGAGCTCGACCTGGGCGACGGCCCGCGCACCTACACCCGCGACACCAACACCATGCCCAACTGGGCGGGGTCGTGCTGGTACGAGCTGCGCTACCTCGACCCGCGCAACGACCAGGCCCTGGTCGACCCCGAGATCGAGCGGTACTGGATGGGGCCGCGGCCGGCGACGACCGCCGCCGACGGCACGGCCGTGGCAGCCAACGTCTCCGGCGGCGCGGACCTGTACGTCGGCGGCGTCGAGCACGCCGTCCTGCACCTGCTCTACGCCCGGTTCTGGCACAAGGTCCTGTTCGACCTCGGTCACGTCTCGAGCTCGGAGCCGTTCCACAAGCTCTTCAACCAGGGCTACATCCAGGCCTACGCCTACGCCGACGCCCGCGGGCAGTACGTGCCCGCCGACGAGGTCGAGGAGGCCGCCGACGCCGCCGGCGAGCCGACCTTCACCTGGCAGGGCGAGGAGGTCTTCCGCGAGTACGGGAAGATGGGCAAGTCCCTCAAGAACATCGTCACGCCCGACGACATGTACGCCACGTACGGGGCGGACACCTTCCGGGTGTACGAGATGTCGATGGGCCCCCTGGCCGACTCCCGGCCGTGGGACACCCGCGCCGTCGTCGGCTCGCAGCGGTTCCTCCAGCGGCTGTGGCGCAACGTCGTCGACGAGGTCGCCGGCGAGACGACCGTCGTCGAGACGGCCGCCGACGAGGCGACCCGTCGCCTGGTCGCCCGGACTGTCGCCGAGGTCGAGACCGAGATGTCCGCGATGCGCGTCAACACCGCGATCGCGCGCATGATCGTGCTCAACAACCACCTCACGGGCCTGGCGCAGGTGCCCCGCGAGGCGATCGAGCCGCTCGTCCTCATGGTCGCCCCCGTGGCCCCGCACATCGCCGAGGAGCTGTGGTCCCGTCTCGGGCACACGACCTCCCTGGCCCGGGAGCCCTTCCCGACGGCGGACCCGGCGCTGCTCGTCGAGGAAACGACCACGTGCGTCGTGCAGGTGGCGGGCAGGGTCCGCGACCGGCTCGAGGTGCCCGTCTCGATCGGCGAGGACGACCTGCGGGCCCTGGCGCTGCAGAGCCCGGCGGTGACCCGGGCCCTGGGCGGGAAGGACATCCGCACGGTCGTCGTGCGTGCGCCGAAGCTCGTCAACGTGGTGCCCTCCGGCTGAGCGCTGGTGTCCGGGCCTGCCGGCTGAGCGCGGAGGTCCGGAGTCCGCCGGCGGAACCAGTCGGTCGGCGGAGTCTGCCTGTTGGTGGGCCAGCCTCGCGCCGGCCTCGCGCGCCGGTCCAGCAGCGCCACGGCTCGCGTGCGTCAATCGCAGGGCTGCCGGTCCGATATCCTCCCCGCGACAACCGTCGTGGGCACCCGGCACGGGCCGGTGCGCCCGCACGACCCCGCTCGTCAAGGACGACAGATCGGAGCGACATGAATTCCGTGGTGCTGGCCCTCATCGGGGTCGCCATGATGATCACCGGCTATGCGCTGTACTCGAAGTTCCTCGCCCGACGCGTGTACCGGCTCAAGCCGGCATTCGCGACCCCCGCTCACGAGCATCGCGACGGCGTCGACTTCGTCCCGACCAACAAGTACGTGCTGTGGGGGCACCACTTCACGTCGGTCGCGGGCGCGGCCCCGATCGTGGGCCCCGCCGTGGCCGTCATCTGGGGCTGGCTGCCGGCCTTCCTGTGGGTGACGATCGGCACCGTCTTCTTCGCCGGGATGCACGACCTGGGCGCCCTGTGGGCGTCGGTGCGCAACAAGGGCCGCTCCATGGGCAGCCTCTCGGGCAACTACATCGGTCCGCGCGGGCGCAACCTCTTCCTCGTCGTGATCTTCCTGCTGCTGCTCATGGTCAACGCGGCGTTTGCCGTCGTCATCTCTAACCTTCTCGTCTCCACCCCGACCGCTGTCATCCCCACCTGGGGTGCGATCCTCGTGGCCCTCGCCGTCGGCCAGGCCATGTACCGGTTCAGGGTGAGCCTGCCCGTGGTCTCCGTCCTGGGCGTGGTGGCCCTGTACGCCCTCATCCTCGTCGGGGACCGTGTGCCCGTCGTCCTGCCCGAGACGATCCTCGGCCTGTCGGACAACTCCTTCTGGATCCTCGTGCTGTTCGTCTACGCGGGCATCGCCTCCGTCCTGCCGGTCTGGCTCCTGCTGCAGCCGCGCGACTACATCAACGGCCTGCAGCTCTTCATCGGCCTGGGCATCCTCTACGGCGCGGTGCTCGTGTCCGCCCCGACCGTCGTCGCGCCGGCCCTGAACACCAACCTGCCCGAGGGCACCCCGAACATCGTCCCGCTCCTCTTCGTCACCATCGCGTGCGGCGCCATCTCCGGATTCCACGGCATGGTCTCCTCGGGCACCTCCTCCAAGCAGCTCGACAAGGAGACCGACGCCCGGTTCGTCGGCTACTTCGGTGCCGTCGGCGAGGGCCTGCTGGCGCTCGGTGCGATCATCGCCACCACAGCCGGCTTCCGCACCCTTGCGGACTGGGAGGCCGTTTACAGCGCGTTCAACTCCGGCGGCGTCGCCGCGTTCGTCACCGGCGGCGGGTCGATCATCAACGCCGGGCTGGGTATCCCTGTCTCCCTCAGCGCCACCATCCTGGCGACCATGGCCGTTCTCTTCGCGGCGACCACCATGGACACCGGGGTGCGCCTGCAGCGCTTCGTCGTCCAGGAGGCCGCCGAGCTCGCCGGTATCCGCATCGGCAAGGGCGTGAGCACCGTCGTCGTCCTCGTCGTCGCTCTCGGACTGGCGTTCGGCGCCGGTGCCGACGGCTCCGGCGGCATGGTCATCTGGCCGCTGTTCGGCACCACCAACCAGCTGCTCGCCGGCCTGACGCTCTCGATCGTGGCCGTGATGCTGCTGCGCAAGGGACGCCCGGTGCTCCCGGTGCTCGTCCCGCTGGTGTTCGTGCTGTCGATGTCGGTCTTCGCGCTCGTTGTCCAGATCGGGACGTTCTACGCGGCCGGCAACTGGCTCCTGCTCGGGATGGACCTGGTCATCCTCGTCGCTGCCCTGTGGGTCATCGTCGAGGCCGGCCTGGCGATGGCCGCCGCCCGGCGCGCCCCCGCGGAGGAGGCCGTCGCGGAGTCGGCCCGGCACTGACCACCGTGACCACCCGCGAGACGTTCGAGCTCGCGCGGACCCGCCTGGCGGCGGGTCTGCGCGAGCTCTACGTGGCGCCCTACCGGTCCACGTTCGCCCGGGCCCGGCGCGACGAGGAGGACCTCTTCCTCATGATGGTCCTCGCCGAGGCCCTCGGGGTGCCCAACCCCGTGAGCTACTACACCGTCGAGCTCCTGCCGGCCGTCTACGACCGCTTCCACGACTGGCACCGGCGGATGGGGCTTGACCGCTCGCCCCTGGAGCACATCTCATGCTGCTAGAGCTCGCCGCCCGCTCCCGGGTCCTCTTCGTCGGCGGCAAGGGCGGGGTCGGCAAGACGGCCGTCGCCTCCGCCGTCGCCCTCGCACAGGCGCAGGCGGGGCGACGGGTGCTTGTCGTCTCCACCGACCCCGCCCACAACCTCGGCCACCTCTGGCGCCGTGACGTCGGTGACCGGGTCACCGGCCTCGCCGAGCGGCTCGACGGGCTGGAGATCGACCCGGCGCGGACGACCGACGCCCACCTCGCCGTCGTCGGGGCCACCGTCCGACGGCTCATGCCCGAGCACCTCGCCGGCGAGGTGGACAAGCACCTCGAGCTCGCCCGCGACGCACCCGGGACGCACGAGGCCGCGATCCTCGAGCGGATCGCCGACACCGTCGAGTCCGGACCGGCGCAGTACGACCTCATCGTCTTCGACACCGCACCGTCCGGGCACACCGCCCGGCTCATGACCCTGCCCGAGACCATGGGGGCATGGACGGACGGGCTCCTGCGGCGCCAGCACCGCGCCGAGCGGTTCGGCGCAGCGCTGCGCCGGCTGGAGGACGACCCCGCCGGGCTGATGGGACGGGAGGACCCGCGCGCGGCCCGGGACCACGAGATCCGCCGCATCCTCCTGCACCGCCGCCGGCGTTTCGAGCACCTGCGCGAGGTCCTCCTCGACGCCGGGCGGACGACCTTCGTCATCGTCCTGGCCGCCGAGCGGCTCCCGGTCCTGGAGACCATCGAGCTGCACGCCCAGCTCTCCCGTGCCGGTGTGCAGGTGGGCGCACTCGTGGTCAACAAGCGCTCGCCCGCCGACGCCGGCGAGCTCCTGGCCGCCCGACGGGTGCAGGAACAGGCCTACCTCGCCGAGGTGCGTGCGGCGCTCCCGAGGGTTCCGATCGTCCAGGTACCGCTCCTACCCGGGGACATCGTCGGCCCCGACGCCCTCGAGCGGTTCGCCCACGAGCTGGGCCGCGACGTGGACACCCCGGCGTGAGCGGCGCCGATCGGTCATGCTGAGGGCCAGACGACGAACGAGAGCAGGAGCAAGCATGGAGACCAGTTCCGTCACCCGCGCCGCGGTGACCCGCGGGGACCTCGACGGGCAGACCACCTGGGTGCTCACCCACCCCGACGGTGCGCTCCTGGAGGTCGCGGAGACGGGCGCGACCCTCCTGCGCTGGCAGGTCCCCGGCCCGGACGGCGCCCCGGTCGACCTGCACGACGGCTACCGCAGCGCCGCCGAGCTCGCCGAGCGTGACGGCTACCGCGGCGTCGTCCTGGCCCCGTGGTCCAACCGGGTCCGCGACGCCCGGTACACCTTCGCCGGGACCTCCCACGACCTCGGGGCCGACGTTGACGGCACCCGCGAGGCCCTGCACGGACTCCTCACCGACGTCCCCTGGCGCCGCGCCGCCGCCGGGGCGACGGACTCCGACCGGACCCTGCGCCTGACCGCGACGATCACCCCCGACCTCAACCCCGGGTACCCGTTCACCGTCGAGGTCACCGCCACCTACTCCCTGGGCATCGGCTCGTTCGGCGAGGCCCGGCTCGGCCTGGAGCTGGTCGCGCGGAACCTCGGCGACACCGCCGCGCCGGTGGCCCTGGGCTGGCACCCGTACCTGCGCCTGCCCGGGCACGCCAGCGTCGACGAGCTCGAGCTGAGCGTCCCGGCGCGCGCCCGGGTCCTCACCGACGCCGCCCGCATCCCGCTCGCGGGGGAGCAGGCCTACGCCGGGACGGCAGCGCCCGTGCGGTTCGCGCCCCTGGGCCAGACGGCCCTCGACGACGCCTTCACCAACCTCGTGCCCGACGACGACGGCGTCGTGGCCACGGTCGTGCGCTCGCCGCGCACGGGCGACACGCTCACCGTGGAGCAGGAGCCCTTCCAGGCCCGCGTGGTCCACGTGTTCACCGGTGACGCGCTCGAGCGTGACCCGCGCGGCTCGATCGCCGTCGAGCCGTGCCAGCTGCTCACCGACGCCCTCAACCGCGCCGACCAGGCGGACGAGCTCGCGCTCGCCCCGGGGGAGCGGCGCCAGCTCGTCACCGACGTCGTGTACCGGCGCGGCTGACCGGAGCGGGCCGCCGCGACCGTGCGGCACGGACTGTGGGCCGTGTCAGCGGCGGCGCGTGCCCAGGATCGACCGGGTGATCTCCCGGCCCAGCTGCGTGCCGGCCGAGCGGAGGAAGGAGTCGAAGGCGCTGCCGCGACGCCGGGCGGCGCGCTCGGCGGCGTCCCGGGCCTTCTTCTCCTCGCGCTCGATCTCCGCCTGCAGCTTCGCCAGCTCCCGGTCGCGTTCCTTCGCCGCGCGCTCGGTCTCCCTGCGCTGCTCCGCGGCGAGGCGGACCGCCTCCGCCCAGGTGGCGGCGGCCTGCGCGGCGGCCTCCTGCTGCGCCACGCGGGCGGCGAGGAGCTCGTGGGCGGACTCGTTGTCCACCGCGGCGCCGTACCGCGCCAGCAGGGGTGACGCGGCCACCGCGGACTCCATCGCCGCGGTCGTGGCCGGCTCCATCGAGGCGCGGGGCGCGCGCAGGCGGGTGGCCGCCACCGGGGTCGGCGCCCCCTTCTCGGACAGGACCGTCACGACCGCCTCGCCGGTGCCCAGCGTCGTGAGGAGCTCCTCGAGGTCGTAGGGGGAGGTGGGGAAGGTGCGCGCGGTGGCGCGTAGGGCGTCGGCGTCCTTGGGCGTGAAGGCCCGCAGGGCGTGCTGGACCCGGGCACCGAGCTGGGCCAGGACGTCCTCGGGGATGTCCTTGGGCGTCTGCGTGACGAAGAAGATCCCCACGCCCTTGGACCGGATGAGCCGGACCGTCTGGGTGACCTGCTTGAGGAACTCGGCCGAGGCGTCGGCGAAGAGCAGGTGCGCCTCGTCGAAGAAGAACACCAGCCGCGGGCGGTCGAGGTCACCGACCTCCGGCAGGGAGCCGAAGAGGTCCGCCAGGAGCCACATGACGAAGGTGGAGAAGAGACCGGGCCGGTCCTGCAGGTCGGGCAGCTGCAGGGCCGAGACGACGCCGCGGCCGTCGGCCGCGGTGCGGAGCAGGTCGGCGGTGTCGAAGGCCGGTTCGCCGAAGAAGACGTCGGCGCCCTGCGCCTGGAGCGCGGAGATCTCGCGGAGGATGACGCCCGCGGTGGCGGAGGAGATCCCGCCGATCTCGCGCAGCTCGGGCTTGCCCTCGTCGCTCGTGAGGTAGGCGACGGTCGAGCGGAGGTCCTTGAGGTCGAGCAGGGCCAGGCCCTGGGTGTCGGCCCAGTGGAAGATCAGCTGCAGGCTGGACTCCTGCGTGTCGTTCAGGCCCAGGACCTTCGCGAGGAGGAGAGGCCCGAAGTCGGTCACCGTCGTGCGGATCGGCACGCCCCGGCCGACCCCGCCGAGGGAGAGCAGCTCGACCGGGTAGGACGTCGGGGACCAGTCCTGGCCGATGCCGCGGGTGCGCTCGAGGAGCTTCTCGCTCTCCTGGCCGGGCTCGAGAACGCCGGAGAGGTCGCCCTTGATGTCGGTGAGGAAGACCGGCACGCCGGCGTCGGAGAGGCCCTCGCCCAGCACCTGGAGGGTGCGGGTCTTGCCGGTCCCGGTGGCGCCGGCGACCAGGCCGTGGCGGTTGAGCATGCCCAGCGGCAGGCGCACCTGTGCACCGGGGACGGCACCGTCCTCCGTGACCAGCGCACCGACCGCGAGCGTGGGGCCCTCGAAGGTGTAGCCGGCGGCCACCTCGGCGGCGTAGCCGACCAGGTCGGGCGAGTGCCCGGCGGCGCCGTCCGGCGCGGGCGTCGTGGCGGCCGCCTCGGGCTGCGGCGCGGGGGCCTCGGACCCCGGCACGTCAGCCGTGGTCGGGGCCGGGGCCTGGGCCGCGCCCGGTGAGCCCGCCGACGCGTGCCCGGCCGCGGCGAGCGCGGCGTCGAGCGCCGCCTGTGCGGCGGTCGCCCGTGCCTGGGCCGCCTCCGCGGCGGCCTGGGCGGCGTCGGCCTTGAGCTTGGCGAGATCGGCGGTGGTCAGGTCGTCGGCCATGACCGCGATCCTTCCACGCCTCAAGCGCTGAGCGAGACGATCCCCTGCCGCCCGGTCCCGGGGCCCTGCGGGCTCAGCCCCGCCCGGATCGCCAGCGCGATGGCGTCCGTCCTGCTGTGGAGGTCCAGCTTGGTCAGGAGGTGCTGGATGTGGGTGCCCACCGTCTTGCCGGAGATGTCCAGACGGGTGGCGATCTGCTTCTGCGTGTACCCCGCCACGAGCAGGTCGAGCACCTCGGCCTCCCGGTCCGTCAGCGCCGCGAGGGCTGGGGAGGAGACCGACCGTCGGGCGTCACGCATGAGGGACCGGCGCACCCGGCACAGCGCCTCATCGGCGTCGAAGGGCACGGCGAGGTAGTCGTCGGCGCCCACGAGGAACCCCGCCACGCGGTCCTGGGGCTCGGTCCGGGTGGCCGAGACCATGAGGACGGGGAGCGACTCCCCGAACCGGTCGTGGAGGTGCCGGCACACCATGAACGCACCGGCCTCCACCTCCAGCACGGCTACGGCGGGAGCGTCGCCCCGGAGGCGCATGACCTCGGTCGCCGACGACGCGCACACCAGCTCCAGGTCCAGGCGCGCGAGAATCCGCCCCAGCTCTCGCCGTAGGTCGTCCCCCGACGCCAGCACGACAGCACGGGCGTGCGCCCCCACGACGCTCGCCATGGCGACATGCTAGGCCGCGCCGCCAGCGGGTGACACACCCCGTGGGGATGAACCCGGGGGGAAAGCCCGCGGACATCAGGTCTTCACCCTAGGGAGGGCGTAGGGCGATCAGAGGGTGAGGAATCGGGTGAGTTGCCGATGTCGCGGCCGGTCATGCCCGCCCTACGGTCGCACCAGGGGGGACCGGCTGGTGGGACGACCCAGGCCCGGACCCACGGAGTTCGACCGGGGCGCACCGCCCGCACGACGCGGCTCAGAAGGGCAGGAGGTTCCCGCGTCGCGCGTTCGACCACGGGAAATCGGCGCCGTCAGTAGCGCCTCGAGAAGGGACTCCATCATGCGCCAACGCACGTCGCGACACAGGCGCTTCCTCGCTGTCTGTACAACGGTGGCTCTCACCTTCCTCGGCCTGGGCGCCATCACCGCGTCCCAGGCCGTGTCCGTCAACCCGTTCGACATCGACGGCGACGTGCCCGACGCCGACGCCTTCCTCTTCGAGGACGGGTTCGGCAACGCCCAGGAGCTCGGCCCCCTGAACTCCAACACCACCAAGCTCGGCGTGATCCACTCCGCCGCGCCGCCCATGCTGGGCACGACGAACCCGAACGCGCAGGTGGATCTGCGCAACGTCTGGCTCGACACCGAGACCTCCGGGACCGACACGTGGCTCTACTTCGCCTGGGAGCGCGACTCCAACAGGGGCACCGGCGTCATCATGTACGAGTTCCAGCAGGAGCCGGAGCCGGAAGACTGCGACTACGCCCTGCCGACGGCCGATCTCATCGCTTCCTGCAACCCGTGGGAGCGGCGCCAGCCGGGCGACTTCATCATCGTCTGGGACCAGGCCGGCCAGACCATCAACATCATCCTGCGCACCTGGTCCGCCGACCCGAACGGTGACCTCGACGGCGACGGCGTCTTCGACTTCGGCGAGGGCCTGGTTCTCGACGAGGGCACTGCGGTGCTCGCACCCAGCGCGTACGCCGCGGTCAGTGGCGACAAGTTCTACGGCGAGGCTGCGATCAACCTCACCGACACCGTCTTCACCAACGCCCCGGACTCCTGCCTGACCATCGGCAACGTCATCCCCGGCACCGTGACCGGCAACTCCGACACGGCCGACTACAAGGACACCGTCCTGGCCGACGTCGCCGACTACCTCACGATCACCAACTGTGGCGCCGTCACCATCACCAAGGTCACCGACCCGACGGGCGGCACCGGCACGTTCGACTGGACGCTGGAGCGCAGCGGCGGGGGCAACGTCTTCTACGACGACGCCGACGCCACGACGGACGAGTCCCAGGCCGGCGGCACCCTCACGGCCGACGGCGACTCGGACACCGTCATCGACCTCATCGCGGGCACCGACTACACGCTCTCCGAAATCATCAGCGCGGGCGCGTACGACCTAGCCTCGATCACGTGCGACCCCGATCCGGATGTCACGGGTGATGAGATCGACGTCTACCCCGGCGGGAACGACTTCACCGTCACGGCGGGTGAGACCGTCGCCTGCACCATCGTCAACGAGCTCCAGCAGGGCACCCTCGTCGTCGAGAAGGAGGTCGTCAACGATGACGGCGGGCTTCTCGAGGCCGACGACTTCTCTTTCCAGGTCGACGGCGGGACCGCCACGGCCTTCACGCCCGTCGTGGGTGACCCGCTCGCCGGGTCGAACAGCATCACCCTCGACGCGGGCACCTATTCAGTGACCGAGGCGAACCTGCCCGTCACCGGGTACGACACCTCCTACACCAACTCCGAGAACGCGGCGACCGACTGCACCGACCTCACGGTCCCGGCCGGCGGCTCCGTCACGTGCACCATCACCAACGACGACCAGCCCGCGACCCTCGTCGTCGAGAAGGTCGTCGTCAACGACAACGGCGGCACCGCGGTCGTCACCGACTTCAGCTACCAGGTGAACGGCGGGAGCTCGACCTTCTTCGAGATCGACGCCTCCAACTCGCACAGCGTCGACGCCGGGAGCTACTCCGTGGTCGAGGACGCCTTCGCCGGGTACACCACCAGCTACACCAACGACCTCAACGCGGCGCTCGACTGCGGCGACCTGGTCATCGGCAACGGTGAGACGGTCACCTGCACCATCACCAACGACGACACGAAGGCCCAGCCGGACGGCACCACCGTCCAGACCTGGGTGCTCCACGACAGCCTCACCATCACAGGTCTGCGTGCAGATGCGCCGGATGCCGCCGACGCCACGGCGACGTTCAGCCTGTTCAGTGACGCCATGTGCGCCGTCCAGGTCGGCTCCGACGAGGTGGTCGACGTGTCCGGCACGACGGCCGCCACCGCCACCGGGGTGAGTGTCACCGTGAGCGGCACCTACTACTGGACAGTCGCCTACAGCGGCGACCAGTACAACGAGGCGTTCGTGACCGACTGCGGCGACGAGGTCACGCAGGTTCTCGCCAAGGACGCCTTCGGTGGCGGGCGGGACGACTTCGCACCCTAGCCACACGTTGAGCCCGGCGACCGCGGGCCACCCACAGCCGGACCCGTCGTCCCCGAACGGCGGGTCCGGCGCTGTGCCCGGCCCTCCACAACGGCCCGCACGTTGGCTCCGTGCACACCGACCCCGCAGCGTCGCGCTCGGTGGCCGGCCGGGGTCGGAGCATCGTCGTCATGGACCGTGCCCGCGGGGAGCACCTGCACCGGCTCACCCGGGCCGCCTACACGGCGACGGCCGGGCACCTCGAGGTGGACCCGGAGACCGACCACCGCCGGAGCCGCTGGCGGTGGGCACCGTCGGTCCGGTCGACGGTCGCGGCGGGGGTCGTCGTCCTCGTGGCTGCCCTCGCCGTGGCCGCGTGGGCGTGGGCCGGCCGCCCCGGCGACCCCGTCCCGCTCCCACCGGTGGACGGGGCGGCCTCGTCCGTGCCGACGGGCGAAGCGGCGGACATCGACGGGGACAGCGCGCCGCGCGACGACGGCCCAGGTGCGTCGGGTGACGACGACGGCGCTGTCGATGTGCCGGGCGAGGGCTCGACACGGGAGGCCGACGCACCGGACGGCACGACCACGGGTGCACCCCTCGTCGTCCACGTGGCGGGCGCCGTGGCCCGACCGGGCGTGGTCGAGCTGCCCTCCGGCTCACGCGTGGGAGAGGCGGTGGAGGCTGCCGGTGGGGCGTCCCCGGACGCGGAGCTCGCCGCCGTCAACCTTGCGCGTCCGCTCGTCGACGGCGAGCAGGTGTTCGTGCCCGTGCAGGGGCAGGGCGTGCCCGGCAGCCAGGCCGGCCCGGTCCCCGGACTCTCCTCCGGCACGGGGGCCGCTGCCGGTGCCGGCGCGCCGGCGCCCCCCTCGCCGATCGACCTCAACACGGCCACTGCCGCCGACCTCGACGCCCTGCCCGGCATCGGCCCCGCCCTCGCCGAGCGGATCCTCCAGTGGCGCGAGGCCAACGGGGCGTTCGGCTCCGTCGACGACCTCGACGCGGTCTCCGGCATCGGCCCGACGACCATGGAGCGGCTGCGGGGACTGGTGACCGTGTGAGCGGCCCGCCCGTGCCGCGCAGCGCGCAGGACGTCCGCACCGTCGACGCCCGGTCGGTCCCGCCCGCCGCCGGGGCGTGGCTGGCCGCATGGGTGGCCGTGGCCCGGCCGGTGGACGCCGTCGCCCTCGGGGCGGCCGCGGCGCTCGGGCTCGCCGCCGCGGCCGGCGCGGTGATCATCGCCACCCGGCGCGGGCGGCCCGCCGGTGCCCGGCACCGGGCCAGCGCGCTGACGGCGCCGGCGGCGGCGACCCTGCTCGCGGCGGGCGTGGTCGCGGCGGTGCTCCTGAGCACCGCGGCCCAGCTCCACCACCGCCAGGGCGGCCACCTCGCCGACCTCACCTCCCGCGGCGCGTCGGTCGTCGTCACCGCCAGGGTGGCGACCGAGCCGGAGGCCCTCGGGCGTGCCCGTGAGTGGGAGGCGGCGCCCCGGGTCCGGGTGCACCTCGACCTGGAGAGCGTCGCCGGTCGAGGGGAGCGCTCCCGCACGGCGGTGCCCGTGGTGCTCCTGGGACCACCCGCGTGGGGCGAGGTCACCCTGGGCGAGCGCGTGCGCGTACGCGCCACCCTGGCCGCCACCGAACCGGGCGAACGGGCGGCCGCGCTCCTGCTGACCGGCGACCCGCCCGAGGTTTTGGGCCCACCCCCGGCGTCGCTGCGCGTGGTCAACGCGATGCGGGGCGAGCTGCGTTCGGCGACGGCGGGCCTGTCCCCGCAGGCCAGAGGCCTCGTGCCAGGCATCGCGGTCGGGGACGACCGTGCACTGCCCACCGAGCTGGCGGAGGACATGCGCGCCACCGGCCTGACCCACCTCACCGCCGTCTCGGGCGCGCACGTCGCCATCCTCCTCGGCGCGGTGCTCGGGGCGACCGCGTGGCTGCCGCGCCGGGGCCGTGCGGTCGTCGGGGCTCTCGCCCTGGTGGCGTTCGTGCTGCTCGTGCGGCCCGAGGCGAGCGTCCTGCGCTCAGCGGCGATGGGAGCGGTCGTCCTGGTCGCGCTGCTGCTCGGACGCCCGTCGCGGGCGCTGCCCGCGCTCGCGGCCGCCGTCGTGGGGCTCGTCCTGCTCGACCCCTGGCTGGCGCGGGAGTACGGCTTCGCCCTGTCGGTCCTCGCCACCGGCGGCGTCGTCCTGCTGGCCCGGCCGTGGGCGGCGTGGCTGAGCCACGTGGTGCCGCGCTGGCTGGCCGTGGGCATCGCGGTGCCCGCCGCGGCCCAGGCGGCCTGCGGACCGGTTGTCGTCCTGCTCACGCCGGCGCTCGCCGTCTACGCGGTCCCGGCCAACCTCCTTGCCGCCGCGGCGGTGCCGCCGGCCACCGTGCTCGGGGTGGCGGCCACGCTCCTGGGTCCGGTGTGGCCCGCCGCCGCGAGCGTCCTCGTCACGGGAGCGGCGGCCTTCACCTGGTGGATCGCCACCGTCGCGCAGACCTTCGCCGACCTGCCCGCCGCACAGGTCCCGTGGCCGGACGGTGTGCCGGGCGTGCTCACGCTGGCCGTCGCGACGGCGGCCGTGGTCGGCGTGCTCGCGCGGGCCGGCCCGCGCGCGACCTGGCTGCGCCCGGCGGTGGTCGCCGCGGTCGTGCTGCCGGCGCTGCTGGTCCTGCCCTGGCGCGACCACCTCGTCGCCGCCCTGCCGGACGGGTGGCCCCCGCGCGGCTGGGTGGCGATCCAGTGCGACGTCGGCCAGGGTGCGGCGTTCCTCCTGCGCTCGGACGCGGACGCTGCCGTCATGGTCGACACCGGGCCGGACGGCGGCGGCGCGGGGGACTGCCTCGGCGACGCGGACGTCGGCCGGGTGGACCTGCTCGTCCTCACCCACGCGCACGCGGACCACGTCGGCGGTCTGGCGGAGGTGCTCGCCGCCGCCGAGGTCACTGCGGCGGTCCTCGGGCCGGGCCCCGAGCCGGCCCCCGGCGTGCGCGAGACACTCACCCAGCTGGCCGACGCGGCCGTGCCCGTGTCCCGCCCGGTCGCGGGTGAGGTCCCGGCGCCGGCGGACGAGGCACCCGGGAGCCCGGCCGGCGGGCCGCCGGACCGGGGCCGGGCGGGAGAGGTCGACTGGCAGGTCCTGTGGCCCACCCCCGGGGCGGTCGCCCGGTCACCGGGCGCCGACGGCGTCAACGACCTCTCCCTCGTGCTGCGGCTCGCGGCACCCGGCGCCGACGTCGTGGCCCTCGGTGACGTCGAGCTCGCGGGACAGGCCGGGGTGCGTGGCCGGCTCACCGAGGCGCCCGCCGACCCCGCCGACGTCGTGGTGATGGCCCACCACGGGTCGGCGCGGCAGGACGCCGGCCTCGCCGCGGTCCTGCGGCCGCGCCTGACGGTGGTCAGCGTCGGCGCGGACAACGACTACGGCCATCCGGCGGCCTCGGCGCTGGAGCTGTACGCGCGGACCGGCTCGGTGGTGCTGCGAACCGACACGTGCGGACAGATCGCGCTCGTGCGCCGCGGGTCGGACCTCGCCACCGTCTCCCGGTGCCGGTGAACGGCCGTCCTGCGCGCCGCCCGGAGGTGGCAGGCTAGGGGGGTGCCCCCCACCCGTCGCAAGCCCGCCGCGCTCACCTGGGACCAGGTCTCCCTGGCACCTGTCGTGCTCGTTCGCGGCACGGAGGGGCTCCTTGCCGACCGCGCGGTGGACCGTCTCCTCGAGCTGGCGAAGGAGGCCGACCCGCAGGTGGAGGTCACCACCGTCGAGGCCGCCGCGTACGAGCGCGGGCAGCTCGAGATGCTCGCCAGCCCATCGTTGTTCGGTGAGCGGCGGTGCGTCGTCGTCGAGGGGCTCGAGTCGATGTCCGACCCGTTCCTCGACGACGCCCTCGCCTACCTCCGGGCGGTGCCGGACGACGTCTGGCTCGTGCTGCGGCACGGCGGGGGCACGCGCGGGAAGAAGCTGCTCGACGCCGTCGCGGCGGCCGGGCACCCGGTGGTGGCCTGCGACCCGGTCAAGCGCGACGCCGACAAGGCCGACCTCGTCCGCACCGACTTCCGCCGGGCTCGCCGGCGTATCGAGCCCGACGCCGTCCAGGCGCTCGTCGAGGCCGTCGGGACGGACCTGCGCGAGCTCGGGGCTGCGACCGCCCAGCTGGTCGCCGACACCACCGGCACCGTCACCACCGACGTCGTGCTGCGCTACTACGGCGGGCGGGTCGAGGCGACCGGCTTCCGGGTGGCCGATGCCGCCGTCGCGGGACGGGCGGGGGAGGCGGTCGCCCTGCTGCGCCACGCCGTCGCCACGGGCACCGGCCCCGTCCCGGTGGTCGCGGCCCTGGCCATGAAGCTGCGCACCCTGGCCAAGGTCGCCGCCACCCGGGGCCGGACGGGGGTCTCGGTGGGCGACCTCGGACTCGCGCCGTGGCAGATCGACCGGGCCCGCCGCGAGCTCGACGGCTGGACCCCCGAGGGCCTCGCCGCCGCGATCACCGCCGTCGCCGCGGCCGACGCCGAGGTCAAGGGGCTGGGCCGCGACCCGGTGTTCGCCGTCGAGCGGGCGGTCCTGCGCATCGCGGCCGCGCACCGCTGAGAACCGGTCCCAAGGAGTCGAGCTGCGGACGGCCGCGGCCTTGTGCTCGCACAGGGTCTAACCTGGAGGGCGACCGGCGCCCGCGGCGTCCGGCCCGGCCGCCCGCCGGGCGGCTCGACGAGCAGGTGGCCGTGTGCCGCCGTGATGGGAACCCTCATGGACGAAGCGGCCGCGACGACCGCCCGGGACACCGGCGGCCTCAGCCGTTCGCAGCGGCTCGACCGGCTGCCCTTCACGACCGAGCACCGGCGCCTGCTCGTCGGGTCGGGCATCGGGTGGGCGCTGGACGCCATGGACGTCGGACTCATCTCCTTCGTCATGGCCGCGCTGTCGGTGCAGTGGGGCCTCAACCCCACCCAGCTGAGCCTCGTGGGATCGATCGGCTTCGTCGGGATGGCCCTGGGCGCCTCGCTCGGTGGTCTGCTGGCGGACCGGGTCGGCCGCCGCAACGTCTTCGCCCTGACCCTCCTCGTCTACGGGCTCGCGACCGGCGCGTCGGCGCTGGTGACCTCGCTCGCGGCCCTCCTCGCCCTCCGTCTCGTCGTCGGTCTGGGGCTCGGCTCGGAGCTGCCCGTCGCGTCGACCCTGGTGAGTGAGTACGCCCCCGCCAGGATCCGCGGCCGTCTGGTGGTCATCCTCGAGGCGTTCTGGGCGGTGGGCTGGCTCGCCGCGGCGCTCATCGGCTACTTCGTCGTCTCCGCGTCCGACGACGGCTGGCGCTGGGCGCTGGCCCTCGGCGCGGTGCCGGCCCTGTACGCCCTCTACGTGCGCCGCGCGATCCCCGAGTCGGTCCGGTTCCTCGAGTCGCGCGGCCGGGTCGCCGAGGCCGAGGACGCGGTCCGCCGGTTCGAGGGCGCCAGGCCCGTCTTCC
The DNA here is from genome assembly GCF_003814705.1 of Georgenia muralis. Lineage (NCBI taxonomy): Bacteria > Bacillati > Actinomycetota > Actinomycetes > Allobogoriellales > Allobogoriellaceae > Georgenia > Georgenia muralis. The sequence goes on along the minus strand of NZ_RKRA01000001.1, from coordinate 3,676,447 downwards.
CCCAAAGCGCCACGGCCGCGACGGCGGGCGCGGGCCCGGTCGGTGCACCGGCCTCGACGGGTCCGGCGGGTGCGGCGGGTGCACCGGCCTCGACGGGTCCCGCGGCCGGTGGCCCGGTCGGGGCGCGGCTGCGGACGCTGTGGGCGCGACCGCTGCGCGTGCGGACGGCGGGGTTGTGGATCGTGTGGTTCTTCCTCAACTTCGCCTACTACGGCGCCTTCACGTGGCTTCCCACGCTCCTCGTCGCCTCCGGTCTGGGCATGGTCCGCTCCTTCGAGTACACGGTCGTCATCACCGCGGCCCAGCTGCCCGGGTATGCGCTCGCCGCCTACCTCATCGAGGCGTGGGGCCGTCGGCCGACCCTCGCGGCGTTCCTCACCGGCGCGGCCGGGGCCTCGTTCCTCTTCGCCACCGCGACGACCCCCGCGGGGGTCGTGGCGGCCGGGTGCCTGATGTCCTTCTTCGCCCTCGGGGCGTGGGGGTCGCTCTATGCCGTGACACCGGAGATGTACCCCACGGCCGTGCGCGGGACCGGGGCGGGCTGGGCTGCCGGGTTCGGCCGGATCGCGTCGATCCTCGCGCCGCTCTCCGTGCCGTTCCTCGACCGGTCCGGCGGGATCTGGCTGATCTTCACCGTCTTCGCCGCCGCGTTCCTGCTGGCCGCCGGCGGGTCGCTCCTCCTCAAGGAGAAGCGCGGCCTCACCCTGGAGGACTGAGGCTCCGCCGCGGACCGGCGGACCTCTGGCCGCCGCGAAGCGTTCACCGGCCCGACACCGGACACACCCGCGGCCGACGGCCGCCGGCCACCGCGCCGGGGGACGGTGAGCCCGTGCGCGTCGCCATCGTCACCGAGTCTTTCGTGCCGTCGGCCAACGGGGTGACCACCTCGGTCCTTCGGGTGCTGGACCACCTGGCCGCCCGCGGTCACGAGGCCGTCGACGTGTGCCCTGCCCCTGCGCCGCCGCGGTACGCCGGCTTCCCGGTCGTCGCCGTGCCTGCGGTCAGCTACCGCGGGTTCCGGGCGGGCCTCCCCAGCGTCCAGCTGGCCGGGGTCCTGGACGGCTTCGGCCCCGACGTCCTCCACGCCGCCTCACCCTTCGGGCTCGGCGCCCAGGCGATCACCGCCGCACGACGCCGGCGCATCCCCACCGTGGCGGTGTTCCAGACCGACGTCGCCGGGTTCGCGCGCACGCACGGCCTGTCCGCGACGGCGCCCGGGATCTGGCGCTGGCTGCGTCATGTGCACTCCCAGGCCGACCTCACCCTCGCTCCCTCCGCCGCCAGCCTCGCCGATCTCGCCGACAACGCCGGGGTGCGGAGCGTCCTGTGGGGACGCGGTGTCGACACCACGACCTTCCACCCCGGCGGCGGTCGGCACCGGCAGCGCGTGCCCTGCGTGCGTCCGTCCTCGACGGCGCACGGGCCGGCACCGCCGTCGTGGGCTACGTGGGACGGCTCGCCCCGGAGAAGCGCACGGAGCGGCTCCGGGGCGTGGCGGCGCCGGACGGGGTGCGGCTCGTGGTCGTCGGCGACGGACCCTCACGGCCGGCGCTCGAGCGACAGCTGCGGGGGACGGCCACGACGTTCCTCGGCCGACTCGACGGCGACGAGCTCGCCGACGCCTACGCCGCGCTGGACGTCTTCGTCCACACCGGCACCCACGAGACCTTCGACCAGACGCTCCAGGAGGCGATGGCCTCCGGTGTGCCGGTGGTCGCGCCGGCGGCCGGTGGACCTTTGGACGTCGTCGCCGAGGGGGAGACCGGTTACCTCTACGCCCCGGAGGACGACGCCGCCCTCGCCCGGGCGGTGCGGGTCCTCGCCGCCGACCCGGCGATGCGCGCACGCATGGGCGAGGCGGGGCGCCGCCGGGTCCTGCCGCGCTCGTGGGAGGCCCTCGGCGACGCGCTGCTCGGGCACTACCGGGCCGTCGTGGCTGCGGCGGCGCGTGGTCGCGGCACGCCGTCCGACGTGCCGGTGCGGTGAGACCGCCCGGCCGGGTGGCCGGGGGACCGGGACCACCGGGATTGTGCGGCGTCGGCCCGGCCGGCGCAGCGGTGCCGTCGGGGAAGGACGAAAGGGCGCCGCCCCCGGGGGAGCGGCGCCCTTCGGTCGCGGCCGCACGCGGCCGCGGAGGATCAGATCTTCTCGACGGAGCGGGCCAGCTTCGACTTGCGGTTGGCAGCCTGGTTGGCGTGGATGACGCCCTTGCTGACAGCCTTGTCGAGCTTGCGCCCGGCGGCCCGCAGGGCCTCCGACGCCGAGTCCTTGTCACCGGCGAGAACGGCCTCGCGAACCCGACGCACGTACGTCTTGAGCTCGGACTTCACGGCCTTGTTGCGCAGCCGCGCCTTCTCGTTGGTGAGGATGCGCTTCTTCTGGGACTTGATGTTCGCCACGTATGCACTCTCTGTTGCGTTCGCCTGAGCGATCGGTCATCGGTCGTTGAGGGAGTTGCCGCGACCGGGACTGGGGCGTGGGGCACCTCGTGGTTGGTCGGTGGCCGGGCCACCGCCGACCGGGCGGCAACCCAAGAGAACACCTTAGCAGCCCGCCCCGGTGCTGCTCACCCCGGCCGGGGTGAGCGCCGTCTCAGCCGTGCAGCGCCCGCAGGGCGGCGACGACCGCGTCGTAGCGCTCGCGCGGCAGGCCGGCGCCCTCGCGGCGCACCGCGCCCGGGTCCACCCAGAGCAGGCGGTCCAGGCGGACCTCGGACGGCCGCCCGCGCGAGTCCCACCCGCCGGACCCGACGTCGATCCAGCGCCGGCCCCAGCGCGCCTCGTCCGCCGCGTCCCGGTCGTGGTCCTTCGAGCTCATCTGCGCCACGACGAGCCCGGCGCCCTCCTGCGCGAGGACGAGCACGGGGCGGTCCTTGCCCTGGTCGGGGTCGTCGTCGTAGGGCACCCAGGTCCACACGACCTCGCCCGGGTCGGGCTGGTCGTCGGCCTGCGGCGCGTAGGCGAGGTCCGGCAGGCCGAGCCGGGCGACGTCGTACTCGACGGTGTCGCGCGAGCCCGCCTCGACCTGCTGCTCCCCGACGGTGGCCGCCGGCGAGGACGACCCCCGCGGACCGGCGCCCGGGACCGGTCGGCGGCGGCTCGGCCCCGGGCCTGCCCGCCGCGGCCGGCGAAGGTAGTCCTGGAGCACGCGGGCGGCGGCGTCGCCGGCGGCGCCGAGCGCACGGCGGAGCATGGGGTTCATGCCCGGCAGGCTAGCGGCGGGCGCGTCGCCGCGCCCGGCCGGCGCCCGGCCGGGGCCCGGCCGGGGCGGGAGCCTGACGGGCCCGCGCGGCCGGCCGGTCCCGTCACACGCCGGACACGTCGCGGCACTAACGTCGTCCCCCATGGACCTCTTCGACGGCTATCCCGCCGGGGCGGCGTGGGACGAGATGATCGAGCCCGACGGCGTCCGGGTGCCGTACCGCCACGTGTACGACACGCTGCGCGGGCTCAGCGCGGACGAGCTCATGGCCCGCGCCGACGCGCTCGCCCGGTCCTACCTCGCCCAGGGCATCACCTTCGACGTGGGCGGCGAGGAGCGGCCCTTCCCGCTGGACACGGTCCCGCGCGTCGTCACCGCGGACGAGTGGGACGCCCTCGCCCCCGGCGTGGCGCAGCGGGTCCGTGCGCTCGAGGCGCTGCTCGACGACGTCTACGGCCGCCAGCGGGTCATCGCCGACGGCGTCCTGCCGCGCTCGGCCGTCGTCTCCTCGGCGCACTTCACGCGCGCGGCACGGGGCATCGAACCGCCCAACGGGGTCCGCGTGCACGTCGCGGGGATCGACGTCATCCGCGACGCCGCGGACACCTGGCGGGTGCTCGAGGACAACGTCCGGGTCCCCTCGGGGGTCAGCTACGTCCTGTCCAACCGGCGCGCCATGGCGCAGTCCTTCCCCGAGCTCTTCGCGAGCCTGCGGGTGCGCCCGGTCGCGGACTACCCGCGCCGGCTCCTGCACGCGCTCATCGCCTCCGCCCCCGACGGCGTGGACGACCCCGTCGTCGTCGTCCTCACCCCCGGGGTGTACAACTCCGCCTACTACGAGCACTCCCTCCTCGCGCGCTCCATGGGCGTCGAGCTCGTCGAGGGCCGCGACCTCTTCGTCGCCGGCGGACGCGTGTACATGCGCACGACGGGCGGCCGGCGCCGGGTGGACGTCATCTACCGCCGGGTCGACGACGACTTCATCGACCCGGTCGTCTTCCGCTCCGACTCGCTCCTGGGCTGCCCCGGGCTCATGGGCGTGGCGCGGGCGGGCAACGTCACCATCGCCAACGCCGTCGGCAACGGGGTCGCCGACGACAAGCTCATCTACACCTACGTCCCGGACCTCATCCGGTACTACCTGGGCGAGGAGCCGCTCATCAGCAACGTCGACACCTGGCGCCTGGAGGAGCCGACGGCGCTGGAGGAGGTCTGCGACCGGCTCGAGGAGCTGGTGGTCAAGCCCGTGGACGGATCCGGCGGCAAGGGCATCCTCATCGGTCCGGCCGCCACCCGCCAGGAGGTCGACGCGGCCCGCGACCGGCTCCGCGCCGACCCGCGCGGCTGGATCGCCCAGCCCGTCATCCAGCTCTCCACCGTGCCCACCCTCGCGGGCGAGCACGTGCGGCCCCGGCACGTGGACCTGCGCCCGTTCGCCGTCAACGACGGCGAGAACGTGTGGGTGCTGCCCGGCGGCCTGACGCGGGTGGCCCTGCAGGAGGGCCAGCTCGTGGTCAACTCCTCCCAGGGCGGTGGGTCGAAGGACACATGGGTCATCGGGCACCGCCGGACGCCACCACCTCCTCCCGCGCCGCCGGTGCACGGTGAGCTGGTCGTGCCTGTCGGGGTGCCCCGCGACTCCGACGCCGCCGACACCGTCCGGGTGCAGAGCGAGCAGCAGCAGCAGAGCGGGGTGGCCCCGTGCTGAGCCGGATCGCCGAGTCGCTGTTCTGGATCGGTCGCTACGTCGAGCGCGCCGACGACACCGCCCGCCTCCTCGACGTCCAGCTCCAGGTCCTCCTCGAGGACCCCTGGGTCGATGAGGACGCCCACTCCCGCTCCGTGCTGGCCATCATGGGCTTCCCGCTGCCGCCGGTGGACGAGCCCGTGGGGCGGCGCCACCTCCTGGACACCCTCGCCTACGACCGCACCGCGCCCGGCTCCATCGCCGGCGCCCTGGTCGCGGCGCGCGAGAGCGCTCGGCGGGCCCGCGAGACGATCTCCACCGAGCTGTGGGAGTGCCTCAACACCACCTGGAACGCCCTGCCCGCCATGACCCACGGGCGCAGCGCCTACGACTACTTCCAGTGGGTCCGCGAACGGGCCGCGATCGTCGCGGGCATCGTCGACTCCTCGACCTCGCGGGACGAGACCTGGGAGTTCCTCGTGCTCGGCCGGTCCCTCGAGCGGGCGGACATGACCGCCCGCCTCGTCGCCTCCCGGACCGTCAGCGGCACGGGCGGGGCGAGCTGGGTCTCCCTCCTGCGCTCCGGCGGTGCGTACGAGGCGTTCCTGCGGACCTACCGCGGCCGCGTCGGGGACGTCCAGGCCGCCCAGTTCCTGCTCCTCGACCGGTACCTGCCGCGCTCGATCGTCCACGCTCTGGACCGGGCCGAGCAGTGCCTGGCCGAGCTCGAGCCGGCCGTGCGCCTGCCCGGTGTCCGGGAGGACGCCGGGCGCACCCTCGGCCGGGCCCGCTCGCACCTGGAGTACCTGCCCGTGACGGACCTGCAGACCAACCTGCTCGGGGAGATGGAGGCGGTCCAGGTGGCCTGCAGCCAGGCGTCGGACCACATCCGGGCCCGCTACTTCCTGGCCGAGCCGGCCGTGTGGATGGGGGAGCACCTGTGACCCGCCTGCACGTGGTGCACCGCACCACCTTCGCCTACGCCCACCCCGTGCGCGTGTCCTACAACGAGCTGCGGATGCGCCCGGCCGCGATGCTCGGCCAGCGGGTCGTGGAGTCCACCCTCACCGTCGCCCCGGAGACGTGGCGCAGCGAGTACCGGGACTACTGGGGCACGAGGGTCGACGCCGTCGAGGTCCTCACCCCGCACGAGAGCCTCACGTTCGTCGCGGACTCCCGCGTCGAGCGCGACGCGGCGCCGCAGCGGGTCCACGGCACCGAGTGGGCGAGCCTGGCCGCCCCGGCCCTGACCGACCGGATGAGCGAGATGCTCATGGTCTCGGCCACCACGAGCCCCCCGCCGGACCTGTGCGAGCTCGCCCGTGACGCCGCCGCCGGGCTCGGGGTCCACGACGGCGCCGTCGCGGTGTGCGAGGCGCTGCGCGGGGAGATGGAGTACGTACCGGGCGTCACCGGCGTCCACACCCGCGCCGCGGAGGCGTGGGAGGCACGCAAGGGGGTGTGCCAGGACATCGTCCACCTCGCCGTGGGCACCCTGCGGTCGCTGGGCATCCCCGCCCGTTACGTCTCGGGCTACCTCCACCCGCTCGCCGGCGCCGGGACCGGCGAGGTGGCCGTCGGGCAGTCCCACGCGTGGGTGGAGTTCTGGTCGGGCGACTGGTACGGCTTCGACCCCACCAACCGCATCGACGTCGGGCCGCACCACGTGCTCGTGGCGCGCGGCCGGGAGTACCGGGACGTCCCGCCGGTGCGGGGGGTGTTCTCGGGCGGGGGCCGGTCCACCCAGCACGTCGAGGTCCTCATGACGCTCGAGGAGTGAGGTCCGCCCGGCAGGGCCGGTGACCCGGCCGCGAGGGCGCGGACCCCGTCAGGACAGCAGCAGGGCGACGGCGGTGCCGACCGAGGCGAGCACGGAGAGCGGGATCGCCGCCACGGTGCCGATGAGCGCGAGCAGGGTGACGCGCAGGTCGTCGCGCAGGTAGGGCGCGTGGACCGGGCCGCCCGCCGCGACGAGGGCGGCCCGCTGGGCGGCCTCGACCCGGGGCAGGAAGCGTGCGGTGCGCAGGGCGTTCTCGGCGGCCGCGGCGTCGAGGGCGTCCATCTCGGCCCTCAGGTCGCGCCCTGCCGTGCCGGGCTCGTGCACCACGAGCTCACCCGTGCCCACGGTGCGGTGGACCTGCAGGCCCGCCGTCTGGGCCTGGAGGCGCCCACGGCGCACGGCCAGCACCACCACGGGCACGGCCAGGAGCGCGGCGAGGCCGAGCGGCACCCACGCCCACGCCCCGGTCGCGGTGACGCCCAGGGCGAGCCCGAGCAGCGCGAGGACGCCGACCCCGAGCCCGGCACCGGTGAGCAGGGCGGCGCCGGGCCGGCGGGCGACCCGCACGAGCGTGGGCACCACCTGGGCGAGGACGTCGGCCGTCGCAGTCATGCCCCCAGGTTCGCACGGCCGCCGCCCCGGTGCCGAGCGGCCTCGCCCCGGGCGAACACGACGTCCTCGCCGCCGGTGCCACCCCCGGCGCGGCGCCCGCGCCCGGGCGTGGGACGATGGGAGCAGTCCGTGTCCCGCGCGCCCCGCGCGCACCACCCCGCAGAGGTAGCCCGCGTTGTCACCGATCCCCAGCCCGGCACTGTCGGCGCAGATCAGCCCGGCGGGCACGCCGCCGGAGCTGCTGCGCAACTTCAGCATCATCGCCCACATCGACCACGGGAAGTCGACGCTGGCGGACCGGATGCTCCAGCTGACCGGCGTGGTGGACTCGCGGGCGATGCGTGCCCAGTACCTCGACCGCATGGACATCGAGCGTGAGCGCGGCATCACCATCAAGTCCCAGGCCGTGCGGATGCCCTGGCAGGTGGGCGACCAGGCCTACGCGCTGAACATGATCGACACCCCCGGGCACGTCGACTTCTCCTACGAGGTCAACAGGTCCCTCGCGGCGTGCGAGGGCGCCGTCCTCCTCGTCGACGCCGCCCAGGGCATCGAGGCCCAGACCCTGGCCAACCTCTACATGGCCATGGAGAACGACCTCACGATCATCCCCGTCCTCAACAAGATCGACCTGCCGGCCGCGCAGCCGGAGAAGTACGCCGAGGAGCTCGCCGGCCTCATCGGTGGCGAGCCGGAGGACTGCCTGCGGGTCTCGGGCAAGACCGGGGAGGGGGTGCTGGAGCTCCTCGACCGTATCGTGCGGGACATCCCGGCACCGGTCGGTGACGCCGACGCGCCGTCCCGAGCCATGATCTTCGACTCCGTCTACGACACCTACCGCGGCGTCATCACCTACGTCCGGGTCATCGACGGCCACCTCAGCCCGCGCGAGCGCATCCAGATGATGTCGACGCGGGCCACCCACGAGCTCCTCGAGATCGGCGTCATCTCCCCCGAGCCCATCCCGTCGCAGGGGCTGGGCGTCGGCGAGGTGGGCTACCTCATCACGGGCGTGAAGGACGTGCGCCAGTCCAAGGTCGGCGACACGGTGACGAACCTGTCCAAGCCGGCCGCGCACGCCCTGGGCGGCTACCGCGAGCCCAAGCCGATGGTGTTCTCCGGCCTCTACCCGATCGACGGCTCGGACTACCCCGTGCTCCGCGACGCCCTGGACAAGCTCAAGCTCAACGACGCCGCCCTCGTCTACGAGCCCGAGACCTCCGTGGCGCTCGGCTTCGGGTTCCGCTGCGGCTTCCTGGGTCTGCTGCACCTGGAGATCGTCCGGGAGCGGCTCGAGCGCGAGTTCGACCTGGCCCTGATCTCCACCGCGCCGAACGTCTCCTACGACGTCGTCGCCGAGGACGGCGGCCAGGTGCGGGTGACCAACCCCAGCGAGTTCCCCGAGGGGAAGATCAGCCAGATCCGTGAGCCGGTCGTCAAGGCCACGATCCTGGCACCGAGCGAGTTCGTCGGCACGATCATGGAGCTGACGCAGAGCCGGCGCGGCACCCTCCTGGGCATGGACTACCTCTCCCCGGAGCGCGTCGAGCTGCGCTACACCCTGCCGCTGGCCGAGATCGTCGGGGACTTCTTCGACCAGCTCAAGTCCAAGACCCGCGGCTACGCCTCGCTGGACTACGAGCCCTCCGGCGACCAGGAGGCCGACCTCGTCAAGGTCGACATCCTCCTCAACCACGAGCAGGTCGACGCGTTCTCGGCGATCGTCCACCGGGACAAGGCCTACACCTACGGCGTGACGATGGCCGAGAAGCTCAAGGAGCTCATCCCGCGGCAGCAGTTCGAGGTGCCGATCCAGGCCGCGGTGGGCGCGCGCGTCATCGCCCGCGAGACCATCCGCGCCCTGCGCAAGGACATGCTCGCCAAGTGCTACGGCGGTGACATCACCCGCAAGCGCAAGCTCCTGGAGAAGCAGAAGGAGGGCAAGAAGCGCATGAAGAACATCGGTCGGGTCGAGGTCCCGCAGGAGGCCTTCATCGCCGCCCTCACCTCGGACGCGCCCACGGGCAAGAAGTAGGACCGGCCGTGGCGGTCGTCACCCACGTGTGCCGGGTGGCGCGGCTCCACCCGGACGCGGGCTCGGTCGGCGTCACCGCCATCGACAAGCAGCCTCTCGACGGCGCCGTCCGGGTGGGCGCGTACGGGCTGCGCGGGGACGTCCAGGCCGACCGCAAGCACCACGGCGGGCCCGACAAGGCGCTGTACGCCGTCGACGCCGCCGAGGCCGAGCACTGGGCGGGCGTGCTCGGTGAGCCGGTCCCGCCCGGCCGCTTCGGGGAGAACCTGCGCACCGCGGGCCTGGCCGTCGACGACGCCGAGATCGGCGAGCGGTGGCGGATCGGCGAGCGCCTCGAGGTCGAGGTGACCGGTCCGCGCACCCCCTGCGCGACCTTCGGGCGGTGGCTGCACCAGGAGCGGTGGGTCGCCCGGTTCACCGCCCGCGGGCGCACCGGTGCCTACCTGCGGGTGGTGGTCCCCGGGCCGGTCGAGCCCGGCGACGCCGTCGCGACCGTCCACCGGCCCGGGCACGGGGTGAGCGTATGCCGGTGGTTCACCGCCCAGGACCCCGCCGACGCCCGCACGCTCCTCGCCCACGCCGCGGACGACGGCTGGCGGATGGCCGACTACCTGCGCGTGTACGTCGACCGGGTCGCCGCCCGCGCCTGACCACCGTCACAGCGCGACCGCCATGACCCGCTGCGGGCCCAGCCCGCCGCCGAGGTAGCGCCCGACGTCGACGAACCCGCCTGCGGTGTAGGCGCGCACCGCGGCCGGGTTGGCCTCGTTGACGGTGAGGACGAGGATCCGTGCGGCTGGGACCAGCTCGCGGGCGAGGACGCGCAGGAGGGGCACGGTCGCGCGGCCGATCCCACGGTTCTGCTCCGCGGCGTCGAGGTAGAACCCGCGCAGCAGGGCCGCCTCGTCGGGCCGGTCGACGACGTCGGCCAGGTAGCCCAGCGAGTCGATCACCCCGAACCCGACCACCCGTCCGTCGTGCTCGACGGCGAAGGGTGTACGGGTCGGCTCGGCGTCCGCGAGCGGCAGGGTCACCTCGGCCCGCGAGGAGTACGGCTCCTGCGCGGGCAGGGGGCGCAGCCGCACCACGGCGGCCCGCCGGGCGGCGGTGGCGGGGTCGTCGCCGTCGAGCCGGTGCAGCGCGGTGCGAGGTTCGGGGGCACGGTCCACGTGGGAGACACTAGAGGCCATGGCACCGGCACTTCCCGACGGCGAGACGCCGCCCGACGACGGCAGGCTCCCGCTCTCCGCGGCCGCCGGGGCCGCCGACCGCGACCTCGGCGTGTACCTGCACGTGCCCTTCTGCCGGGTGCGGTGCGGGTACTGCGACTTCAACACCTACACCAACGCCGAGCTCGGTGGCGGCGCGAGCGCGCAGGCGTACGCCGAGACCGCCCGACGCGAGATCGACCTCGCCGCCCGTGTCCTCGCCGACGAGGCGCTCGTGGCCGCCGGCATGCCGGCCCGCCCCGTGAGCACGGTCTTCGTCGGCGGCGGCACGCCGACCATGCTGCCCGCGCGCGACCTGGCCGGGATGCTGGGCGCCGTCCGGGACGCCTGGGGGCTGGCCGACGGCGCGGAGGTCACCACCGAGGCCAACCCCGACTCCGTGGATGCGGCTGCGCTGACGGCGCTGGCCGCGGCGGGCTTCACCCGGGTCTCCTTCGGGATGCAGTCGGCCGTGCCCGGCGTCCTCGCCACGCTCGACCGCACGCACGACCCCGCCCGCCTGCCCGACGTGGTGGCCTGGGCGAAGGCCGCGGGCCTGGCGGTGTCGGTCGACCTCATCTACGGCACGCCCGGGGAGTCCCTGGACGACTGGCGCACGAGCCTGGACGCCGCGGTCGCGCTCGAGCCGGACCACGTCTCGGCCTACGCCCTGGTCGTCGAGGCCGGGACCCGGATGGGCGCCCAGGTCCGCCGCGGAGAGCTCCCCCTGCCCGACGACGACGACGCGGCCCGCAAGTACGAGCTCGCCGAGGAGGTGCTCGCCGGGGCCGGGCTGCACTGGTACGAGGTGTCGAACTTCGCGCGCCGGCCCGATGACGCCTGCCGGCACAACCTCGCCTACTGGCGCGGGCACGACTGGTGGGGCGTCGGCCCGGGGGCGCACAGCCACGTCGGCGGGGTCCGGTGGTGGAACGTCAAGCACCCGCGCACGTACGCCCACCGGCTCGAGAACGGGCTCAGCCCTGCCGCCGGGCGCGAGGTCCTCGGGGCGCGGGAGGCCGAGCTCGAGCGCATCATGCTCGGGGTCCGCCTCGCCGACGGCGTCGAGCTGCGTCCCGGCGGGGCCGTGCCGGCGCGGCTCGCAGCGGTCGTGACGGACCTCGCCCGGCGTGGCCTGGTCGAGCCCGGACCGGCCCGGGACGGCCGGGTCGCCCTGACCCTGCGGGGCCGGCTCCTCGCCGACGCCGTCGTGCGCGAGCTCACCGCCTAAGAACCGGGCCGTAGGGCTCTCCCGCCCGGCGCCGCGGTGTGCCATCGTCATCAGGGACAGGGCGCGTCCGACGAGTGGGAGGTCCCACCAGTGAGCCAGAGCCCGCCTCCCCCCGGGGAGAGCCCCGACCGCATCCCCGACGAGCCGCGCGACGACGAGCGCCACGACGCGCCCTGGGCGCCCGCGGGCGGCCAGCCGCCGCAGTACGGCCAGCAGGTGCCGCCGCCGCAGTACGGCCAGCAGGTGCCGCCGCCGCAGTACGGCCAGCAGGTGCCGCCGCCGCAGTACGGCCAGCAGGCGCCCCCGCAGTACGGCCAGCATGCGCCGCCCGTCGCCCTCCAGGCCCCGCCCGTCTCCGTCGGTGAGGCCTTCCGCTACGCGTGGCAGGGGTTCAAGGTCAACGCGGGCCCGTGGGTGCTCGCCGCGCTGGTGATGCTCGTCGTGAGCAGCACCGGCACGAGCATCGAGCGCACGATCCGCAACGCCGGAGCGCCTTCCGGCGACGCCGGGTGGGTCATGATGACCTTCGATCCCGCGGCGTCGCTGGTGAACATCATCTTCACGATCATCAACTTCGCGATCGGGGCGGCGCTCGTCTCGGCCGCGCTGCGCACCGTGGACGGCAGGAGGATCCAGGTCGGCGACTTCCTCTCCGTGCCGAACTTCCTCCAGGCGCTGCTCGCCGCGGTCCTGCTGTCGCTCGCGATGTTCGTCGGCATCCTCCTGCTGGTGATCCCGGGTCTGATCATCGGGGTGCTGGGGATGTTCTACCTGCACTTCGCCATCGACCGACGGCTCTCCGCCGTCGACGCGCTCCGGGCGAGCTTCGTCCTCGTCAAGGACAACCTCGGCACGGCCGTGCTGTTCATCCTCGCGGCCCTCGGCGTCGTCATCCTCGGCGCGCTGGCCCTGGTGGTGGGGCTGCTCGTGGCGTTCCCGCTCGTCGTCATCGCCTCGGCGTTCGTCTACCGCCGGCTCACCGGCGGCGTCGTCATGGTGCCGGGCAGCGCGGGCTGACCCGCCGGGCAGCGCCGGCCGGCCGCTCGCGCCGGGGCGAGGGCCCGCACGGCGGTGCGCGCCCTCACTCCGGCACGCCGGTGACGAAGTCGATGAGCTCCTCCATCCGGCCCAGCAGGGCGGGGGAGAGGTCCTTGTAGGACCGGACCGTGCCGAGGATCCGCTTCCACCCCGAGGCGATGTCGGCCTGGTCGCCGTGGGGCCAGCCCAGGGCGGCGAGGGTGCCGACCTTGATGTCGGTCCCACGCGGGACGTCCGGCCACGCCCGCAGCCCCACCCGCTCCGGCCGCACCGCCTGCCAGACGTCGACGTAGGGGTGGCCCAGGACGAGCACGTGCTCACCGGCGGCGCCCGCCGTCACCTCGGCGGCGATCCGGGACTCCTTCGAGCCCGGCACGAGGTGGTCCACGAGCACCCCGGCGCGCCGGCCCGGGCCGGGGCGGAAGTCCCGCAGCGCGGCGGCGAGGTTGTCCACGCCGTCGAGCAGCTCCACGACGACGCCCTCGACCCGCAGGTCGTCGCCCCACACCCGTTCGACGAGCTCGGCGTCGTGGCGGCCCTCGACCCAGATCCGCGACGCCCGCGCCACCCGGGCGCGCTCCTGCTCGACGGCGAGCGAGCCGGACGCCGTCAGCCGCCGGCCGCCGGCGGTCCGCGGACCCTGCGGTGCTCGCGCCGTCGCCGGGGGGACGAGCCGGACCGGCCGGCCCTCCACCCAGAACCCCGCGCCCAGCGGGAACGTCCGGGTGCGGCCGCGCCGGTCCTCCAGCACGACCACGTGCATGCCGCCGGACTTCTCCACCCGCACCACGGCGCCGACCCAGCCGGTGCCGACCTCCTCCACCACGAGGCCCTTCTCCGCGGCCCGGTCGGTGGTGGTGGCGCGGTGGGCGTAGGCGCCCGCGCGGTGGGGGTCGGCGGAGAGGATGTCGGTGCCGTAGCGGTCGTCCACCCGGGCAGGGTAGGCCGCCGGTGGCGCGCCCCCACGCAGCGCGCGCGGGCGTGGCGCGTAGGATTAGCACTCGACGGCCGAGAGTGCTGGCCCGACGGAGGGAGGAACCGTGAGCGAGGACCGGAGGCTCGACGTGCTGCGTGCGATCGTGCAGGACTACGTCCAGACGAGGGAGCCGGTCGGCTCCCGGGTGCTCGTCGAGCGCCACTCCCTCGGCGTCTCCCCGGCCACCATCCGCAACGACATGGCCGTCCTGGAGGAGCTGGGGTACATCGCCCAGCCCCACACCTCGGCCGGACGCGTCCCGACCGACAAGGGCTACCGCGCCTTCGTGGACCAGATCTCCACGCTCAAGCCCCTCTCGGTCCCCGAGCGTCGGGCCATCGCGAACCTCCTGGACTCCGCGGTCGACCTCGACGACGTCGTCGAGCGGACCGTGCGCCTGCTCGCCCAGCTGACCCACCAGGTCGCCGTCGTGCAGTACCCGTCGCTGCGGCGCTCGGCCCTGCGTCATCTCGAGCTCGTCCTGCTCAGTCCGCACCGGCTGCTCGTGGTCATCATCACCGACGCGGGCCGGGTGGAGCAGCGCACCGTCGAGACCGGCAACGAGCTCGAGCCCGGGGTGGTCGGCGAGCTGCGCGCCCGGCTCAACGTCGCGTGCGCGGGCCGTCGCCTCGGCGCGATCGTCGAGCCGCTCGCGGCGCTGCCCCCGCAGTTCGCCCCCGAGCACCGCCCGCTCGTGGAGGCGGTGAGCGAGGAGGTCCTGGACACGCTGCGCCTGGACGCCGAGGAGCGCATCGTCATGGCGGGCACGGCCAACCTGGCGCGCTCGGACGTCGACTTCAGCCGCACCATCGGTCCCGTCCTGGAGGCCCTGGAGGAGCAGGTGGTGCTCCTGCGGCTGTTCTCGGAGATGGAGGACGACGTCGCCGTGCGGATCGGTTCGGAGAACCGCTCCGAGGCGCTCTCGGAGGCCTCCCTCGTCGCGAGCGCGTACGGTGGTTCTGCACCCGCGGAGGGGATCGCCCGGCTGGGCGTGCTCGGCCCCACCCGGATGGACTACCCCGGCACCATGGCCTCCGTCCGCGCGGTGGCCCGCTACCTCTCCCGGTTCCTTGCCGGGTGACCGCCCCGGTCCGGCCCGTCCGGACCCACCCACCGCGGCCGGCCCGTCCGGCCCGCAGCGCCCCGCCGGCCCGTCCGGCCCCCCAGGCCGGTGCCCCGGCCACGACCGCAGGCCGGCAGCCCCCGGCCCGAAGCCGACAGAGAGTGACCCCGTGAGCGACTACTACGAGATCCTCGGTGTCTCCCGCCAGGCGAGCGCCGAGGAGATCAAGAAGGCCTACCGCAAGCTCGCCCGCAAGCTTCACCCCGACGTCGCGGGGCCGGACGTGGCGGACGAGTTCAAGGAGGTCACCCGGGCGTACGAGGTCCTGTCCAACCCGGAGAAGCGCCAGCTCTACGACATGGGCGGCGAGTCCGCCCTGGGGGGCGGCGGCGGCGCCGGGTTCGGCGGCTTCCAGGACATCTTCGAGACCTTCTTCGGCGCGGCCGCGGGCGGTGCCCCGCGAGGGCCCGTCCCGCGCGGGCGCCGCGGCCAGGACGCCCTCGTGCGCCTGGACATCGACCTCGAGGAGGCCGTCTTCGGCGGCAGCCGCGACCTCCAGGTGGACACCGCCGTCGTGTGCGGCACGTGCCAGGGCTCGTGCTGCCGGCCCGGGACCTCCCCGCGCACCTGCGAGGTCTGTCACGGCCGCGGCTCCGTCCAGCGCGTGACCCGCTCCTTCCTCGGCCAGGTCATGGCCACCACCGCGTGCTCGGCCTGCCAGGGCCACGGCACCGTCATCCCCGACCCGTGCCCGGACTGCGCCGGCGAGGGCCGTGTGCGCACCCGCCGCACGATCAACGTCCAGGTGCCCGCCGGGGTGGACTCCGGCACGCGCATCCGGATGACCGGCCAGGGCGAGGTCGGCCCGGGCGGGGGGCCTGCCGGCGACCTCTACGTCGAGATCCGCGAGAAGCCCCACCCCGTGTTCGTCCGTCGCGGGGACGACCTGCACTGCACCATGGGCATCCCCATGACGGCCGCGGCGCTGGGCACCGTGCTGCCGCTGGAGTCCTTCGACGGTCCGCGCGAGGTCGACGTGGTGCCGGGCACCCAGCCCGAGCAGGTCGTCACCCTGCCGGGCCTCGGCGTGGGGCACCTGCACCGGCCCGGCCGCGGGGACCTGCACGTCCACCTCGACGTCCAGGTGCCCACCCGCCTGGACGAGCGCCAGCGCGAGCTCCTCGCCGAGCTCGCCTCGCTGCGCGGCGAGGAGCAGCCCGAGGCCCGCCTGGCCGCCTCCGGATCGGGGGTCTTCTCCAAGCTGCGCGAGAGGCTCGCCGGGAGATGACGACCGCGGTCTTCCTCGCCGACCTCGACGGCGCCGCGCCGGGTGGCGTCGTGACCGTCACCGGCGACGAGGCCCGTCACGCCGTCGCCGTCCGGCGGATGCGCGTGGGTGAGGCCGTCGACCTCGTCGACGGCGCCGGCACCCGGGCGAGCGGCACGGTCGTGGCCGCTGCCCGCGAGGAGCTCGCGGTGGCGGTCGAGACCCTCACCCACGAGCCCCCGCCGGGGGTCCGGCTGGTCCTGGTCCAGGCGCTGGCGAAGGGCGGGCGTGACGAGCAGGCGGTGGAGACCGCCACCGAGCTCGGCGTCGACGCCGTCGTCCCCTGGCAGGCCGAGCGGTCCGTGTCCGTCTGGTCCGGGCCCAGGGCCGAGAAGGGCCGGCGCCGCTGGGCGGCCGTGACCCTCGCCGCCGCGAAGCAGTCGCGGCGGGCCCGGGTCCCGGCCGTCCACGAGCCCGTCACCACCCGGGAGCTGTCCGCGGCCGTGGCCACGACGGTGGCCGCCGGTGGCGCCGTCCTGGTCCTGCACGAGCGCGCCACGAGGCCGCTCGCCACCGTCGTGCTCCCGGGGCCGGGCACGCTCACCGCGGGGGCCCACGGGCCGGCCCGCGCCGTCGACGTCGCCGTCGTCGTCGGTCCCGAGGGGGGCATCACCGACGCCGAGGTGGCCGCCTTGGAGGCCGGCGGGGCGCGCGCCGTGCTGCTCGGGCCCCACGTGCTGCGCACCTCCACCGCCGGACCGGCCGCGCTGGCCGTGCTCGCGCAACGGCTCGGCCGCTGGGGCTGAACGGGCGGCCACCCGATATCCTGGCCACGCACGGCGCGCGCCGTGCGTCCACCGACCGAGGAGATCCTGGGCCGCCGGCCCGACCCATGACGCAGCAGACCGCTCCCGGCGACGGCGCCCACGTCCCCGGCCACGTCCAGCACCAGGTCACCGTCCCCGACGACGTCCCCATGGTGGTCCTCCTCGGCCAGCGCGACGAGGTGCTGCGCGCCGTCGAGCGGGGCTTCCCGGCGGTGGACGTCCACGTCCGCGGCAACGTCCTCACCCTCACCGGGCCGGTGGGCGACGTCGCCCTCGCCGAGCGCCTGGTCGACGAGCTCTCCACCGTCGCGGGGGCCGGGCAGGCCTTGTCCGCCGACGCCGTCGAGCGGGCCATCGCCATGCTCACCGCGCCCAGCGCCGCCCGCCCGGCGGAGGTCCTCACCCAGAACATCCTGTCCAACCGCGGGCGGACCATCCGGCCCAAGACGCTGGGCCAGAAGCGCTACGTCGACGCCATCGACGCCTCCACCATCGTCTTCGGCATCGGCCCGGCGGGCACGGGCAAGACCTACCTCGCGATGGCCAAGGCGGTCGGCGCGCTGCAGAACAAGCAGGTCAGCCGGATCGTCCTGACCCGGCCCGCGGTCGAGGCGGGCGAGCGGCTGGGCTACCTGCCCGGCTCCCTCAGCGAGAAGATCGACCCCTACCTGCGGCCCCTCTACGACGCCCTGCACGACATGCTCGACCCGGAGTCGATCCCCAAGCTCATGGCGGCCGGGACCATCGAGGTCGCCCCGCTGGCGTACATGCGCGGACGAACCCTCAACGACGCCTTCATCATCCTCGACGAGGCCCAGAACACCTCCCCGGAGCAGATGAAGATGTTCCTCACCCGCCTGGGGTTCGGCTCGAAGGTCGTCGTCACCGGCGACGTCACCCAGGTGGACCTGCCCAGCGGCACCCGGTCGGGCCTGCGGGTGGTCCAGGAGATCCTCGACGACATCGAGGACGTCACGTTCTGCCGGCTCACCAGCGCCGACGTCGTGCGCCACCGGCTGGTGGGCGACATCATCGACGCCTACGAGCGCTGGGACGCCAACGTCCGCTCCCGCGAGGGCGAGCGCGCCCGCGCCGAGCTGCGCGAGCGGCGCGAGGGGCGCGGGGGACGGCGATGAGCACCGAGATCAACAACGAGTCCGGCTACGAGGTGGACGGCGAGGAGTTCGCGGCCCTGGCCCGCTACGTCCTGGACGAGATGCGCGTGCACCCCCAGGCGGAGCTGTCGATCCTCTTCGTCACCACCGACGTCATGGCCGAGCTGCACGAGCGCTGGATGGACGAGCCCGGCCCCACCGACGTCCTGTCCTTCCCCATGGACGAGCTGCGCCCGGCCCGGGAGGGCGAGCAGCCCGCCGAGGGCACGCTCGGCGACATCGTGCTCTGTCCCGAGGTGGCCGCCACCCAGGCCCGCACCGCGGGTCACTCCACCGTGGAGGAGCTCCTCCTGCTCACCACGCACGGCATCCTCCACCTCCTCGGGTACGACCATGCCGAGCCGGACGAGGAGAAGGAGATGTTCGACCTCCAGCGTCAGCTCCTCCTGACCTTCCTCGCGGGCCGCTGACGCCGGTGGACGGCATGATCGACCAGGTCCCCGAGGTGTGGCTCGGCCTCCTCGTCGTCGCCGGCGCCGCCGTCGGGGCCACCCTCAGCGCGGGTGAGGCCGCCCTCGCGCGCATCACGCGCGCGGCTGCCGGCGAGCTCGCCGCGACCGGTCACCGCCACGGCGCGACCGTGGTGCGCCTGGTCGAGCGTCGCGCCGCCGCGATGGCCGGCACCGCGTTCGTCCGCCTGCTCGCGGAGATGACCGCGGCGGTGTGCCTCACCCTCGTCGTGGCGGACCTGCTCCCGCGCTGGTGGCAGGTGCTGGCCGTCTCCGTCGTGCTGACCGCCGTCCTCGTCACGGTTGTCGTCGGGGTCTCCCCGCGCAGCGTCGGCCGGCGCAACCCCACCGGCGTCCTGGGCGTCCTCGCGCCCGTGATCGCCCCGCTCGCGGGCTTCGGGGCGGTGGCCCTGCGCGTGTCGGCGAGGCTGCGTCCCCGCTCGCCGCGCACCCTGGAGGAGGAGCGGGAGGAGCGTGACGAGGAGCTGCGCGACATGGTCGACCGGGTGAGCGAGTCCGAGCAGATCGAGGAGGACGAGCGCGAGCTGCTCCAGTCCGTCTTCGAGCTCGGGCGCACCCTGACCCGGGAGGTCATGGTCCCGCGCACCGACATGGTCACCATCGACGCCGACGAGCCCCTGGAGAAGGCCATCACCCTGTTCACCCGGTCGGGGTACTCCCGCGTCCCGGTCGTGGGGGAGTCCACCGACGACCTGCGCGGCGTGCTGTACCTCAAGGACGTCATGCGGCGGGTCCACCGGCGCCAGGACACCGCCGGCCTCACCGCCGCCGACGTCATGCGCGAGCCGGTGTTCGTGCCGGAGACCAAGCTCGTGGACGACCTCCTGCGCGAGATGCAGGCAGAGAGCGTCCACATCGCCATGGTCGTCGACGAGTACGGCGGCATCGCCGGGCTCGTCACGATCGAGGACCTCCTGGAGGAGCTCGTCGGGGAGATGGTCGACGAGCACGACCGGGCCGAGCCCGAGGTCGAGGACCTCGGGGACGGCACCGTGCGCGTCCCCGCGCGCCTGCCGGTGGACGACCTCGGCGAGATCTTCGGCCTGGAGATCGACGACGACGACGTCGACTCCGCCGGCGGCCTGCTGGCCAAGGCGCTGGGCAAGGTGCCCCTGCCGGGCGCGGAGGTCGACGTCCTGGGCCTCCACCTCGTCGCCGAGCGCGCCGAGGGCCGCCGGCGACGCGTCTCCACCCTGCTGGCCAGCCGTGCCGGCGGACCCCCCGACGAGGAGCAACCATGACCTTCCCCTCCGACGACGAGCTCACCGCCGGGCCCAACGCCCTCGAGGGCCTCGTGCGCCCGGACTGGCCCGAGGACTTCCGTGCCGGCTTCGCCTGCCTCGTGGGGCGTCCCAACGCCGGCAAGTCCACCCTCACCAACGCGCTCGTCGGCCAGAAGGTCGCGATCACCTCCGGCCGACCCCAGACCACCCGGCACACGATCCGCGGGATCGTCCACCGCGAGGACGGCCAGCTCGTCCTCGTCGACACCCCGGGGCTGCACCGCCCCCGCACGCTGCTGGGCCAGCGGCTCAACGACCTCGTCCGCGAGACCCTCGGGGAGGTCGACGTCATCGTCTTCTGCCTGCCCGCGGACGAGAAGATCGGCCCGGGGGACCGGTTCATCGCCCGCGAGCTCGGCCAGCAGCACACACCCGTGGTCGCCGTGGCCACCAAGGCCGACCTCGTCAGCCGCGAACGCCTCGCCGAGCACCTCCTCGAGATCGACCAGCTCGGCTCCTGGGCGGACATCGTGCCCGTCTCCGCCGTCGCCGGCGACCAGGTCGACGTGCTCACCGACGTCCTCTTCGCGCGTCTGCCGCTCTCCCCGCCGCTGTACCCCGACGGCGAGCTGACCGACGAGCCCGAGAACGTCATGATCGCCGAGCTCGTGCGCGAGGCCGCCCTGGAGGGGGTGCGCGACGAGCTGCCCCACTCCCTGGCCGTCGTCGTCGAGGAGATCAACGAGCGGCCCCGCGACGACGACGACCCCCGGCCCCCGATGCTCGACGTCCACGTCAACCTCTATGTCGAGCGGCCCTCCCAGAAGGCCATCGTCATCGGCAAGGGCGGTGCGCGGCTGCGTGACGTCGGTACGCGCGCCCGCAAGGGCATCGAGGCGCTGCTGGGCGCGCGGGTCTACCTCGACCTCCACGTGCGGGTGGCCAAGGACTGGCAGCGCGACCCCAAGCTGCTCCAGCGGCTCGGCTTCTGACCGCCGCGCGGGCGCGTCAGCGCCGAGAACTACCCTGAGCAGGTGAGATACCGCAGGCTGGCCGCCACCGTCGTGGTGGTCCTCGTCCTCGGTCTCGTCGGCGCCTTCGCCGGCCCGGGGTGGAACCCCCAGCCCCTGGGCCACACCATCGTGCCGGAGACGCCCGACACCACGATCGGCTCCGACGTGCTCACCCCGCCGGTCGGCACCTACGAGGTCACCCGCGAGGTCGTCGAGGTCCGCGTGGACGACGGCGTCACCGTCGAGGCAACGATCGCCTCGCCCGTCGGGGCGCCCGGGCGGCGCCCCGCGGTGCTGTTCATGCACGGCGCCGGGACCGCCACGCGCAACAACTTCGCGGACACCACCACCGCACTCGCCTCGGCCGGGGTCGTGACGATGGTGCCGGACAAGCGCGCCGACACGTACACCACCCGTTCCCGGGACTACCCCGGCATGGCGCAGGACTACCTCGCCTCCCTCGCCGTCCTGCGCGAGCGCGACGACGTCGACCCCGCCGAGGTCGGGGTCTACGGCGAGAGCGAGGGCGCCATCCCTGCCCCCATCGCCGCCGCCGGGAACGACGACGTCGCCTTCGTCGTCCTCGTCTCCGCCCCTGTGGTGCCCATCCGCGAGCAGGGGGCGTTGGCGGCCGACTCCTACCTGCGCGACGTCGGCGTCCCCGACCCGGTGCTGCGGGCGATCCCGCGCCTGGTGGGCGGCACCCTGCCGGGGGGCGGCTTCGAGTACTTCGACTTCGACCCCTCGCCGTACCACCAGCGCCTGACCCAGCCGGTCCTCGTCGTCTACGGCACCGCGGACGCCTCGATGCCGATCGTCCAGGGCCCCGAGGTCCTCGTGCGCGACCTCGAGCGGGCGGACAACGACCTGTACACGATCCGGTACTACGCCGGGGCGAACCACGGCATCCGCATCGACGGCGTCCTCGCGCCCGGGTTCACCGAGGACCTCGCGCGGTGGATCCTCGGGCTGCCCGAGACCGCCGACGCCCAGCCCCGGATCGCCGGGGACCAGCCGGTCCAGGCCTACCGGGCCGAGCCCGTGGACCAGCCGCGCTGGTTCGCCACCGGGGACATGATGGTCGCCTCGTTCCTCGTCGGGTTCGGTCTGCTGGCGCTCGGTGCCGTCACCGCCGCCGCCGGGCAGGTGCCCCGCCTGTGGGGCCGGCGGGTCGGCGCCCTGCCCGCCCCGCTGGGGCGCCACACCGCCGCCCTCAGCATGGCGACGACGGCGACCTGGGTGCTGTTCGGGTCCTACCTCATCGGCGTCGCCGACCTCGCCCTGAACTACCGCACCAACCCGCTGCTCGCCCAGGGCGGGTGGCTGGTCGCGCAGCTCGTGGGCATCCTCGCCGCCGCGCTGCTCGTGCAGGTGGTCGAGACCTGGTGGCGTCGCGGCGCCCGCGGGACCGGTCGCGCGGTCGTCGTGCTCACGCTGCTCGGCTCGCTCGTCCTGCTCGTCACCGCGGCGTACTGGGGCGTGTACCCCGCGGTGCTGTGAGGCAGGACGGGCGGTTTCTGGCACCCTGGGTCCCTGGACTTCACGAGAGGGTACGGATGTCGATCGAGTGGGGCGTGGCCTCCGACACGGGCGGGCGCCGCAGCATCAACGAGGACGCGGCCCTGGCGCGCCCACCGGTGTTCGTCGTCGCCGACGGGATGGGCGGGCACGCGCGCGGCGAGATGGCCAGCGCCGCCGTCGTGGACGCCTTCCGGTCCCTCGCCGGTGCGCCGGGGCCGGTCGCCCCCGCCGACGTCGAGGCGACCGTGGCCAACGCGGCCGGCCGGATCCGCGAGACGATGGCCCGCGACGGGGCCGACTCCACCGGTGACGCGTCGGCCGGCACCACGGTCGCCGGCGCGATCCTCACCGAGCAGGACAGGGAGCCCTACTGGCTCGTGCTCAACGTGGGGGACTCGCGCGTCTACCGGCTCGCGGAGGGCCGGCTCCAGCAGATCAGCGTCGACCACTCGCTCGTCCAGGAGATGGTCGACGCCGGCACCCTCGACGCCGCTGACGCCCGCCACCACCCGCGCCGCAACGTCATCACGCGGGCCGTGGGCACCGGCGGGGACAGCACGGTGGACTTCTGGATGCTGCGGGTGCTCCCCGACGAGCGTCTCCTGCTGTGCACCGACGGCCTGACCGGCGAGCTCGAGGAGGACCGCATCGCCGAGATCCTCACCGCCGTCCCCGGCGCCGAGGACGCCGCCCGCGCGCTCGTGGAGGAGGCGGTGCGCGGCGGCGCGAACGACAACGTCACCGTGGTCGTCGTCGACGCCGGTGCGGGCCCTCACCGCCCACACGAGCTGCATGCTGAGACGCCGCCGTCCGGAAGGTGACTCGTGCCGACCCCGGGCGGTAACCTCGTCATGTGCGCAGGTCCGTGCAGCACCAGCTGCTCCTTCTCTGCCGCGACGAGGCCAACTGACGGCCGGCCCCTCGTCGCGGCGGTCGTCGTGCCCGGCCATCACGCACGAGCGACGAGGAACCGATGAAGACCGCAGACCGCATCAGCGCCCAGCAGCCCTCCGCCATGCCGGTGTCGAAGTACCGGCCCTTCGTGGAGGTCAACCCGGTCGACCTGCCCGACCGGCAGTGGCCGACCCGCCGCACCACCCGGGCCCCACGCTGGCTCTCCACCGACCTGCGTGACGGCAACCAGTCCCTCATCGAGCCGATGAACGCCGAGCGCAAGCGCCGGATGTTCGACCTGCTCGTGACGATGGGGTACAAGGAGATCGAGATCGGCTTCCCGGCCGCCTCGCAGACCGACTTCGACTTCGTGCGCTCGCTCGTCGAGGACGACGCCGTCCCCGACGACGTGACCGTCTCGGTCCTGACCCAGGCGCGGCCCGAGCTCATCCACCGCACCATCGACTCCCTCGTCGGCTTCCCCCGGGCGAGCGTGCACCTGTACAACGCCACCGCCCCGGTCTTCCGGGACATCGTGTTCCACAACGACCGCGAGGCCACGCAGGAGCTCGCCGTCGCCGGCACCCGCGAGGTCCTCGCCTACGCCGAGAAGGTCCTCGGCGACGAGACCGTTTTCGGCTACCAGTACTCCCCGGAGATCTTCGTCGACACCGAGCTGGACTTCGCCCTCGCGGTCTGCGAGGCGGTCATGGACGTCTGGCAGCCCGAGCCCGGCCGCGAGATCATCCTCAACCTCCCCGCCACGGTCGAGCGGGCCACCCCGAACGTCTACGCCGACCAGATCGAGTGGATGAGCCGCAACCTCTCCCGGCGCGAGCACGTCGCACTGTCGCTCCACCCGCACAACGACCGCGGGACGGGCGTCGCGGCGGCCGAGCTGGGACTGCTCGCGGGCGCCGACCGGGTCGAGGGCTGCCTCTTCGGCCAGGGGGAGCGCACGGGCAACGTCGACCTCATCACGCTCGGCCTCAACCTCTTCAGCCAGGGCATCGACCCGATGATCGACTTCTCCGACATCGACGGGATCCGCCGCACCGTCGAGGCGTGCACCCAGATGGACGTCCACCCCCGCCACCCCTACGGCGGCGACCTCGTCTACACCTCCTTCTCCGGCTCGCACCAGGACGCCATCAAGAAGGGCTTCACCGCACGAGCGGAGAAGGTCGCGGCGGCCGGCGGCGCCGAGGATGCGGTCGTCTGGGAGCTGCCCTACCTCCCGATCGACCCCAAGGACGTCGGGCGCAGCTACGAGGCGGTCGTGCGGGTGAACTCCCAGTCCGGCAAGGGCGGGGTGGCCTACCTGCTGTCCTCGACCCGGCACCTGGACCTGCCCCGCCGCCTGCAGATCGAGCTGTCCGGCATCGTCCAGAAGCACACCGACGCCTACGGCGGGGAGATCGACGCCGAGCAGCTCTGGGCGATCTTCGCCGACGAGTACCTGCCGCACACCGCCGCGATGGGCCTCGAGCCCTGGGGGCGGTTCGCGCTCAAGGGCACCACCCTGACGACGGCGGGCGAGGGCACCGACGCGGTGCTCACCGTGACCCTCGTCGACGGCGGGGAGGAGAAGGTCCTCGCCGCCACCGGCAACGGCCCGATCGACGCCTTCGTCAACGCCCTCGGCGAGGTGGGCGTGGAGGTCCACGTGCTCGACTACGCCGAGCACGCCCTGTCCGAGGGCGGGGACGCCACCGCCGCCTCGTACGTGGAGTGCGAGGTGGGCGGACAGGTGCTGTGGGGCGTGGGCATCGACCCGTCGACCATGACGGCGTCCTTCAAGGCCATCGTCTCGGCGGTCAACCGCGCCGGGCGCTGAGCCGTTGGGGCCGGGCCGCCCCGTGCCCCGCGCGCCATGGGGCCGGGCCGGCGGCCGGTGGGGGAGAATGGACCGGTGAAGCTCTACCGGGACGAGGCGGTGGTGCTGCGGACCCACAAGCTCGGTGAGGCCGACCGCATCATCACGCTGCTGACCCGTGAGCACGGCCAGGTCCGCGCCGTCGCCAAGGGGGTGCGGCGCACCTCCTCGAAGTTCGGTGCCCGGCTCGAGCCGTTCGGGGTGGTCGACATCCAGCTCCACCTGGGCCGGAGCCTGGACACGATCACCCAGGTCGAGACCATCGCACCCTACGGGCGCAACCTCGGTGAGGACTACGGGCTGTACACCACCGCCCACGCCATGGCGGAGACCGCGGCCCGGCTCACCGAGATCGAGCGGGAGCCGTTCCCCCAGCAGTACCTCCTCCTCGTCGGTGCCCTGCACTCCCTGGCCACGCGCCGGCACGCGGCCTCCCTCGTGCTGGACTCCTACCTCCTGCGCGCCCTCGCCGTGGCGGGGTGGGCACCCAGCTGCTACGACTGCGTCCGGTGCGGCACCGACGGTCCGCACCGCGGGTTCAACGCCGCCGCCGGCGGCGCGGTGTGCGACTCGTGCCGCCCACCCGGCTCGGCCTCGCCCGCCCGGGAGACGATGTCCCTCCTCGGCGCGCTGCTCTCGGGCGACTGGGCCGAGGCCGACGCTTCCGAGCCGCGCGAGCGCAAGGAGGCCTCCGGGCTCGTGGCGTCCTACCTCCAGTGGCACCTCGAGCGTCAGCTGCGCTCCCTGCGGATGGTCGAGCGCGCGTGAGCGGCGCCGCGCCCGTCCCGCCGCCGCCGCACCCCTCGGGCGAGCGCGCCCCCGCGATCGACCCGCGGTTCGTGCCGCGGCACGTCGCCGTCGTCATGGACGGCAACGGCCGGTGGGCCAACGCCCGCGGGCTGCCCCGGGTCGAGGGGCACAAGGCGGGGGAGGCGGCCCTGCTCGAGGTGGTCGCCGGGGCGATCGAGATCGGGGTCACGCACGTCTCGGCGTACGCGTTCTCCACCGAGAACTGGAAGCGCTCACCCGACGAGGTCCGCTTCCTCATGGGCTTCAACCGCGACGTCCTCCACCGACGCCGGGACCAGATGGACGCCTGGGGGGTGCGGGTGCGCTGGGCCGGCCGACGCCCGCGCCTGTGGCGCTCGGTGGTCTCCGAGCTCGAGCGGGCCGAGGAGCAGACCCGGGACAACACCGTGTGCACGCTGACCATGTGCGTCAACTACGGGGGCCGGGCCGAGATCGCCGACGCCGCCCGCAGCATCGCCCGGGAGGTCGCCGCCGGGCGGCTGGACCCGGAGAGGGTCACCGAGCGCACCGTCGCCCGGCACCTGGACGAGCCGGACCTGCCCGACGTCGACATGTTCCTGCGCACGGGCGGGGAGCAGCGCACGTCGAACTTCCTGCTGTGGCAGTCCGCGTACGCCGAGATGGTCTTCATCGACGACGCCTGGCCCGACGTCGACCGCCGCACCCTGTGGCGTGCCGTGGAGACCTACGCCCGTCGTGACCGCCGGTACGGCGGGGCGGTGGACCGGCCCGAGGGCACCTAGGGCCACCCGTCACGGACGGCGACGAGGGGGTATCCGCCACGCACGGCGACGAGGCGCCTCCCGGGCCATCGACGGGGTCGCCCCCGCGAGCGACGAGGGGCCTCCCGTGGTGCGGGAGGCCCCTCGGCGCCGGCCTCAGCCGGTGCAGACCTGGTGGGTGCGGACCCGGTCAGCGGATGCGGAGCACCTGACCCGGGAGGATCAGGTCGGGGTTGTCCCCGACCACCGAGCGGTTGGCCTCGAAGAGGTCGCGCCAGAAGACGCCGTGGTCGGTGGCGATCCGGGCCAGGGTCTCGCCGGCGACGACGGTGTGGGTCTCCGCGGCCGGGCTCGGCGCCGGGGCCTGCTCGGCGGGCGCCGGGTGGGTGTGCTCCCGCTCGGCGGGCGCCTTCTGGGCCGGGGCCGGTGTGGCCTGCACGGTGGGGGCAGCCCCGGCGGACCCGGCCTTGTCGCCCTCGGAGAGCCCCAGCTTCGCCGAGCACGCCGGCCAGGCACCCCAGCCCTGCACGGCGAGGGTCTGCTCGGCGGTGGCGATCTGCTGCTCACGGCTGGCGAGGTCCGCCCGCGCTGCGTACTGCGTGCCGCCGAACGCCTCCCAGGTGCTCTGGGAGAACTGCAGACCGCCGTAGTAGCCGTTGCCGGTGTTGATCGCCCAGTTGCCGCTGCTCTCGCACTGCGCCAGGGCGTCCCAGGTCTCCCCGGAGGCGGCCCCGGCGCCGGTGACGCCGACGGCGGGGACGGACAGCATGGCCAGGAGGGCGCCGACGCCTCCGGCGCGCCGGAGGCGGCCGGCGGTGCTGCGGGACGCGGTCCTGGTGGCCGCGCCGGACATGGTGTTTCTCGTGGTCATGGACGTTCCTTCCGCGCGTGCCTGGCCCGTTGCGGGCTCCCCGCCCCCGCGCGATGGGGGACGTGCACGGCCGCCGGGGCGGGGTGGCGCTGCGGCGTGCACCGGGGCGCCCGACGGGCGGCCCGGCCGCGGCGGTCGGAGGCCCGCCGCGGATCCCACGACGTTACGTGACCGTTTCGTGATCTTCCACCGGAGGGCGGGCGACCGTGGACCGCCACGGACGACCGCGGCCCGCCACGACCGTTGTGGGGCCACCTCAGCCGGGGACCGATTCCTCCGGGACGGCCGGCTCGGTCGACGGCGTCGTCGGGCGACGACGGCGCCGCACGAGGACGGTCGAGACCAGGACGACGGTCAGCGCCCCGATGCCCGCCAGGCCCCAGGGGGAGCCGGCGGCGGCGGCGAGCCCGGCCTCCCACACCGCGAAGCCGATGGTGGAGTAGATCGCCGCCCACGCCAGGGCGCCGGGGAGCTGGGCGACCGTGTAGCGCAGCCAGCCGATGCGCAGCACCCCGGCCCCGGCGTTGACCATCGTCTGGAAGCCCACGGTGAGGTAGGAGAACGGCACGACCACCAGGCCCCACCGCCGGATCGCCTCGATGCCGCGCTCGGTGCCCTCCCCGGCCAGCCAGTCGTGCAGGCGCCGCGCGCGCCCGGCCACCGGGTGGGTGCGGCGCAGGGTCTGGTCGGTGACCACCCGGCCCGCCCAGTACGTCGCCTGCCCGCGCACGGTCGCCCCCGACCACATGAACACGAACACCAGCCAGAACGGCCAGGAGGAGAGGAACTCAGGCACGGGCGGCCGCGCTCTCCGCGCAGCGGGCGCACGTGCCGAACAGCTCGGCGGTGTGGTCCACCTCGACGAAGCCGTTGTCCTGGGCCACCTCGGCCGCCCACCGCTCGACCGGGGCGCCCTCGACCTCCACGGTGCGTCCGCAGCCGCGGCACACCAGGTGGTGGTGGTGCTCGGACTGGCCGCACCGGCGGTACCGGGTCTCGCCGTCGGCGATGCGCAGGACGTCCACCTCGCCGGCGTCGGCGAGGGACTGCAGCGTCCGGTACACCGTGGCCAGGCCGATCGACTCGCCCGCCTCGCGCAGCATCTCGTGGAGCTGCTGCGCGCTGCGGAAGTCCTGGGTGCGGGCGAGCATCCCGCTGACGGCGGCGCGCTGGCGCGTCATCCGCAGCATCACACCGCCTCCCGGACCTCGACGTCGTCGTCCACGTCCAGGTGGGGGTCCTCCCCGGCCGGACGCCGGAGCGACGGGCGCAGCACCGATACTACGGCGTACAGCCCGATGGCGAGGATGACGATCGTGGCGCCGGGGGACAGGGGCCGGAAGTACGTGATCGACAGGCCCACGACCGTCACGACGACGCCGATCGTCATGGCCAGTGCCATGGTCGCCCGGAAGGACCGGGCCACCAGCTGGGCCACCGCCACCGGGACGATCATCAG
This sequence comes from Georgenia muralis, assembly GCF_003814705.1. Taxonomy (NCBI): domain Bacteria; kingdom Bacillati; phylum Actinomycetota; class Actinomycetes; order Allobogoriellales; family Allobogoriellaceae; genus Georgenia; species Georgenia muralis. The sequence goes on along the minus strand of NZ_RKRA01000001.1, from coordinate 3,647,488 downwards.
CGCGGAGACGAGCAGCACGCCCACGACCCGCATCGAGACCGACACCGTGAGGGCCGCCGTCACCGCCACGGTGATGTTCAGGGCGCGGACCGGCAGGCCGGTGGACCTTGCGAACTCCTCGTCGTGGCTGAGCGCGAACAGCGCGGGCCGCAGACCCAGGCCCACGCCGAGGATGACCGCGGCGAGGACCACGGTGAGCCAGACGTCCGTCGTCGTCACCGTGGAGATCGAGCCGAAGAGGTAGCCGGTGAGGTTGGCCGAGGTCCCGCCCGCGAGGCCGATGAGGAGGACGCCGCCGGCGATGCCGCCGTAGAAGAGCAGGGCGAGGGCGACGTCGCCGCTGGTGCGGCCCTGCTCCCGGACCAGCTCGACGGTGATGGCACCGGCGACGGCGGCCACGACCGCGCCCGGCACGGCGAGGACGTCGTGCGGGGTGAGGCCGACGGCGGCGCCGGCGAGCCAGCCCGCCGCCACGCCGGTCAGCGCCATGTGGCCGATGCCGTCGCCGAGGAGGGCCAGACGCCGCTGGACGAGGTAGGTCCCCACGACGGGGGCGGAGAGGCCGACGAGGAGGGCGACGAGCAGCGCTCGGCGCATGAGCGGGCTGGCGAGCATGTCGCCGAGGGGCGTCAGGAGGTCCATCACCACTCCGCGGAGAGGTCGGGGGCGGCGTAGCCGGGGACGGGCTGGTCGCCGTGGGGGTGGTCGTGCTCGTGGTCGGGGTCGTCGTGGCCCGGGACCGGGGCGGGGGGCGCGCCGTCGTGCACGACCCGACCGTGGCGCAGGACCACGGCTCGCTGCACGAGGCCCTGGAGCTCGCCGAGCTCGTGGAGGACGACCAGCACGGTGGTGCCGCGCTCGCGCAGACCCGTGAGCGTACCGGCGAGGGCCTCCTTCGACTCCCGGTCGATGCCGGCGAGCGGCTCGTCGAGGATGAGCAGGTCCGGGCGGCGCACGAGCGCGCGGGCGATGAGCACCCGCTGCTGCTGGCCGCCGGAGAAGACCTGCACGCTGCGGTGGGCGCGGGCGGCCAGGCCGACCTCTTCCAGCGCCTCCATGGCGCGCTGCCGGGCACCGGGGCCGGGCCGGAGCCGGCGGTTGTCCAGCAGCCCGGACGTCACCACCTCCAACGCGGTGGCGGGGACACCGGCCGTGGCGGTGACCCGCTGCGGGGCGTAGCCCACCCGGCGCCACGGGACGGCGCGCCGGTCGCCGACGTCGGCGCCGAAGACCCGGACGTGGCCCTGGGTCACCGGGACGATTCCCACGAGCGACTTCACCAGCGTGGACTTGCCCGAACCGTTCGCGCCGAGGAGGGCGACCATCTCGCCGGCGCCGACGGCGAAGGTCACGCCCCGCACGATGTGGGCGTGCCCGAGCGTGACCCCGAGGTCCTCGACCGCGAGCGGCACCTCCGACGGCCCGCCCGCCGCCCCACCGGCGAGGCGGCGGGGCAGGCCGGTGCCGCCCGTGCCGTCGGTCACGCGCAAGCGAGTGCCTCCCTCAGGGCGGCGAGGTTCTCCCGCATGACGACCTGGTAGTCCTTGCTGTCGTCCGCCAGGCCCTCCAGCGGGTCCAGCACCGCGGTCTCGACGCCGAGGTCGCCGGCGAGGGTCTCGGCCACCTTGGGGTTGACGAGGGACTCGGTGAAGATCGTCGTGACGCCCTCGGCGCGCACGACGTCGCCGATCTCGGCCAGACGGGCGGGTGATGGCTCGGTGTCGGGGTCGATGCCGGAGATGCCCACCTGCTCGAAGTCGTAGGCCTCGGCGAGGTAGCCGTACGCCTCGTGGGCCACGACGACGGTGCGGATCTCGCACTGGGCGAGCCCGGCGGTGAACTCCTCGTCCAGGGCCGTCAGCTCGCCGGCCAGGGTCTCGGCGTTCGCCCGGTACTCCTGGGCGTTGTCGGGGTCGGCGGCCGCGAGCTGGTCCGCGACGTCGCCGGCCACCTCGGCGAGCAGGGTGGGGTCCAGCCAGAGGTGCGGGTCGGCGCCCGCCTCAACCGCCTGGTCGTCGCCCTCGGCCGACTCCTCGTCCGCCTCGTCGTCGCCCTCGAACTCCTCGTCGGCGTGGTCGTCGGTGCCGGCGAGCTCGGCGTGGGCGGCCGCGTCGACGAGGTGCTCGGGCGAGGTCTGGGCCACGGCGTCGTCGACCGCCGGCTGGAAGCCGGACAGGTAGACCACGACGGACGCCTCGCCGAGGCGCGCGACGTCGGCCGGGGCGAGCTCGAGGTCGTGCGGCTCGGCTCCGGGTGGGGTCAGGGAGTCGACCCGGACACGGTCACCGCCCACCCGCTCGACCACGTACTGCAGCGGGTAGAAGGAGGCGAGGACCTCTCCGCCGGCCGCGTCGGGGAAGCCGGCGTCGCCGTCGCTCGAACCGGTCCCGGAGCAGGCGGCGAGGGTGGTCGCCAGAACGGCCGTCGCGGCGGTCGTACGGAGTGTGCGTCGCGTCATGAGGATCATTCTCATCGGTAATGAGAACGATCGTCAAACCCGCCGGGTGTGGCGCGCACCACGGGCGTGGCCACACCGCGGGTCCCCCGCCGCGGGTACGGGCTCCTGCCTCGCGCGGACGGCATCCCTGCACGCCGGTCGGTAGGTTGGTCCCCGCAGCCGGTCACCACCGGCGCCCGCCCGCACCAGCCAGGTGCGGGTCCGACTCGAGTACCGGAGTGATCACCCGTGGCAGCACCCTCGCGCCTGGACAACGTCATCAACCTCGCCAAGCGGCGCGGCTTCGTCTACCTCTCGGGGGAGATCTACGGCGGCACCCGCTCCGCCTGGGACTACGGGCCCCTCGGCGTCGAGCTCAAGGAGAACATCAAGCGCCAGTGGTGGCGGCACATGGTCACCTCGCGCGAGGACGTGGTGGGGATCGACTCCTCGGTGATCCTCCCGCGCCAGGTCTGGGTCGCCTCGGGCCACGTGGGCGTCTTCACCGACCCGCTCACCGAGTGCCTCAGCTGCCACAAGCGCTTCCGGGCCGACACCATGGCCGAGGAGTACGAGGAGAAGAAGGGCCACGCCCCGGAGAACGGCCTCGCCGACATCGCGTGCCCCAACTGCGGCACCCGCGGGCAGTGGACCGAGCCGCGCGACTTCAACATGATGCTCAAGACCTACCTCGGCCCGGTCGAGGACGAGTCCGGCCTGCACTACCTGCGCCCCGAGACCGCCCAGGGCATCTTCGTCAACTTCGCCAACGTCATGACCTCCGCCCGGAAGAAGCCGCCGTTCGGGATCGGGCAGGTGGGCAAGTCCTTCCGCAACGAGATCACCCCGGGCAACTTCATCTTCCGCACGCGCGAGTTCGAGCAGATGGAGATGGAGTTCTTCGTCGAGCCCGGCACGGACGAGGAGTGGCACCAGTACTGGATCGACAACCGCACCGCCTGGTACACCGACCTCGGCATCGACCCGGCCAACCTGCGCCACTACGAGCACCCGCAGGAGAAGCTCTCCCACTACTCCAAGCGCACGGTCGACATCGAGTACCGCTTCGGGTTCAGCGGCAGCGAGTGGGGCGAGCTCGAGGGGGTTGCCAACCGCACCGACTTCGACCTGGCCACCCACACCGAGCACTCCGGGCAGGACCTCAGCTACTTCGACCAGGCGAAGAACGAGCGCTGGGTCCCGTACGTCATCGAGCCGGCCGCAGGCCTGACCCGCTCCCTCATGGCGTTCCTGGCCGATGCCTACACCGAGGACGAGGCGCCGAACACCAAGGGCGGGGTGGACAAGCGCACCGTCCTGCGTCTCGACCCGCGCCTCGCCCCGGTCAAGGCGGCCGTCCTCCCGCTCTCGCGCAACGAGCAGCTCTCCCCGGTGGCGAAGAACCTCGCCGCCGAGCTGCGCAAGTACTGGAACGTCGAGTTCGACGACGCCGGGGCCGTGGGTCGGCGCTACCGGCGCCAGGACGAGGTCGGCACGCCGTACTGCATCACGGTCGACTTCGACTCCCTCGAGGACCAGTCCGTCACCGTGCGCGAGCGCGACTCGATGAGCCAGGAGCGCATCTCCCTCGACAAGGTGCGCGGCTACCTCGCCGAGCGCCTCGTCGGCTGCTGAGCGTCGGCGCCGGCGGCCACTGGCTGCCGGCGCCGCCGCCCGCGTGGGTGGGTGCACGGACGCTACGGTCGTGCTGGCTCGGCGTCGCGGTGCCCGAGGTCGTGCCTGCGCGCTGAGCGAGGACCTCCGAGGGTGCTGACCGACCCCGGGATCCGCGACCTCGACGCGACAGTGCTCGCTCGGCGTCGAAGTAGCCGAGGTCGTACCAGCGCGCTGAGCGAGGACGTCCGAGGGTCCTGACTGGTCCCGGCACCCGCGACCTCGACGCGACAGTGCTCGCTCGGCGTCGCGGTCGCCGCCGAGCACGCGTGACCCTCGTCGAGCCCGGCAGGCCGGTGTCCGACCGTCGGACGGCGTGGCCTGCGCGGTCCGCGCCCGCCGCGGGGCGAGCATGGGCACGTGAGCCACCACCACTCCGGCGAGCTGCCGCTCAACCCCTCAGAGGCCCGACGGGTGCGGGCGATCCTCGCCGCGCTGGTCCTGCCCCTCCTTGTCGCGACCGTCGTCGGGCTGCTCGCCCTGTGGCCGCGGGGGGAGACGCCGATCGGTTCCGTCCCGCTCGCAGGCACCGGCATGACGATCGAGGCAGGGGAGGTCGTGGAGATCCTCGGCCCGGACGGTGACGGCGGTCAGGTCCGCGTGGAGCTGTCCACCGGCAGCGGCGCGGGCCAGGTGGTGCCCGTCCAGGTGCCGCCGGAGATCATGGCCAATGGGATGGACGTCGGTGACGGGCTGCGCCTGATGTTCAGCCCCGACGCCATGGGCACCGGCAGCCCGTACGTCTTCTGGGACTTCGAGCGCTCCAGCCCGGTGTGGATCCTCGTCGCGATCTACGCCGCCGTCGTCCTCGCGGTCGCCCGCTGGCGCGGCCTGGCCGCCATGGCCGGCCTGGGCACGTCCCTCGCCGTCATCCTCCTGTTCGTCCTGCCGGCGCTCATGCTCGGCAGCCCGCCGCTGCTCGTCGCGCTCGTGGGGTCCGGGGCGATGCTGTTCCTCTCGCTCTACCTCGCTCACGGTGTGTCCATCCGCACGACGACGGCCCTGCTCGGTACGTTCGTCGGCCTCGCGGTCACGGCGACCCTGGGGGTGTGGGGGACGGGGTCGGCCAACCTCACCGGCGCCGGGTCGGACCAGTCGCTCATCCTCGCCTCGCAGTTCCCCAACCTCTCCCTCGCCGACCTGCTCCTGTGCGGCATCGTCATCGCAGGCCTTGGCGCCCTCAACGACGTGACCATCACCCAGGCCTCCGCGGTCTGGGAGCTGCACGCCGCCAACCCGTCGCTGCCGCGGCGGCGGCTGTTCGCCCAGGGGATGCGCATCGGCCGGGACCACATCGCCTCGACCGTCTACACCCTGGCGTTCGCGTACGTCGGCACCGCGCTGCCGGTACTCATGGTCGCCTCGCTCATGGACCGTGCAGTGCTCGACACCTTCATGGCCGGAGAGATCGCCGAGGAGATCGTACGCACCCTCGTCTCCTCCGTGGGCCTCGTGCTAGCGATCCCCGTGACGACGGCCATCGCCGCGCTGCTCGTCAGCCGGGCGCCCGCACGGGACCGTGGCGGGCACGATGTGATCGGCCCGGTTCGCCCCTCCTCGGCCCCGCCGGTGACAATGGCTCGGTGAGCGACCTCCAGATCGGTGCCGTCTCCCTCGGCACGCCCGTCGTGCTGGCCCCCATGGCCGGGGTGACGAACCCACCCTTCCGACGGCTGTGCCGTGAGTCCGGCGTCGCCGGCCTCGCCGCCGCCGGTGCGGCCTCTGCCACCGCCGGGGCCACCTCTGCCACCGTCGGCGCCACCTCTGCCACCGTCGGCGCCACCTCTGCCACAGTCGGCGCCACCGCTGTCCCCTCCGGCGATGGCGACGGCGAGGCCGCGCCGGCTGCCGCGAGCCCGTCCGGCCCGTTCGCGCCCGCCGGGCTCTACGTGAGCGAGATGATCACCTCGCGCGCACTGGTCGAGCGCACGCCCGAGACGATGCGGATGATCACGCCGGACCCCGCGGAGCCGGTGCGCTCGGTCCAGCTCTACGGCGTCGACCCCGCGACGATCGGTGCGGCGGTGCGCATCCTCGTCGCCGAGGACCGGGCCGACCACGTCGACCTCAACTTCGGCTGCCCGGTGCCCAAGGTCACCCGCAAGGGCGGGGGGTCGGCGCTGCCGTGGAAGCGCGACCTCTTCGACGCGATCGTCACCGAGGCCGTCGCCGCCGCCAGGGAGGCCTCGGCGGGGCGGGAGCACGAGGTGCCGGTGACGGTGAAGATGCGGATGGGCATCGACGACGACCACCTCACCTACCTCGACGCCGGCCGGCTGGCTGAGCGTGCGGGCGTGGCCGCCGTCGCCCTGCACGCCCGCACCGCCGCGCAGCACTACTCGGGCACGGCCAGGTGGGAGGCCGTCGCGCGGCTCAAGGAGGCGGTGACGAGCGTGCCGGTGCTCGGCAACGGCGACATCTGGTCGGCCGAGGACGCCGCCGAGATGATGGCGAGCACCGGGTGCGACGGCGTCGTCGTGGGCCGCGGGTGCCAGGGACGGCCCTGGTTGTTCACGGACCTCGTCGCCGCCGCGCACGGGTCGGACCTGCGGGTCCGGCCCGGGCTGCGGGAGGTGGCCGCCACGGTCCGGCGCCACGCCGAGCTCATGGTGGAGCACTTCGGCGAGGAGGGCCGGGCCCTGCGCGAGATGCGCAAGCACATGGCGTGGTACCTCAAGGGCTACGTCGTCGGCGGGGAGGCTCGGCACGACCTGGGGCTCGTCTCCTCCCTCGCCGAGCTGGACGAGCGGCTCGCCGCCCTCGACCTCGACCAGGCGTACCCCGGGGAGAGCGCCGAGGGGCCGCGCGGGCGGGCCGGCAGCCCCAAGGCCCCGCACCTGCCCGACGGCTGGCTGGACTCCCGCGACATGGACGCCGACCTGCTGGCGATGATCAGCCAGGCCGAGCTCTCCGTCTCCGGCGGCTGAGCGGCCGGCCGGGCCGGCGACGGCGGGCCGGCCGCGCGTGCGTGGTCCCGCGCGGCGCCGAGGCCGGGCGGGACCACGTCAGCGTCAGGTCAAATGCGCCGCGCCCAGACCGTGGTGTCGACCGGCACGGTGACCGCGTCGCCGTCGGTGCCCGAACCCAGCGGACCGCTGGCCACGAGCGCGCTCCACCCGCCCGGCAGGGCGACGTCGGCGTCGCCGAGGTTCGTCAGGACGAGGACCTCGGCCGCACCGGTGGTGACGAACGCGACGACGTCGGGGCTCGTCGCGTGCTCCGCGCTCCACGACATCGACCCCAGACCGAGCCCCAGCCCTGCCCGCAGGCGCAGCGCCTCGCGGTAGAGCTCGAGGGTCGAGCCGGGCCGCCCGGTCTGCGCGTCGGCTGCGAGGTCGGCCCACTCGGGGGGCTGCGGCAGCCAGGTGCGGCCGGTGGGGGAGAAGCCGAACCCGGGCGCGTCCTGCTCCCAGGGCAGCGGCACCCGGCACCCGTCGCGGCCGCGCTCGACCCCGCCGGTGCGGAAGAACGCCGGGTCCTGGCGCGCCTCGTCCGGCAGCTCGGTGTGCTCGGGCAGTCCGAGCTCCTCGCCCTGGTAGAGGTACGCCGAGCCCGGGAGCCCCAGCATGAGCAGCGTGGCGGCGCGGGCCCGGCGAAGTCCGAGCTCGGCGTCCGGCTGCGGGTCCGTGGCGCCGATGCCGTTGGGGCCCTTGCCGGTGCGGGCCAGGCCCAGCCGGGAGGCGTGCCGGACGACGTCGTGGTTCGACAGCACCCAGGTCGTCGGCGCCCCGACGGCGTCGTTGGCCCGGTAGGACCGGGCGATGACGTCCCGCAGCTCGGGGGCGTGCCAGGGGGAGACGAGGAAGGCGAAGTTGAAGGCCTGGTGCATCTCGTCGGCGCGGACGTACCGCGCGAGGCGTTCGATGGGGTCCACCCACGCCTCCGCCACGAGCACCCGGTCGCCCGGGTACTCGGCGAGGACCCGGTGCCAGTCGCGGTAGATCTCGTGCACACCCTCCTGGTCGAACATCGGCGGGTGCGCGTGGTGACCCTCGGGGGAGCGGAGCGCGGGGGACTCGGGGTCGGTGTCGTCCGCGTCCTCGGCGCCCTCGACCATGCTCACGTGCCCCGCCCAGTCGGGCAGGCCGGGGGCCTTGACCAGGCCGTGCGCGACGTCAACGCGGAACCCGTCGACGCCGCGGTCGAGCCAGAAGCGCAGGACGTCCTCGAGCTCGGCCCGGACCTCGGGGTTGCCCCAGTCCAGGTCGGGCTGCTTGGAGTCGAACAGGTGGAGGTACCACTGCCCGTCCTCGGCCCACGGGCTGCCCGGGGCGTCGGCGCGGTCGCGCACCCGGGTCCATGCGGGGCCGCCGAAGACGGACTCCCAGTTGTTCGGGGGCTCCTCACCGGTCTCCCCGCCGCCCTCGCGGAAGATGTAGCGGGCCCGCTCGGGGCTGCCGGGGCCGGCGGCGAGGGCCGCGGCGAACCACTCGTGCTCGTCCGAGGTGTGGTTCGGCACGAGGTCGACGATGACGCGCAGGCCGAGCTCGCGCGCGCGGGCGAGGAGGGCGTCGGCGTCGGCGAGGGTGCCGAACAGCGGGTCGACGGCGCGGTAGTCGGCGACGTCGTAGCCCGCGTCGGCCTGCGGGGAGCGGTAGAAGGGCGAAAGCCACACGGCGTCCACGCCCAGCGCGGCCAGGTGGTCCAGCCGTGCGGTGATCCCGGGCAGGTCGCCGATGCCGTCACCGTCGCCGTCGGCGAAGGAGCGGGGGTAGACCTGGTAGATGACCGCCTGGCGCCACCAGGGGGCGCGCCCCTGGGCGGGGGTGTGGACGGTCAGGTCGGCACGGGTGAGGGTGGACATCGATCTCCTGGGTCGGTGCTGGGGTGCTGGGGTGCTGGGGTGCTGGGGTGCTGGGGTGCGACGGGGCGTCGCCGACCGACCATCCTGACGCCGTCGGCGCGCGGAGGCCAGCCGGGCAGGCGTCACGACGACCTAGATCGCCAGCCCTACGGCGTTGCCCGGCGCGGCGGCGGTCGAGCCGCGGACGATGAGCTCGGGTACGAACACCAGCTCCGTGCGGGGGACCCTCGAGCCACCGATCTCGGCGACGAGCGTCGTGACGGCGGCCTGGCACATGGCCTCGACGGGCTGGCGGATGGTCGTCAGCGGCGGGTCCGTGAACGGGATCAGCGCCGAGTCGTCGTACCCCACGACGGAGAGGTCCTCGGGAACCCGCAGGCCCCGGGCGCGGGTGGCCCGCACGACGCCGAGCGCCATGAGGTCGGACCCGCAGATGATCGCGGTGCACCCGAGATCGATGAGCGAGGTGCCGGCGCTCAGGCCCCCCTCGACGGTGAACAGCGTGCTGACGATCGCCGGGTCGGACACGTCGAGGTAGTTGCGCATGGCCTCGACGAAGCCGTCGCGCTTGCGGCGGGCCGGGACGAACCGGTCCGGGCCGATGGCCAGCCCGATCGTGCGGTGGCCCTGGGAGACGAGGTGGCGCACGGCCAGGTCCATGCTGCCGCGGTCGTCGGTGGAGAAGGCCGGGGCGTCGATCTCGGGGTTGTGGCCGTTGATGAGGGCGATCGGGACGCCGCGCTCCTGCAGCCGCTGGTACCGGGCGGGGTCGGCGTGGGTGTCGGCGTGCAGGCCCGAGACGAAGATGATGCCGTCGACCTCGTGCTCGAGGAGCATGTCGACGTACTGGTCCTCCGTGATGCCGCCGGGGGACTGGGTGCACAGCAGGGGCGTGTAGCCCGTGGTGGCGAGCATGGTCTCGATGGACTGCGCGAACGCGGGGAAGACGGGGTTGCTCAGCTCGGGCACCACCAGGCCGACGAGCCCGTTGGACCGCGATCGCAGCTTCTCGGGCCGTTCGTAACCGAGCATGTCGAGCGCGGCGAGGACCGCCCGGCGCGTCTCTCCGGCCACACCGGGTTTGCCGTTGAGGACCCGAGAGACGGTCGCCGTGCTGACGCCGGCCTGCTCGGCGACGTCGGTAAGCCTGGTGCGCGCTTGCATGGCCACTCACTCCTGCATCCTGCGTGCAACCCTGCACGGCTGTCATGAAACTGTTGCCTGAAAGTTACTGCAAGTTGTTGCAGTCTGGCTACCGACATGCCTACTCTCTTGCACATCGGGTTCCCCGAGGTGCTGGCACCACAGGGAGACCGGCAGAGAAACCCATCCAACAACTGTTACAGGAGATGACGATGCGACGGAGCATCACCCTTGCGGCCGCGGTCGGCATGACCATGGCGCTTGCCGCGTGCGGCGGGGGCGGCGACGCCACCGACGACGAGACCACCGCAGCCCCGGCGGCCGAGGAGACCACCGAGGCCGGTACCGAGGCGGCCGGCGACGGCGGAACTCTCACCGTCTGGGTCGACGAGACCCGGCAGGCTGCCGTCGAGACCGCCGCTGCGGCGTTCGAGGAGGAGACCGGGACCGCCGTCGAGACGGTGCTCAAGAACTTCGAGGACATCCGGGCGGACTTCAACGCCCAGGTCCCCACCGGTGAGGGCCCGGACATCACCGTCGGCGCCCACGACTGGCTCGGTGAGCTCACAGCCAACGGTGTCGTCGCCCCGATCGAGCTCGGTGACAAGGCCGCCGAGTTCGAGACCGTCGCGGTCGAGGCCTTCACGCAGGACGGCCAGGTCTACGGCCTGCCCTACGCGGTGGAGAACATCGGTCTGATCCGTAACACCGCCCTCGCTCCCGAGGCGCCGGCCACGTGGGACGACGCGATCGCGGCAGGCGAGGCAGCCGGCACCGAGTACCCGATCCTCATCCAGATGGGCGAGGAGGGTGACCCCTACACGATGTACCCGATGCAGACGTCCTTCGGTGCCCCTGTGTTCGTGCAGAACGAGGACGGCTCCTACAGCCCCGAGCTCGCCCTCGGCGGTGAGGCCGGCAACGCCTTCGCGACCTGGCTCGCCGAGCAGGGTGCGGCGGGGAACCTTGACACGGCCGTCACCTACGACATCGCCGTGGAAGCCTTCGCCAACGGGCAGTCGCCCTTCATCATCGGCGGGCCCTGGATGATCGCCAGCTTCGAGGGCCTCGACCTCGCCGTCGACCCGATCCCGAGCGCGGGCGGGGAGCCGGCACAGCCGTTCGCGGGCGTCCAGGGCTTCTACGTCAACGCGCAGAGCGAGAACGCGATCCTGGCCAACGACTTCCTCGTCAACTACATGGCCACCGAGGACGCCCAGCTCGCGCTGTACGAGGCGGGCGACCGACCGCCGGCCTTGACCGCCGCTGCTGACACCGCGGCCGCGGACCCGGTCACGGACGGTTTCCGGACCGTCGGCGCCGACGCGGTGCCGATGCCGTCGATCCCCGAGATGGGTTCCGTGTGGGCCTTCTGGGGTGTCACCGAGGCGGGGATCGTCAACGGCTCCCTCGAGCCGGTGGCCGCGTGGGAGAAGATGGTCTCCGACATCCAGGGCGCGCTGGACGCCGCGGCCTGACGCACGAGGCCTCGGCCTCGACGGGCGCGCAGCCGGACCTCCGGCTGCGCGCCCGATCTCGCGGGCGGCACGACGCCGACCCGCTGCCCGGTGGCGACCGCCGCGGGCGAAAGGTGCAGTCGCACGACGACGTGCCGGGCCACCGGCCGGTCCACGGAGGGTCATAGATGAGTGTCCAGCCCGCAGCGGGGAGCACGACGCGCAGGCGTCGCGTTCGTCCGAGGCCGAGCGAATCCCACGCCAACACCTTCAGCGGCGGGTTCGTCGCCAAGCTGATCGTCATGGCCGCCGTCAACGCACTCGGCGTCTACGTCATCCTTGCCGCCTGGGCCGAGGAGTCCTACGGGATCCTCGCCGTGATGGTGGCGCTGCTGGTGGCCGCGAACGTCGTCTACTTCTCGCGGCGCATGCTCCCGATGAAGTACCTCCTGCCGGGCCTCGCGTTCCTCCTCGTCTACCAGGTGTTCGTCATCGGCTACACCGGCTGGGTGGCGTTCACCAACTACGGCGACGGGCACAACTCGACCAAGGCCGACGCCGTGGAGGCCCTTCTGGTGCAGAACGAGCGCCGTGTCGAGGGCTCGGCCGCCTACCCCCTCGTGGTCCTCGGTGACGGTGACGAGCTCGCGTTCGGCATCGTCAACGCGAACGGCGACGTACGCGTGGGCCGTGCGGAGACGCCGCTGGAGACGGTGGAGGACGCCACCGTCGCCGACGGTGCCGTCACGGAGGTTCCCGGCTACGACACCCTGTCCCGCCAGGACATCCTCGCGCGCCAGGCGGAGATCACCGCGCTGCGTGTGCCGGTCTCGGACGACCCGGAGGACGGGTCGATCAGGACTACGGACGCCCGCAACGGCTATGTCTACATCTCCACGCTGGCGTACGACGAGGCCGCCGGCACGATGACGGACACCCAGACCGGGACGGTCTACGAGCCCGACGACAACGGCCAGTTCGTCTCCGCCGACGGGCAGACGCTCCCGGTGGGCTGGCGTGTCAACGTCGGCTTCGAGAACTTCGCCACGGCTTTCGGCGACGCCCGGTACTCCACCCCGTTCCTCAAGGTGCTCGTCTGGACGATTGCCTTCGCCTTCCTCTCGGTGGCGACGACGTTCTTCTTGGGCCTGTTCCTGGCGATGGTCTTCAACGACGAGCGGGTGAAGGGGCGCAAGATCTACCGGACGCTCTTGATCCTTCCGTACGCCTTCCCCGGATTCCTCTCGGCGCTGCTGTGGTCGGGTCTGCTGAACCGGCGGTTCGGCTTCGTCAACCAGGTGCTGCTGGGCGGAGCGGAGATCCCGTGGCTGACGGACGAGTGGCTCGCCAAGCTTTCCGTGCTCGGGGTGAACCTCTGGCTCGGCTTCCCCTACATGTTCCTCATCGCCACCGGTGCCCTGCAGTCCATCCCCAAGGACGTCATGGAGGCCGCCACCATCGACGGGGCCGGCCGCGTCCGAACCTGGTGGTCGGTGACCATGCCGTTACTCATGGTGTCGACAGCGCCGCTCCTCATCTCGTCCTTCGCGTTCAACTTCAACAACTTCAACCTCATCTACATGCTCACCGGGGGCGGCCCCCGGATGGAGGACGCCTCCGTGCCGATCGGTCATACGGACATCCTGATCTCGATGGTGTATTCCATCTCCGGCCTGGACGGCACCGCGGCCAAGAACTACGGCCTCGCGAGTGCGCTCTCGATCGTCATCTTCATCATCGTCGCGACGATCTCGGTGATCAGCTTCCGGAAGACCCGCTCGCTCGAGGAGATCAACTGACATGGTCACGACCACCGCAGCGCCCTCCGTGAACCGCACCAGCCGCAAGCGCTGGTTCCTCGACGTCGGGTTCCGCCACGTCGTCGGCGTGCTCGCCGTCGTGTACGCGGCGTTCCCCATCGTCTACATCATCTCCGCGGCCCTGAACCCCGGCGGCACTCTCACCGGCTCGAACGCCCTCTTCGAGAACTTCAGCGGCGAGAACTTTGCCGACCTCAACCGGACGTTCTTCTGGACGTGGGCGGGCAACACCCTCTTCATTGGAGTCGTCACAGCCGTGGGGACGGTGCTCATGGGGGCAGCCGCCGCCTACGCCTTCTCGCGCTTCCGGTTCACCGGCAGACGGCTCGGCCTGATGGCACTCCTCGTCATCCAGATGTTTCCCCAGCTCCTCGCCTTCGTCGCGATCTTCCTGCTGCTCCTGGGCCTGGGCAACGTAGTGCCGGTGCTCGGGCTGAACAGCAAGCTCGGGCTGATCGCCGTCTACCTGGGTGGGGCGCTCGGGGTGAACACGTTCCTCATGTACGGCTTCTTCAACACCATCCCCAAGGAGCTCGACGAGGCGGCCAAGATCGACGGGGCCTCGCACGCCGTGATCTTCTGGACGATCATCCTGCGCCTGGTCGCACCGATCCTCGCCGTCGTCGGGCTCCTGTCCTTCATCAGCACGTTCTCGGACTTCATCCTGGCGAGGACCATCCTGCAGTCGGAGGAGAACTGGACGCTCGCGGTCGGTCTCTACGGGTGGGTGTCATCCCTCCTTGAGGCGAACTGGGGACAGTTCGCCGCCGGCGCCGTCATCTCGGCGATCCCGGTGCTGCTGCTCTTCCTCTTCCTGCAGCGCTACATCGTGGGCGGTCTCACCGCCGGCTCCGTGAAGGGCTGACGCCGCCGCTCCTGACGTCGTCGGCGCGGCTGGCCGAGGAGGCCGGCCGCGTCAGGCCAGCGAGAACCACACGGTGGTGTCCCGCGGCACGACCACGTCGCCGTCGACCGGTGGGCCCAGCGGGCTGGAGGCGTGGAGGAGCTCGCGGTCGGCTGGGACGCGGACGGCGTCCTCCCCGAGGTTGGTCACGACGAGCACCGAGCGGTTGACCAGGATCAGGGCCTCGCGCCCGTCCTTCTCGTCCACCCAGGCCAGGTGCCCGGTGCCGAGCCGCAGCTCGTGGCGCAGCCGGAGCGCGAGCCGGAAGTTCTCGAACGCGCTGCCCAGCTCGCCGCGCTGCTCCTGCGCGACCCGGGCGACGGTGGCGGTGCTGAACTCGACCGGGTGCTCGTCGCGCACCGTCACGCCGGTGGCGTCGCCCTGACGCAGGTACGCCACCCCCGGCAGGGCCAGGGTGAGGAGGGTGAGGGCGCGCAGGCGGCGCTCCCTCGTGTCCTCGTCGGTCCGGGCCCACACCCGGCGGCCGCGCGCCGGCCCCACGCCCGTCGTCGTCCAGCCGGCCGGGACGCCGATGACGTCGCGGACGGCGTAGGAGTCGGTGATCGTGGACCGGAGCGGCTCCGCCGACCAGTCGGTGACGGCGAGCCGGTCGTCGCGGGTGACGTGGAGCCAGTCCTCCTGCAGGTGCGCCAGCAGGGACCCCGCGTCAGTGGCGCTCGCCGCGCCGGTGAGGACGGCGTCGTCGGAGCGCTCGGCCAGCAGGGCGTGCAGCGCCCCGAGGTCGATCCCCTCGTGCCGGTGGGGGCCGTCGTGGGACGACGCCTGGGCGACCACCATGTCGATGCCGTCGACCCCGCGGTCCAGCCACGCGGCGCACCGGGCCAGGTGCCAGGCGGCCGGGTCCGTGGTGCCCGCCGGCGCGTCGTGACCGGCCAGGCCCACGACCATCCGCAGCCCGCGCTGATGGGTGCGGCGCACGAGGTCGCCGACCACCGGCGCGGCCGCCGGGTCGGCCGGGTCGAGCTCGGGCACCCGCACCTGCAGGACGTCCGCGCCGAGCCGGGCCAGGTGGGAGATCTCGGCGCTGAGCGTGCGGGCGCCGGCCACGTCGAGCCGCCCGGGCACCTGGTAGACGACGGCGGCCTCCCACCAGGCCGCCGGGCCCCTCGCTCCGCGGTGGACCAGGGTGGTCACGGTGAGGTCGCCGAGCCGGCCGGTCCCGCCGGGTCCCCCCGCCGGCGGTGCGGAATCGGTCGTCCTGCCCGGCACGTCCGCGTCGGTGGGCACGTCCGCCCCTTCCGGCGCGTCCGCGTCGGCGGGCGCGTCGGGCGTTCGGACGGGGGAGGGCTCGACGGCGGGGCTCACGCGGCCCATTGTGGCCCACATCGCAGCAGGGCACACCCGATCACGTAGGCTCCAGGCGTGCCCGACGCCCCGCTCGTCCCCGGCCCGGGGGCCGCCCCCGGTGCCGACGACGCGTACACCGGCCGCGACCGGGAGCGCTGGTCGCAGGAGCAGGCCAAGAGCCCGCGCCGGACGGCCTTCGAGCGCGACCGCGCACGTGTCCTGCACTCCTCGGCCCTGCGCCGGCTGGGGGCCAAGACGCAGGTGCTCGGTCCGAGCAGCGACGACTTCGTCCGCACGCGGCTGACCCACTCGCTCGAGGTCGCGCAGGTGGGCCGCGAGCTCGGCAAGGCGCTGGGGTGCGATCCCGACGTCGTCGACACCGCGTGCCTGTCCCACGACCTCGGCCACCCCCCGTTCGGCCACAACGGCGAGCGGGCCCTGCACGAGGTGGCCCGTGGCATCGGCGGGTTCGAGGGCAACGCCCAGACCCTCCGGCTGCTCTCCCGGCTCGAGCCGAAGGTGTTCACCGCCGAGGGGGAGTGCGTGGGCCTCAACCTCACGCGGGCCAGCCTGGACGCCGCGACGAAGTACCCGTGGCTGCCGGGCGAGGGCCCGGCCCGGGAGGACGGCACCACCACCCGCAAGTTCGGCGTCTACCCCGAGGACCTGCCCGTCTTCACCTGGCTACGACAGGGAGCGCCCGACCTCCGGCGCTGCCTCGAGGCCCAGGTCATGGACCTCGCCGACGACATCTCCTACTCCGTCCACGACGTCGAGGACGCCATCGTCGGCGGTCGCGTGGAGATGGACGTGCTGCGGCGCCAGGGCGAGCAGGCCCGCGTCGTGGCCCAGGTGCGCGACTGGTACGACCCGCCGGTCTCCGACGACGAGCTGGGCGCGGCGCTCGAGCGACTCCTCGCCGACCCCGTCTGGGTGCGCTCCTACGACGGCTCGCGGCGCGACCTGGCGGGCCTGAAGGACATGACGAGCCAGCTCATCGGCCGGTTCTGTGGGGCGGCGGAGGACGCCACGCGCGCACGCTACGGCCGGGGGCGCCTGACGCGCTACGCCGCCGACCTCGTCGTCCCGGACCCCACCCTCGCCGAGATCCTCGTCCTCAAGGGCGTCGCGGCGCTGTACGTCATGGCCCCGCGCGAGCTCGAACCGCTCTACCTGGCGCAGCGGACCATCGTCTTCGACCTCGTCGACGCCCTCGCCACGGGCGGGGAGCGGCACCTCGAGGCGCCCTTCGCGGCCGACTACCGGGAGGCCGGTGACGACGCCGGTCGGCTCCGCGCGGTCGTGGACCAGGTCGCCTCCCTCACCGACCCCTCGGCCCAGCAGTGGCACGCGCGCCTGTGCGGGATGCTCTCCGAGGTGTACTGACACTCCACAGGTGGGGTGGGTGCGACGCCCTCCCGAGCGGCGGCCGGCACGCGGTCCGGGCCACCTAGACTGACGCCATGCCAGGGCTCATCCGTCGCGAGGACATCGCCACCGTCCGCGAACGGGCCCGCATCGAGGAGATCGTCGGCACGTACGTCACGCTCCGGCCCGCAGGCGTGGGATCGATGAAGGGGCTGTGCCCCTTCCACGACGAACGCACGCCCTCCTTCCACGTCCGGCCCCAGCTGGGCCTGTGGCACTGCTTCGGCTGCGACGAGGGCGGCGACGTCATCTCCTTCGTCCAGAAGATCGACCACCTGCCCTTCAGCGAGGCGGTCGAGCACCTCGCCGGCAAGGTGG
Source organism: Georgenia muralis (assembly GCF_003814705.1). Taxonomy (NCBI): domain Bacteria; kingdom Bacillati; phylum Actinomycetota; class Actinomycetes; order Allobogoriellales; family Allobogoriellaceae; genus Georgenia; species Georgenia muralis. The sequence goes on along the minus strand of NZ_RKRA01000001.1, from coordinate 3,630,195 downwards.
GCGTGCAGCTGCGCTACGAGGACGGCGGGACGGGCCGTCCCCGTGAGGAGCACGGCCGCCGTCAGCGCCTGGTCGACGCCCACCGCGTGGCGGAGGAGTTCTACGCCGGCCAGCTCGACACCCCGGGGGCTGAGCAGGCGCGGCAGTTCCTCGCCGAGCGCGGGTTCGACCGGGCTGCCGCCGCGACCTTCGGCGTCGGGTACGCCCCGCAGGGGTGGGACCACCTCATGCGGCACCTGCGCGGGAGGGGCTTCACCGAGGCCGAGCTCACCGCCTCCGGCCTGGTCTCCCAGGGCAACCGGGGCATCTACGACCGCTTCCGCGGCCGGCTCGTCTGGCCCATCCGGGACATCACCGGCGACACCGTGGGCTTCGGGGCCCGGCGCCTCTTCGAGGACGACCAGGGGCCGAAGTACCTCAACACCCCCGAGACCCCCATCTACAAGAAGTCCCAGGTCCTCTACGGCCTCGACCTGGCCAAGCGGGCGATCGCCAAGGAGCGACGCGTCGTCGTCGTCGAGGGCTACACCGACGTCATGGCCGCGCACCTCGCGGGCGTGGGCACCGCCGTGGCGACCTGCGGCACGGCGTTCGGCACCGACCACATCCGCATCGTGCGGCGCCTGCTGGGCGACTCGGCCGACCCGGCCTCGGGGGTGATCTTCTCCTCCGGCGCCACGCACGGCGGGGAGGTCATCTTCACCTTCGACGGCGACGCCGCCGGGCAGAAGGCCGCCCTGCGGGCGTTCGACGAGGACCAGCGGTTCGCGACGCAGACCTTCGTCGCCGTCGGGCCGGACGGGCTCGACCCCTGCGACCTGCGCCTGCAGCGCGGCGACGAGGCCGTGCGGGAGCTCGTCAGCACCCGGCAGCCGCTGTTCGCGTTCGCGATCCGCTCCGTCCTGGCCCAGCTCGACCTGGGGACGGCGGAGGGCCGGGTCGCCGCCCTGCGCGCCGCCGCGCCGGTGGTGGCGAGCATCCGGGACCGGGCGCTGCGGGCCGAGTACGCCCGCGAGCTCGCCGGGTGGCTCGGCATGGACGAGATCAGCGTGCGGCGCGCGGTCCAGGTGGCCGAGCGGGCGCCGCGCCCGGGTGGGGCCGACGGCGGAGCGGGTGGTCGTGACGGCGGTGGTCGTGACGGCGGGGGCCGGGACGCCGCTCCCGACGGCTCGCGTGGCCAGTGGCGACCCGACGGTGGCGGTGGTCGCCACGGCGAGGGTGGCGGGCGCTACGACGGCGGCGCGCGCACCGGTGGTGGCGCACGCCAGGAAGGCGGCTGGGTGCGTGGTGACGTCAACCGGTTGTCCGGGTCGAACGGCCAGGGCCGCCAGGGCGGTGGCGAGCGTCGGATGCGTGAGGACCCGGTGGCCCGGCTCGAGCGCGAGGTGCTCGAGGTCGTCCTGCAGCTCCCGCAGCACGCCCTCGGAGCCGGCTTCGACGACCTCGCGCCGGACACGTTCACCGTGCCGGCCTACCGGGGCGTGCACGACGCCATCCGGGCGGCGGGGGGCACGCGCGCGTACGGCGAGCGCGTCGAGCAGGTCGCGGCCGCCGGCGGCGGTGACGCGGCGCGACAGGCGGCGGGCTGGTGGGCCGAGGAGGTGCGCGAGAACGCCGCCGGGCCGGTGGCCGGCGTCCTCACCGAGCTCGCGGTGGCGCCGCTGCCCGAGGACCGGCCCGACGCCCTCGGCGGCTACGCCCAGGGCGTCCTGACCGCGCTCATACGGATGGGCCTCACCCGGGAGATCGCCGACGTCAAGGGCCGGCTGCAGCGCACGGATCCCGGCGACCCCACCTATGCGGCCACGTTCGGCGAGCTCGTGACCCTGGAGAACCGGCGGCGCGCCCTCCGCACCGAGTAACCGGCTCCGACGCTCCTCCCCAGGTCTCCCGGCCGCGTGCGCGGTAGCGTCGTCAGCGCACACGAGCGACGACGAGGGAGTCTCGATGCCCGAGGACCACACCACCGCACCCGAGGCGCGCGAGGTCGGGGCCGACCCGCGCGACGCCGACCCGCGCGACGCCGACCCGCGCGACGTCGAGACGGCGGCGGGGGCGCCGGTGGCCGACGGCCCCCTGGGTCTCGAGCCGGGTCCGGGTCCGGACTCGGACGTGGCGCCGGGGGACGTTCACGCCCAGGGGGAGCCGCACTCCTCGCTCGAGCGGCTCCCGGACGGCGTGGCGCCGGACGGCGTGGGACCTGAAAGGCCGGCACGGGCGCCGGTGCAGGGTGAGCGCCAGGGGCCAGCGTCGAACGATGCCAGGGGCCAGGGATGAACGATGAAGGCCCGCACCTCGTGGTGCGGGCCTCGTCCGGCTCCCGCGACTGGACTCGAACCAGTAACCGTCCGATTAACAGTCGGATGCTCTGCCAATTGAGCTACGCGGGATCGCGAGATAGGACTCTAGCAAAGAATCAGAGCCGCTCCGGCCACCGGACGCGCCCCGAGGTGGTCATGTGGTGAGGCCCACAGCGGCGCGGGCGTGACGCTCCATCTCGTCGACCAGACGGCGCTCCTCGGCGTCGTCGCGCAGCCGGCCGCGGGCGGTCACCTGGGAGAAGAGTGCCCCGTCCTCGTCGCGACGGATGTGGACCATGACGATGGCCCCGCCGGGCAGCTCGGCGCTCTCACTGTGGACGAGGGAGGACTGGACCCGTTCGCGAAGGGCGCGGGTGAACCGCTCGGCACTCGGCGCGTCATGCACCTTGAGCTCGAGCGGGGCGCGGACGCCGTCGACCCACGTGACGGTGAGGACCGACTCGTCGCCGTCCCACGTGCCGCGCTCGACCTCGTGCCACGGCGAGCGAACGACGATCCCGCTCGGGCCGACCACGGCGAGAGCCGCTCGGGCGACGACGGCCCAGGTCCCGTCCGCCAGCTCCGCCGACGCGAGGGGCGCGTCGCGTGCGGCGAGGTGGGCGGCGAGGGGCTCGGGCAGGCGGCGGTCGCGGCGCAGGATCACCCGACCACGGTAACGCGGCCGGTACGCTGGGCGCCGTCGTGAGCGCTCTGAGCGCCGCACGCCCCTGTAGCTCAGCTGGTCAGAGCAGCGAACTCATAATTCGTCGGTCGCGGGTTCAAGTCCTGCCGGGGGCACCACTCCTGACAGTGCCGTGAGGCCGGAGCAACCCTTCGAGCTGGCGCCGCTCGAACGAGCACTCCTGTGCGGGTCGCCCGGTCGGCGCTCAGCCGGTGCCGGCGCGCCGGTGCTGGTCGTGATAGCGCGCCATGAGCCGCCAGTAGACCAGGAGCAGCGCCATGACGACCGCGGTGGCGCCGGCCGCCGGTGCGGCCCGGTGCCGCCGGGCGGCGACCAGTGCGGTGACGCCGGCCAGCGTGGCCGCCGCGTTGACGGCCATCGCCGTGTCGCGGGGCCGATCGGTGATCCACTGCTCCTCGCCCAGGACCACCCGGGTGGACCAGGCGTGCTCGTCCGCCGGCCTCGGGAAGATCACGGGGTTGGCGGCCATCCAGGCACCGATGATTGCGGCGTGGCTCCACCGCCGTGTCCACAGCGGGACCAGCACGAGCGGGGTGCTCAGCCAGCGGGTCCAGGCGCTCCACGGGTTGGAGTGGCGGGCGAAGACCGTGTGACTGAGCCCGGCGAGGCGGTGGGACATGTCAGGATCCGTCCTCGGGCTGGAAGGCATGTCTCGAGCAGCCGACTCCGCCGCTCGGATGGGTCGAGGTGCGACGGCACCGCCCGCGATCATGTGGCGCGTGCGGGGGAGCCGCGCATCTGACGAGTTCCCAACCGGGTGGCGGCCAGGCCCGCTGCGGCAAGGCCCGGGACGAGCAGGAAGGCGGTGTGCACGCCGAAGAGCCCCGCGAGCACGCCGAGCGCGAACGGGACGACCCCGACCGCGACACCGATGGCGAGCATGATCACTCCCTGGGCCGCATCGGTGCTGCCACGGGCCGTCGAGAGCAGCAGGCTCGCCGAGAGCGGGTACAGCAGGCCGCACCCCATGCCGGCGAGGGCGAGCCCGACCATGGCGACGGCCGGTGCGGTGGAGAGCCAGAGCACGAGCCACCCTGCGACCGTGACGACGAACGCGCCGACGACGACCGTCGCGGGTGACCTGCCTGCCGTGACCACGCGGGACGTCAGCCGCGACGTGGCCATGCCCGCGACGAAGGCTGCGCCCGCCGCGGCCGCCAGCCCTGCGCCGGCACCGGTGCGTTCCACCAGGAGCGTGAGCGCCCAGAACGTGGTCGCGTTCTCGATCGCGACACCCATTAGTGCGGCGAGGAGGAACCACCAGCCCGCGGCGGGCAGCGGGTTGCGCGTGCGGTCCGGCGCCTTGGCGCCGGTCTCGGGCGTCAGCGACGCAGGGGTCGCCGCGCCGCGGCCTCGGGGTGATGTCCAGGTCGGTCGTGGTGTCAGCGCCGGCAGGGCCGGCATCCGCACCCAGAGCACGGCGACCGCGATGGCCACCGGGACGGTCACCAGCACGACCGGGCGCCAGCCCCAGCCGACGGCGACGGACGCGCCGATGAGCAGCGGTCCGAACAGGCCCACGAGCGTGCCCAGGCCGTTCGCGGTGGACACCGAGGCGGCGCTGTTCACCGTGTGGTGCACCACCAGACCTGCCTGGGCCGCCGCGATCGCGAGGTTCCCGCCCAGCGCGAGCACCACGGTCGCACCCATCGTCCCTGGCAGGTCGGAGAGCGCGGTCAGCCCGACGGCGCCGAGGGCGACCGTCGTCGCCCCGCACAGGAGTGCGCCACGCCGCCCCAGAGCCCGGACCGCGACCGGCAGGCACACACCGGCGAGGGCGGTGCCGACGGCCAGTGCGACACCGTGCAGGCCGATCGCCGCGGCGCTGAAGCCCAGGTCCGCCCCGAGCAGCTGGACAGCCGGCCCGTAGGCGTAGAGCAACCAGTTCCACAGGAGGAAGGCCGAGTACATCCCGACGCTGAACCGGTCGAACAACCGCGGCGACGCCCGAGTACCGGTCGCCGGCTGCCGGGGGTCCGTCACGACCGCAGCCTAGTGCTCCCGCTCACGCGGACGGGCGCGGCGGCGTGCGGCCCGCCCGGGCCGCACGCACGCCGTTCAGCGCCTGGGGGTGAGCCTGAGGAGCTGCCACCCGCCTTCCGGCCTGTCGTCGCTGGTGTCGGTCATGAGGTTCATCGGGTTTGCCATGCCCAGGAACAGGCCGTCCTCGTCGTCGGCGACCATGGTGCGGATGCCGTAGCTGGCGTAGTTCCCCACGCCGTCCGTGCGCTCAGGCCGTGCCGCGCTGGTCGCGTCGGGGAAGCGCCAGAGGTCCGCGCCGTAGAGGTCGTCCGGCGCGGGGATGCCGGAGAGGTCGAGCACGCCCTCGGCACCCTTGGCGAGCAGGTATCTCCAGTCCATCGTGCCGACGTAGAGGTCGTCACGGTAGACACCCATGGTCCAGGTGTAGTTGTTGAAGAAGTTCCCGAAGCCCGAGGCACCGTAGAGCGGCTCGGCGCCCATGGTGTTCGGCCGAAGCGTCCACGCCTGGCCGTCGTAGACCGGTAGCACGGCGGAGCCGTACAGCAGCTCGACGGTGGGGGAGTCGGTGTCGAGCTCGTCCCCGCGGAAGATGCTGATCGCCCGGTGCGAACCCAGGGCGTTGGCCAGCTCGGCGACGTCGGAGTCCCAGGGGCCGTAGACGTCGGTGTGGCCCAGGGCGGCGGTGAAGGGGACGTGCATCGTGCCCCAGTAGAGCTGCCCCTGGAACGAGGTGAGCGCTCCGCCGCCGTAGGTCGCGGCGGTGACGGGGTCCGGCTCGTAGTCCCCGGCGGTCCAGACCCGCTGCCAGACGGACCCGAGGTCGACGACGTCGACCTCGCCCGCGCTGATCGGCGGGCTCATGTACAGCGAGGCGTTCTCCGCTGCGGGCCAGGTCGAGACGTAGAGGCGGCCGTCGTGCTCGGCGAGCTCGGCCGGTTCGCTGGGGACCGTGCCCACGGAGACGTACTGGAACGGGTCGGCGGGGGAGCTGCCGGTGTAGCGCAGGACCTGGCCGCCGTTGCCGGCCCGGACGCCGGTGTAGAGGTGCCCGTCGACCTCGACCCACTTGCGGATGTTCGTGAAGCCGGGCAGGGACTCACTGCCGACGTAGGCGCCGCCGGTGTCGAAGACGAAGACGTTGAGGTAGCTGCCCATGCCCGGGCCGGCGAAGAAGACGCGGTCGCCGATCGACCCGGCGGAGCGGATGCCGATCGTCGAGCCGAGCCTGGCCTTGCCGGCCGGGTCGCTGTCCGGGATCGTCAGCCCGTTGAGCGTCCCGGTGGCCTGGTCGTAGCGGAACAGGTCTGCGGGGCGCCAGTCGCCCAACGTCGGCGGGAGCGTGACTCCGGGTGTCCAGGCGGTGCGGAAGCTGGACTCCTCGCCCTCGCAGACCCAGGAGTCGTTGATGACGGGACCGGTGCTGCGGAGGTAGCTGCTGAAGACCAGGCAGACGATGTTCGGGCCGGTGCCGAACCACAGGTCGTCCCCGGTCTTGGTCAGCCCCCACACGTAGGCCTGGTTGACCTTGGTCTGGCTGCCCTCCGGGCACACCAGGTTGCCCTCGTCGTCGTACGTCCCGGTCGGGTAGTGCGCCCCGACGCCGGCGAAGCACTCGTCCGGCGCGGCGGCGGCGAGCAGCCTGCTCTTGAGCACGGGGGCCTGGGACTTCGCGGCTTTGTCCGGCTTGGGACCCTTGACGGGGTTCGCCGCCTTGGCCTCACGGTCCCAGTGGTCCTGGAGGGTCGTCACCTGCTCCCGCACGCTCGGGTCCGGCACCTCCGGCGTCGCGGCTCCCGCCGCGGGCGCGAGCAGCGCCAGCGCGGCTGCGAGACCTGCGACGACCATGGCGGGGGACCCCCGCCGCGCGAACCAACCCATGACCGATCTCCTCGTCGGAACGTCCCGTGCCGAGGGCGGTGCCTGACCGGTACCTGCATCCCTCCCGCATGCGCAGCGGTTCGCGGGATCATCCCCACCCCACCGCCGAGCGACAGCACGTCGCAAGGGGCGAAGGTCCTCGCGGCCCCTCTCCCCGGCAGCAGGTTTTCGGCGCGTCGGCACACCACTGGCCAAGGGGGGGCAGCCCGTCTCCGGTCGTCATGGAAGGTCCGGCTACGCGTTCACGTCATGGAACCCTCGATGCACGTGCATGAACAAGGTCACCCGGCCGGGGCCCGTCCGTCAGCGGTCCGGCACGTATCCTGGACGTGTCGGGTGTGAACCCGGTCGAGGTGCCCAAGGGCGTGTTCTTCGGAACCGTTCCTGCAACACCTTCCGATGGGAGGCACCAATGACCAAGTACTTCGAGTGGATTCTCGAGACGGCCCGCAGCGTCGAGCAGATCGACCGCCTGGCGGAGTTCTCCACCTTCTGACCGCTCCGTCTGAGCGGCACTGCTCCGATGACGGAGAAGCCCCGTCACGCATCGTGCGTGACGGGGCTTCCCCGTCCCGGACCGGGCGGTCCGGCTCAGCCGAGCGTGTCCACGGTTCGCGGGTGCTCGGGCCGGCACGGCACCTCGACGTCGCCGCGCGCACGACTGGCGGCAAGGACCACGTGGGCATACTCCACGGCCAGGTCGAGCTGGGCCAGCAGGGCCGTGGTGTCGACGACGGCGCCGGTCGCGGGGGTCAGGACGACGCCGTCGTACCAGCCCCACGCCTGCGCGGTGAGCGAGGCGGTGACGGCCACGGTCACGACACCGTCCTCACCGACCACCACCTCGATCGTCGGGTCCGACCACGTGTTCACCGCACGCACGCCGTCGGTGGCGTCCGCCGCCGACTCGCGAACCTGGGCCGGGCCTGCGACGGCCCAGCCGGTGTCCCACTGCTCGAACGAGCCGTTCGTGAGCATGTTCGCGGGCGTCACCGTGACGGTCGCGGTGACCGCCAGGCCGGAGTCGGTCCGCCCTTCGTCTGGCTCGGCTGACGACGCCGTCAAGGAGCCGGGCATGCGGGTGAAGACGCCGGCCGGGTCCCGCTCAGGTGACGCGCCGTGTTGACGAGGCCCACGTGGCTGAACGCCTGCGGGAAGTTGCCGAGCTGCCGGCGCAGGTAAGGGTCGTACTCCTCGGCGAGCAGACCGACGTCGTTGCGCACCGACAGCAGCCGCTCGAAGAGGGCGACCGCCGCCGCCCCGCGGCCGGTGGCGTGGAGGGCGTCGGCGAGCCAGAAGCTGCACGCCAAAAAAGTGCCCTCGTCGCCGGGCAGACCGTCCACACCGCCCTCGGGACGATATCGCAGGACGAAGCCGTCCTGGACGAGCTCTCGGCGCACGGCGTCGACCGTGCCGACGACGCGGTCGTCGTCCCAGGGGAGGAAGCCGGTCTGGGGTATGAGGAGGAGCGCGGCGTCGAGACCGCGCGAGCCGTAGGACTGGGTGAAGGTCCGACGGTCGGCGTCGTAGCCCCGATCACACACCTCGGCGTGGATCTCCGACCGTAGCGCCCTCCACCGGGCGACAGGGCCGTCGAGCCCCCACCGCTCCACCGCCTGAACCGCGCGGTCGAGTCCCGCCCAGGCCATGACCTTGGAGTGCACGAAGTCCCGGGTCGGCCCCCGGACCTCCCACAGGCTGTGGTCCTGGTCGCGCCAGTGCCCCTCCAGGTAGTCCAGGATGGCCTTCTGCAGCTCCCACGCCTCGGTGACGTGGTCAAGGTGGGCCTCACGAGCCACGTGGAGCCCGTCCAGGACCTCGCCCCAGACGTCCAGCTGGACCTGGCGGGCGGCGGCGTTGCCGATCCGCACCGGGGCCGAGCGCTCGTACCCGGGCAGCCAGTCGAGCTCGTACTCCGGCAGACGCCGCGTGCCGTCGATCCCGTACATGATCTGGAGGTCGGCAGGATCGCCGGCGACGGCGCGCAGCAGCCAGTCCCGCCACGCGCCGGCCTCCTTGACGAACCCCGTGCCGAGGAGCGCCTGGAGGGTGAACGTCGCGTCGCGCAGCCAGCAGAACCGATAGTCCCAGTTCCGCCGACCGCCGAGCTGCTCGGGCAGCGATGTCGTCGCCGCCGCGACGATGCCGCCCGTCGGTGCATAGGTCAGCCCCTTGAGTACGACGAGGGAGCGCCGCACGGCGTCCGCCCAGTCGCCGTCGTAGGTCAGGCGCCCGATCCAGTCCGCCCAGAACGCCTCGGTCTCTGCCAGCACACGCTCAGGGTCCCGGCGCGCGGGTGCGGGCTGGTGCGAGGGGTGGTGGGTCAGCACGAACGGCACCCGCTGCCCCGCCGAGACCTCGAACTCGGACACCGTCGTGAGATTCCGGCCCTCCAGCGGCGCGGGGGTGTCGAGCCACACGGCGTCGGGCCCCGCGATCGCGGACAGCTCGTGGCCGTGCCGCTTCACCCAGGGGACGACATGGCCGTAGTCGAACCGCAGCCGCAGCTCCATGCGCATCGGGACGCGTCCGGAGACGCCCTCCACGATGCGCACGACGTCCGCCTCACGGTCACGCACCGGCATGAGGTCGATGAGGCGCACGGTGCCGTCCGGGGTGTCCCACTCCGTCTCCAGGACCAGGCTGTCGCCGCGGTACCGGCGGCGTGAACACATGCCGGCGCCGGCCGGAGCGATCCGCCACGTGCCCGCGTCGTCGTTGCCGAGGAGGGCGGCGAAGCACGCCGGTGAGTCGAAGCGAGGGAGGCACAGCCAGTCGATCGCCCCGTCCCGGCCGACCAGCGCCATGGTGTGGAGGTCACCGACCGTTGCGTAGTCCTCGATGCGCAGCCCCATGAGGCCTCCTGACGTGGGCACGAGCGATGCCGGCCTTGAGTCACGGACCGCCAGGCGCGGCGCGCCTCGGCCGCCCGGACTCCCGCCCGGGGTCCGCGTCCCACGGTTCTGCCGCTGCGTCCGCGGACGGTGCCCTCCGACGCAGCTGACGGGACGGCCAGCTGCTCACCGTGCCGACGATGGTCAGCAGCGACGGCACCAGCAGCGCCCGCACGACGAACACGTCGATGAGGATCCCCACCGCGAGCACGAACCCCAGCTCGCGGAACGGTCTGAGCGGCACCAGGGCGAGGAGCCCGAAGCTGGAGGCGAGGGCCAGACCGGCTGCCGTGATCGCCCGGGTCGACTGGGGGACCCCGGCGAGCATCGCGTCGCGCAGCGAGCGGTCGCGGGCGAGCTGCCAGACCCGTCCCACCGCGAAGATGTTGTAGTCCGAGCCGAGGGACAGCAGGAGCACGGCGGCGGCGAACGGCACGTAGAAGGTGAGGTCGTCGTGCCCGAGCACCCCCTGGAAGACCATGACCGTGATACCGAGGGTGGCGCCGAGGGCGAGGACGCTCGAGGCGAGGAGGTACAGGGGAGCGACGAGCGCCCTGAGGAAGATCACGAGCATGAGCAGGTTGACGGCCAGCGCTGCGACGCTGATGCGGAGGAGGTCGTCGGTCGTGTCCTTGACGATCCCGTCGGCCAGGGCCGTGTCGCCGGCGAGGCTGGTGGTGACGCCGTCGAGCCCGGCCTCGGCGGTCAGGTCCGGCAGGTTCTCGCGCAGACCGCGGAGGTTGTCGATCGCGGTGGCCTCGAGCGGCGTCGTGTCGAGGACGACGAGATAGCGCACGGCGTCGCCGCTCTCGGCGACGAGGACGCCCAGGTCGTCCGCGGCGGCGGAGTCACCGGGGCCGAGGACCCCGGCCACACCCGGCTGCGCCTGCAGCGCCTCGCCGAGCCGGGAGACCGCCTCCTCGTCCTCACCCACGCCGTCGCCCTCGACGAGCAGCTCGGTGGGGGAGACGATGCCGGGCGCGAAACCCTCGCCGGCGGCCTCCGCCGCGCGCGCGACCTCGCTCTCCGCGGGCAGCGACTGGACGAAGCCGAGCCCGAGGTCCATGTGGCGCACCTGGGAGGCGGCCAGCCCCAGCCCCGCGATGCACAGGGCGGCCACGACGACGGCGGAGGCCCGGTGCGTCACGGTCGACGTCAGGGCGGAGGAGCGCTGGCGGCCGGCCTCGCGCTCGAGGGCGCGGCGGATGTCGCTCGGCCAGAACGCGCGCGGGCCGAGCACCGCGAGGATCGCCGGGACGAGGGTGATCGCCACCACCACCCCGGTGAGCACGGTGACGGCAAGCCCGGGCCCGAAGCCGCTGAAGAGCGCTGACCCCGCGACGACGAGCGAGGCGGTCCCGGCGGCGACGGTGAGGCCCGCGACGGTGACGATCGGGGTGAACGACGCGGTCGCCAGCCGCGCGGCCTCGAGCCGGTGGTGGCCCTCGGCGAGCCGGGCCCGCAATCCCGAGAGGTAGAAGATGCAGTAGTCGGTCACCACGCCGAGCAGCAGCGCCACGATGAGCGGGCGCAGGTCCGCCGGGACGGAGAAGTCCAGCGCGTCCGCCACCGAGCCGGCGACGCCCATCGTCACCCCGACCGCCGCACCGACCGAGACGAGCGTGACGGCGGGCGCGGCGAGCGAGCGGAACGTCAGGGCGACGACGGTGAGGACGGCGAGGAGGGTGGTCAGCTCGACCACGGGGACGTACGCGTTGACCACGCGGCCCTGCGCGGCGCGGGCGGGCATGGAACCCGTCACGCCCACGTACGCGTCCTCGGCGTCGGTGAGCTGGTCCTCGGCGAACTGCTTCGCGACGTCCGTCTGCTCGAAGAAGCTCGCGGTCGGCTCGGCGAAGAGGAACGTGACGACAGCGGTGTCCTCCTCCAGAGCCCCGGGGAACGCGCCGCCGGCGTTGGGGATGGGGATGGCGCCGAGGAGCGCGGTGTCGTACGCGTCCTGGTTCACCGCGATCCCGCGCAGGACGGCCTCTGCCTGCGCGAGCGTCGTCATCCCGGCCGGGTCGTGCTGGACCATGGCCACCCGGCTGAGGAGCGGGAACCCGAAGAGCTCGACGGAGCGCTGCTCGGCGGCGAAGCTGGCGTCGTCGGCGCCGAGGGCCTCGAGGTCGTCGGCGGTGGTCCCCAGGGGCGGGAGCAGGATCATCGCCGCGGCCGCCGCCGCCGCCCAGCCGACGATGACGAACCAGCGCAGCGCGACGACGAGTCGCGCGTAGCCGTACCACAGGCGCTCCGCGAGGCCCCGGCGCCGGGCGGTGGAGCTCCGCTCGCTCATCGCGTCGCGGAGTCGGTCGGCTCGGCAGTGGCGTCCGAGGTGCTCGAGGTGCTCTCCTCGGTGCCGGTGGTGCCGGTCGTGGCGTCATCCGTGGCGTCGTCGGCCTCGGCGGCGAGGTCCTGGCACTCCTGCGACGCCGCCTCCGAGCCTGGCCGGGCGTCCTGCACGGCGTCCAGCGCCTCCTGCAGCGTGCGCGCGTCCTGGTCGCGGACACCGACGGCGATCTCGTCCAGGGCCTCGTTGAGCGTCTGGTTGTACTCCGCGGCCTCCAGGCACGCGGCCGGCACGGGACCGGACGCGTCCTGGCGTGGCGTCGGCTCGGCCGTCGGCGTCGGCGTCGGCGTCGGCGTGGGGGCCATGGCCTCCTCGGCGTCACCCACGCCGGCCACGCCGATGCCGAGCAGGACCACGGCGACGACGGTGGTCACCACCACCCCGACGAGGAACCCCAGCAGCGCCCCGACGGGCGAGCGGCGCCGCCGAGGCGGGACGTCGTCCCCTGCACGAGTGGTCGGAGCCACGGGTCCCCCTGTCCGGTCCACGCGGTGGCCGGCGGCCCCGGCGCGCTCACGTGAGAACTGTGATGCTAGGGGGGCCCGGGCGTGCCGCAACCGGAACCGGACGGCGGGCGGCCGGGCTCTGGCCGGGCCGGGGGAGCGGGGGCCCGTGCGACCCAGACGGACGCGGTTCTCACGAGGACGGGCCCTCAGACGGGCGCGGTTCTCAGACGGCCAGGGCCCTCAGACGGACGCGCGGTTCTCAGACGGACGCGGTTCTCAGACGGACGGGGCCCTCAGATGGGCGGGGCCACGGCGCGGGAGACGATCGCGTCGGCGACCCGGCCGAGGGAGGCCGGGGCGACGTCGAGGTAGAGGTTCGGCTCGACCGCCTCGAGCTCGAGCAGCACCGGTGCGCCGTCGTCGCCCAGGACCATGTCGACCCGTGCGTAGAGCGGGGTGCCGCGGAAGCGGGCGGTGACGTCGTCGAGGACCCGGAGCACGAGGTCCAGCTCGGCCGGCTCGGCCTCGCCGGGGACCACGAGGTCCGGGTCGTACATCGCCTCGGCGGCGCCGAGCTCGTCGGCGCGCACGGGTGCCACCTCGTCGGGCCGCAGGACGGCGTGCTTGTGCAGGGTGTGGAGAGGCTCGCCGTCGATGCAGACCACCGCCGTCTCGCCCCGGGTGTCCACGGCGGGGAGGTAGGGCTGGACCATCGCCGTCCGGCCCCCGGCCTGGATGCGCGCCACGAGCTCGCGGGCGCGGTGGTGGCTGCGCTCACCGAAGCGGCCGGTGTCGCGGGCACCGGCCGAGACGCTCGGTTTGACGACGACCTCTCCGCGCAGCTCCGGCAACGGCTCGCCCGGCGCCACGAACGTCGTCGGGACGACCGGGATCCCGGCCGCGGCGAGGTCGGCGAGGTAGCGCTTGTCGCTGTTCCACCGCACGAGCGCGGGAGTGTTGTGCAGGCGTGGACCGACGGCGTCGGCCCACGCGAGGAACTCCACGCGCCGGGCCGGGTAGTCCCAGGTGGACCGGATGACGACGGTGTCGAAGGTGTCCCAGCGGGCGCCCGGCGTGTCCCAGGCGATCCTGGCGACGTCGATCCCCCGGCGGCCGAGCTCCTCGGCGAGGCGCTCGTCGTCGTCGAAGCCCGGCGGCACCGCCGTGCACGTCGCGATCGCGACCCTCACCCGTGCGTCTGCCTCACTGGTTCGCGGACCGCCACCACAGCGGGTGGTCCTGGCGCAGGTCGTGGTGCGAGGGCATGGGGTAGAACGCGAGGTCGGTGCCGTTGCCGAAGTAGAAGCCGCTGCCGTCCTTGACGGTGCGGTAGGTGAACTCCCCGGACGGTACCCGCTCGACCATCTTGGTCGACTTGTCGGGCTGGGAGACCTCCAGCAGAGCCTCACGAAGGTGGTGGAGGTTGGGGTACGGAAGGTCCGCGACGTGGCCGCGGGCGGGGTCGCTCGCCAGCTCACCGAGCTCGAGCTCGACGAACGCCAGGCCCGGGAAGCGCACGAACTTCGACGGCTGCACCGTGATGCCCTCGTAGAAGGTGCGGGGGTCCTGGTCGCTGACGACCAGGCTGGTGACCGGGGCGAGCTCCTTGTACAGGTGCAGACCGTCGCCGGCGGGCGGCAGGTCCGCGCTGCGCCCGAGCTCGAGCGTGGCGCCGTACGCGGTGGTCAGGTGGAGGCTGCCGAGCGCGTCGACCGGGACGTGCTCGAGCACCCGGTAGGTGGAGACGTACACCGAGCTCTTGGGGCGGCCGTCGGGGTGGGCGACGCACCGCTCGAACGCGGCCTCGAGGTCGAAGAAGTCGCCGAGCCGCACGGGGTCGACGTCGAAGAACAGCGCCTGACCCTTGGACTTGTAGCCGTACCCCGTGGCGTAGTACTGCCCGAACTTCTCCGGCGGGAGCTGGGAGGCGATCAGCGCCTCGGGCACCAGCGAGAAGTAGAGGTACGTCTGCATCATCGGCTCCGCTCGGGTGGGCGTCCTTGTCCGGGGCCAAGACTAGGGGCGACGGCGGCGAGCGTGGGCACGATCAGGCTCTGACCTCGTCCACCATGCGCGCGACGTGCAGCGTCAGGTACGTCACCTCGTCCTCGGTGAGCGGCTGGCCGAGCCGGAGCTCGAGGACCGCCTGCAGCTTCAGCGCCGTCGAGTAGGCCTCGGGGTAGGCGTCCCGGATGGCCGTGCCGAGCCGGCCTGCGCCGTCGTCGAGCTGGCGTCCGGTGTGCGCCCGGACGAAGAAGTACCGCAGGTGCGTGATGAACCGGGCCGCGTTGACCGTGTCCCGGTCGAAGGGCCGGGAGTACGTCTGCTCGAGGACGTCGAAGAGCTGCGCGAAGACGCCGGTCATGCGGTAGGTCTGCGACAGGTCGCCCGTGGCGAACCCGGCGTTGACCAGGTGCAGGGCGATCGGCACGGCCTCCTCCGGGGGGAGGGGCACCGCGAGCCGGGCGTTGACGAGCTCGAGGACGCGCCCGGCGGTGGCCAGCTCGGCGGGGTAGAGGTGCGCGACCTCGGCCCGGAGCGGGTACTCGATCTCGATGCCCTGGCGCAGGCGTTCGAGCGCGAAGCTGATGTGGTCGGCGAGGCCGACGACCGTGGTGGAGCCGGCCCGCCGGCCGGAGCCGGTGTCCGAGGCGGCCAGGGCCTGGTCGGCGAGGAGGAGGAGCTCGGGCGGGATCGCCGAGATGAGCGCACCGAAGTTGTCCGGGTCGCGGCCGTCCTCGGGCACGAAGACGCGCACCACCTTCTCCTGGTCGACGGTGTCACCGGGCCTCGCCTGGAAGCCCAGCCCGCGGCCGGTGAGGATGACGTCACTGCCGGCGTCGGTACGGGCGAGGACCACGTTGTTGTTGAACACCCGCAGGATCTCCACGCCCACCTCCTCTCCTCAGGCCCAGGGTGGCGGGAACCGTCCGGCCCCGCCACCCCGGTCTCAGTGCTGCAGCGCCGGAGCCACGTCGTCGGCGCGGCGGCCGAACATCGCGCCGTTGGTCGCGATGACCTGGCGATACCAGTGGAACGACTTCTTGCGGTACCGCTCCAGGCTGCCGGTGCCGTCGTCGTTGCGGTCGACGTAGATGAACCCGTACCGCTTGCTCATCTGGGCGGTCGAGGCGCTGACGAGGTCGATGCAGCCCCACGTGGTGTAGCCCAGCAGGTCCACGCCGTCGGCCAGCGCCTCGCCCACCTGCACGAGGTGGTCGTCGAGGTAGGCGATGCGGTAGTCGTCGACGACGGTGGGGGTGCCGTCCACCTCGACGAGCTGGTCGACGGCGCCGAGGCCGTTCTCCACGATGAAGAGCGGCTTCTGCCACCGCTCCCAGTAGTCGTTGAGGACGACGCGCAGACCCTGCGGGTCGATCTGCCAGCCCCACTCCGACGCCTCGAGGGTGGGGTTCGGGACGCCGCCCATGATGTTGCCAAGGCCGGCCACCTTCTTCTCGGGGTCGGCGGTCTCGCACAGGCTCATGTAGTAGCTGAACGAGACGAAGTCGACCGTGTGTCGCAGGTCCTCGCGGTCCTGGTCGGTGACGTCCAGCTCGATGCCGTGCTCGCGGAAGTACCGCAGCAGGTAGCCCGGGTACTCGCCCCGGCAGTGGATGTCACCGAAGGCGTAGTTGGCGTGCTCCGCCTGCATGGCCGCGACGACGTCCGCGGGGTCCGGGGTGAGCGGGTAGGTGGGCATGGCGAGGATCATGCAGCCGACCTGTGCACCGGGAGCGAGCTCGCGGGCGAGCCTGGTGGCGCGCGCGGACGCGACGAGCTCGTGGTGGATGGCCTGGTACAGGTCCTGCTCGCTCAGCTGGTCCTTCGGCGTCGGGATGCCGCCGGAGAGGAAGGGCTCGTGCAGCACGGAGTTGATCTCGTTGAACGTCAGCCAGTACCTCACCCGGTGGCCGTAGCGCTCGAAGAGCGTGCGGCAGTACCGCTCGTAGAACCCGATGAGGTCGCGGTTGGTCCACCCGCCGTAGGCGCGTGCCAGGTGCAGCGGTGTCTCGTAGTGGCTGATGGTGACGAGGGGCTCGATGCCGTGCCGCTCGAGCTCGTCGAGGACCCGGTCGTAGAAGGCGAGGCCCTCCTCGTTCGGGGCGTCGTCGTCACCGTTGGGGAAGATCCGGCTCCACGCGATCGAGAGGCGGAAGACCTTGAACCCCATCTCGGCGAACAGGGCGATGTCCTCGGCGTAGCGGTGGTAGAAGTCGACCGCCTCGAGCTTGAGGTTGTCCGGCGTGGGGGCCTCGGTGGGCGGCGTCTGGATGCCCCGGGGAAGGACGTCCTGGATGGACAGGCCCTTACCCCCCTCGGCGTAGGCGCCCTCGACCTGGTTGGCCGCGGTGGCGCCGCCCCAGAGGAAGCCGGCGGGGAAGCTGGTGGTCACGGTGCGCTCCGTCGTCGTCGGGAAGTGGTTCATCTGTCTCAGACCTGCACGGTCAGGGCCGGGTCACCGTGGGCCACGGTGCCGCTGGCGACCGGGACGACCGCGGTGAGCTCCTTGGTGTTCGTCACGACGAGCACCGTGGTGAGGTCGTAGCCGGCCTCGGCGACGACGTCCGGGTCGACGACGGCGATGAGGTCGCCGGCGCGGACCTGCTGACCGCGGGTCACCTCCGCGGTGAAGCCGCGTCCGCCGAGCTTGACGGTGTCGATCCCGATGTGGACGAGGGCCTCGACGCCCTCGGCCGACTTGATGCCGTAGGCGTGCCCGGTCTTCATCGCCACCTGGACCGTGCCGGTGATGGGCGAGTAGATGCGACCGTCGGAGGGCACGATGCCCACACCCTGTCCCATCGCGCCGGAGGAGAACACCTTGTCCTGCACGTCGGCCAGCGGCACGGCGCGGCCGGCGACGGGGGAGAGGACGTCGACGACGCCGGTGAGCGTGGCGGTCGAGGCCTGGGCGGCGCCCGAGGTGGCTCCCGGAACGGCGGGAACCGGGGCGCCCCCGGTGGTGGCGGCGGGGCTGACGGCGTCCGCGGACTCGCGAGGCCCGAAGAAGAAGGTCAGGGTGAAGGCGATCGCGACCGCGACGGCTGTGCCGATGAGCTGGAGGGTGAAGTTGCCGACGGCGGTGTAGGCGGGCAGGGCGAGCAGGGAGGGGAAGACGAAGGCGTTGGCGGCGCTGCCGCCGGCCGCCGCGATCGCGCCGCCGACGACGCCACCCGCGATGCCGAAGTAGAAGGGCTTCTTCAGGGGCAGGTTGACGCCGTAGATGACGGGCTCGGTGATCCCGGCGAGGAACCCGGAGAGCGAGCCCGTCGCGGCGACCTCACGACGTGCGTCGCTGTGGCTGCGGATCGCGACGGCGAGGGCGGCGGCCGCCTGCGAGAGGACCGCGGCGAGGAGCGGGCCCGTGAGGAGGGAGTAGCCCTGGGTCGTCAGGTCGTTCACCATGACGGGGACCAGGCCCCAGTGGAGCCCGAAGAGGACGAACACCTGCCAGAAGCCGCCGAGGATGGCGCCGGCGAGCCAGGGGGCGATGCCGAAGATCGCGTTGACGCCCGAGGAGATCCCCTGGGCGGCGTAGGTGGTGACCGGCCCGACCGTCATGAGGACGAGCGGCACCATGACGAGGATGGTCAGCAGCGGGACGCTGAAGTTGCGGATCGCGTCCGGGAGGACCTTGGCGAGGAACCGCTCGAGGTGGCTCTGGAGCCAGACGGCGACGATGATCGGGATCACCGAGCTCGTGTAGTTCATGAGCACGACCGGCAGACCGGCGAATGCCACCGGCTCGCCGGTCGCCGCCAGGGCGATGATCGAGGGGTACACCAGGGCGCCGGCGATGGCCATCGAGGTGAACTGGTTCGTCCTGAACCGCTTGGCCGCGGTGATGGCCAGGAACATCGGCAGGAAGTAGAAGAGTGCGTCCGCGGCTGCGGCGAGGATGACGTAGGTCTGGGACTCGGCCGCGAGCCAGCCGAACTGGGTCGCCATGCTCAGGAAGGCCTTGAGGAGTCCCGCACCCGCGAGGGGCCACAGCACCGGCTGGAAGATCGAGGAGATGAGGTCGATGAACCGGTTGAAGATGTTGCCCCCGGCCGGGGCGTCGGCGCCGGCGAGGCGGTCGTCGGTCAGCTTCGAGATCTTGCCGAGCTCGGCATAGACCGTCGGCACGTTGTTGCCGATGACCACCTGGTACTGGCCGCCCGCCTGCATCACCGTGATGACCCCGGGGAGCTTCTCGATGGCGGCCTTGTCGGCCTTGCTCTCGTCGCGCAGCTTCAGCCGCAGCCGGGTGGCGCAGTGCGTCGCGCTCGTCACGTTCTGCTCGCCGCCGACCTCCTGCAGGATGTCCTCGGCCAACGTGCGGTAGTTCACGGAACCCATCTCAAGACCTCTCTGTCCACGTCCCCGGGCACAAAAAAAGACCCGAGCCGCACGTGCGTGCGTCTCAGGTCTTGCCTCGTCGCCGAGTAACAATCCTTCAGGCAACCCTGCCTGTCGGGGAGGAACCTACACGGCGACCGGTCCGCAACACAAGTGTGTTCTGCGCCACTGGTCGGTGTCAGTGCCGGGCAGTACCGCCGCCAGAGGGATGAAAGGCGCGTGCGAAGCTCGAGCCCGCTCTCGGTGGGTCAGTTCCGTGGATTCTCGGTGGGTCAGTTCCGTGAATTGTCTCGACAAATGGGCGAAAGGTTGGTGGCTGTTCGTGGGGCTCGGGTCGCCGGCCGGCGAGCGGCCCTGGCGAATTAGTGGCGTGGCGTGGCCCACCGTGGCGCCGACGGCTTCTCACCTCCTTGGGTGTCCGGGCCGTTGTCGACGCACAGGTAGATGTGAGCGCAGGTGGGACCCTCGCGCGGCATGTCAGCGGTGAGCGTTCGTGCTGCTGGGTCCGGAAGCGCTCCCGCGTGACGGTGAACCGACGACCGGGATCTGTGGATATCCGTGGTTATCCACAAATTGATTCACACGAGTCGGAGGTATTGCGGTCCCGTACGCGCGTTCGATAAATTGGTGGCAGGTAGAGGACTCGATCCGAAACGCCCCGTGAAACGGGGCGGTGTGCCCTGGGGGGTGTGTGGTGGCGGCGGAGGCGGTGGTCGATCCCGGGACCGCGTTGGCGGCCGGGGTCGCCGACCTGCTGACCGCGTGCGCAGGGTTGGCCGAGCTGGACGTGCACGGGCTGGCGTTCACCGCCCTGGCCCAGACCGCCCAGGACTTGGAGCGGGTCCGCCGTCACCTCACCGGCCTGGAGGCCAAGGTCCTGGCCGCGGTCGACGCCGACGGGCGGTGGGCCACCGGCGGGGCCAGGACCCTGCCCGCCTGGGTCCGCCAGACCACCGGCGCCCACCCCGCCACCGCCGCCCGGCGGGTCCGTACCGCCCGGGCCCTGCGCGAGGTCCTGCCCGCCACCGCCACGGCCCTGTCCGCGGGGATGATCAGTGACGAGCACGTCGGGGTCCTGATCCGCCACGCCACCGACACCCCCGCCCGGGTGGCGCAGCTGGCCGACCCCGAGCTGGGTGAGGACTTCCTCCTCACCCACGCGCTGGGACTGGACGTGGCCCGGTTCACCCGCCTGGTCCAGCACTGGGCCATCCGCACCGACCCCGACGCCGCCGACCGGTCCTACACCGACGACCTGGACCGTGAGGAGCTGTTCATCTCCGACGTCCCCGGCGGGTCCCTCCTACGCGGCTTCCTCGCCACCGCCAACGCCACCGCCCTGAAAGAAGCCCTCACCGCCCGCACCGGCGTCCCGCCCGCCGGGGACACCCGCACCCCCGCCCAACGCCGCGCCGCGGCCCTGAACGGCCTCACCCACCTCGCCCTGGACTCCGGCACCCTCCAACCCACCGCCCGGATCCGCCCCCACCTGGCCGTGACCACCACCCTGGACACCCTCCTCGCCCTCACCGCCGCCTCCGCACACGGCACCGGCGGCGCCGGCGGCCCCGGGCGGGGTGACGCCGGCACGGGCGGCGTCGAGGACGCGGGCGAGGACGGGGACGCCCTCGCCCGGATCACCGCCGACCTCGACCCCGGTGTCCTCGCCGGGATCGAGGCCGCGACCCTGGCCGACAACACCCCCATCCCCTTCACCCTGCTCCAACGCCTGGCCTGCGCCAGCGCCGTCCACCGCGTCATCTTCGGCCCCGACGCCGAGATCCTCGACGTCGGCCGCGAAGAACGCCTCTTCACCACCGCCCAGACCCGCGCCATCATCGCCCGCGACCGGCACTGCCAGTACCCCGGCTGCGACGCCCCACCCGGCGAGGGCGAGATCCACCACAACCTCTGGTGGTACGCCCACCACGGCCCCACCGACATCACCAACGCCATCCTGCTGTGCTGGCACCACCACGACCACGTCCACGCCCAACACCTCACCATCGAACGCCACCCCACCCACTGGCGTTTCCTCGACCGCCACGGCACCCCCACCGGCACCACCCCCATCACCACCCCCGGAACACCACCGAGCCCCGGATCGCCACCGAGCCCCGGGTCGCCCCCGACCCCGGCATCACCACCGACCTCAGGGTCACCGCCGACCCCAGGGTCACCGCCGACCTCAGGGTCACCGCCGAGCACCGGATCGCCCCCGGGCACCTAGCCCTCACCCAGCGCCCGGTCGTCGCCGAGCCGAGGCGGCCGAGTCCGCGTGCCAGTCAGTCCGACGAACCGTGCCGGTCAGTCCGACGAGCCTCGTGGCCCGATCCGGTACGCCACCACTCAGGTGCACTGCGCGAGCTCCAGCCGCGCGTACGGGCCGCCGGCGTCGATGAGCTTGTCGTGAGCTCCGACCTCGACGCTGCTTCCGTGCTCTAGGACGAACGCGATGGTCTCGCCGGCGGCGACCTCGAGGTCGACGTCGACCACGGCGTCGGTCTCGGCGTCGGGATAGCGGAATCCCACGTGGTCGAACCGGACCAGGCCGCTCACCGAGCGCACCACGGCCTTGCCCTCGTTCTCCTCCAGGTTGGCCTCGGGGAGGACCTCGGCGATGGAGCGCACCGACTCCAGGCGGCGCTGGCCGATGGGCAGCACCATGAGCACCGGGGCCAGCCCGCCCGTGATGAGGCCGAAGTAGGCGGAGAGCTGCACCACCTCACCGGCGTGATGTCCGCCGTGCCGCTGACCGTGGCCCACGCCGCAGTGACGAGGGGGTGAGCTGACCGCGGGCACGTTCCCGCCGTCCCACCAGGGACATTCACCGACGTCGACGCGCACCTCCCGCGACGCGCCCGGCACGGGACGGTGCTGGCCGTCACCGCGGACGAGCGGGACCGGCTCCTGGACGCGTACGGCGGCGAGGCCGACGTCGCTTCGGAGAGACCTCGACAGTCGAACGCCTGTTCGCATAGGCTGGGCGCGTGCCCGACGGAGCGACGATCCTCCACGCCGACCTCGACGCCTTCTACGCGTCGGTGGAGCAGCTGCTCGATCCCGCCCTGCGGGGCCGGCCCATCGCGGTGGGCGGCAGCCCGAGCGGTGGCGTGGTGCTCGCGGCGTCCTACGAGGCCAAGGCCTTCGGCGTGCAGGGCGGGATGCCGGGCTGGCGGGCGGCCCGCCTGTGCCCGGACCTCACCTTCGTCCGCGGCAGCTTCGCGCGGTACCAGCCGCTGGCGGACCGCGTCATGGACATCCTCGGTGACGTCACGCCCCTCGTGCAGCGCATCTCCGTCGACGAGGCCTTCCTCGACGTCTCGGGGGCCGTCCACCTCTTCGGCCCGCCCGCGTCGATCGGGGCGCTGATCCGGCGGCGGGTGCGCGCGGAGGTGGGGCTGGCGATCTCGGTGGGCGCGGCCCGCACCAAGCACCTGGCCAAGGTCGCCTCGCAGGTGGCCAAGCCCGACGGGCTCGTCGTCGTCGAGCCGGGGCACGAGCGCGCCTTCCTCGACCCGCTGCCGGTGGCCCTCATGTGGGGGGTCGGCCCGGTGACGGAGCGGCAGCTCGCGGAGCGGGGCATCCGCACCGTCGGCGACCTCGCGGCCGCGCCGGGACCCATGCTCGAGCGTCTGCTCGGGCGCCCCGGGGGGACGCTGCACGCACTGGCGCTGGACGAGGACCCGCGCCGGGTCGCGACGTCGTCCCGGGCCCGGTCCGTCGGCGCCCAGTCCGCGCTGGGCCGGCGGGACCCGACGCCGGAGCTCGTCCGCTCGGTGCTCTCCCACCTCGCGGAGCGGGTCGCCGGGCGCCTGCGTGCCAAGGACCGCGCCGGCCGCACGGTCACGGTGCGGGTGCGGTTCGCCGGCATGCGGGCCGTCACCCGCTCCCTCACCCTCGCCGCCCCCGTCTCGTCGACGCTCACGCTCACCGAGGTGGCCGAGCGCCTCGTCCGGCAGGCCCTGGACGACCAGGACGGCGACCCCGAGATCACCCTTCTGGCGATCTCGGTGTCGAACCTCGCCGCCCAGCCGTCCATCCAGCTCGAGCTGCCTCTCCCCCCGCCCGACCCGTGGCGCCCCGGCTCGGCGACCGGCTCGGCCCGGTGGGCGCTGGACCGGTCGATGGACGCCGCGCGCGCCCGGTTCGGCAAGGACGCTGTCGGCTACCTCCCGGCGACGCTGGGCCGGACCGGCGGTGTGCCGGACGACCTCCGAGAGCTGGCCCAGCGGGACCTGTGAGGACGCCCGCCCGGCGTCGTCGTGCCACCCTGGTCCGGGGGCACGGCGCCCGGCCGGCCCACGGAAGGAGCAGCACGTGAAGGTCGCGGTCGTCGGCGGCGGGTCGACGTACACCCCCGAGCTCGTCGACGGGATCGCACGGCTGGGGAACCTGCTCTCGATCGAGGAGCTGGCTCTGACGGACCCGGCCGAGGAGCGTCTGGACCTGGTCGCGGGCGTGTCCTGGCGCATCCTGGCCCGTCAGGGCCACCCGGCCCGGGTGAGCGCGACGACGGACCTGGACGCGGCCGTGGACGGTGCCGGCGTCGTCCTGCTCCAGCTGCGTGTCGGCGGGCAGCGAGCCCGCGCGGTCGACGAGACCCTTCCGCTCGAGTGCGGCTGCGTGGGGCAGGAGACCACCGGCGCCGGGGGGCTGGCGAAGGCCCTGCGCACCGTGCCGGTCGTGCTGGACATCGCCGAGCGGGTCCGGGCCCGGGCGGCACCGAACGCCTGGGTCGTCGACTTCACCAACCCGGTCGGGATCGTCACCCGGGCGCTGCTCGACGCCGGGCACCGTGCGGTGGGCCTGTGCAACGTCGCCATCGGCAACCAGCGCGCCGTCGCTGCCCACCTCGGCGCGGACCCCGCCGACGTGAGCCTGGACCACGTGGGGCTCAACCACCTCACATGGACCCGGCGCGTCGTCGTCGGCGGCACCGACGTCCTGCCGGGCCTGCTGGACGAGGGCGCCGAGGTCCTCACCGAGCGGTCCGGCCTGCCTGCTGCCCTGCTGCGCCGGATCGGTGCCTGGCCCTCGTACTACCTGCGCTACTTCTACGACCACGACGCCGTCGTCCGCGAGCAGCGCACGAGCGCCTCGCGCGCCGAGGAGGTCGCCGCCATCGAGCGGGAGCTCCTCGACCTCTACGCCGACCCCGCCCTCGACGAGAAGCCGGCCCTGCTGGAGCGGCGCGGGGGCGCCTACTACTCCGAGGCTGCCGTGGACCTCATGGCCTCCCTCGTCGGCGACCGGCGCGACGTCCAGGTCGTCAACCTGCGCAACGCGGGGACGTTGCCCTTCCTCGACGACGGCGCCGTCGTCGAGGTGCCCGCCCGGGTCGGCGCCGGGGGCGTGGTGCCCGAACCCGTGGCGCCGCTCGACCCGCTCCTCGCCGGTCTGGTCGCGCACGTCAGCGCCTACGAGAGCCTCGCGCTCGACGCCGCGCTGCGCGGGGGGCGGGACCGTGTCTTCCGCGCCCTGCTCGCCCACCCGCTCATCGGTCAGGCGGAGACCGCCGACCGGCTGACCGACCTCCTCCTCGCCGCGAACCACGAGCACCTGCGGTGGCTGTCGTGAGCGTCCTGGCCGTCGACGGCGGGAACAGCAAGACCGACGTCGTCCTCGTCGCCGCGGACGGGACGGTGCTGGCGCGCGCCCGGGGTGGCGGATCGTGCCACCAGAGCGTGGGGATGACCACGACCATGAGCGTGATCGGTGAGCTCGTGGCGCGCGTCGCCGCCGACGCCGGGCAGGACCCGGCGGCCGGCCCGGTGGCCGACCACGGCGCGTTCTACCTGGCCGGGGCCGACCTGCCCGCGGAGACCGCAGCGCTCCGCGACCGGATCGACGCGGCCGGCTGGACGCAGCGGGCGGTGGTCGACAACGACACCTTCGCGCTCCTGCGGGCCGGGACCGACGCGGCCGACGCGGTGGCCGTGGTCGTGGGGGCGGGCGTCAACGCCGTCGGCGTCGCCGCCGACGGCGCGGTGGCCCGGTTCCCCGCGCTGGGGCGGCTCTCGGGCGACTGGGGCGGCGGGGAGGACCTCGCCGCGGAGACGCTGTGGCTCGCGGTGCGGGCCGAGGACGGCCGGGGCGCGCCCACCGCCCTGCGCGACGCCGTCATCGGCCACTTCGGCGTCACGACGGTCGCCGAGGTCGTCGCGGGCATCCACCTGGGCGACATCCCTGCCGCCCGGCTGCTCGGGCTGACCCCGGTGCTGCTGCGGGTGGCCGGCGCGGGTGACCCCGCCGCCGTCGCCGTCGTGCGGCGCATGGCGGAGGAGGTGGTGCTCCTCGCCACCGCCGCCCTGGGCCGGCTCGGACTGCTGCGGACGGCGGTCGACGTCGTCCTCGGCGGCGGGGTCCTCGCGGCCCGCGACCCGCTGCTCCTCGGGGCGGTCGAGGCGGGTCTGGCCGACGGCGCGCCGTCGGCGTCCGTGCGTGTGGTGGACGCCCCGCCGGTGCTCGGCGCGGCCCTTCTCGGCCTCGACGCGGTGGGCGCACCACCGGGCGCGGAGGAGGTCCTGCGCTCCACGCTGGGGACATCCCTACCGAAGGACACCACGACAGGGGAGCCATGACCGACGAGCACGACCTCGAGAGGTTCGTCCGGGCCCAGGACGGCACCTACGACGCCGCTCTGGCCGAGCTGGGCCGCGGACGCAAGACGGGGCACTGGATGTGGTTCGTCTTCCCGCAGGTCGCCGGGCTGGGCCGCAGCGAGACGGCGCGGCGGTTCGCCATCACCTCCGCGGCCGAGGCCCGGGCCTACCTGCGGCACCCGGTCCTGGGGCCCCGTCTCGTCCAGTGCGCGCGGACCGTCGCGGCGAGCCCCGCCCCCACGGCGCAGGAGCTGCTCGGCGGGATCGACGCGGTCAAGCTCCGGTCGTCGATGACGCTGTTCGCGGCCGCCGATCCCGACGAGCCGGCGTTCACCGCGGTGCTGGACCGGTACTACGGCGGCTCGGCCGACCCGGAGACCCTCGCCCGGCTCTGACGGCCGACCCGGTCGGCGGCGCCCCGGCGGGCGGGTACCCGCGGTGGGCGAGACGGTGCACGACGACGAGCGCGAGCCCGGCCCCGAGGACCAGGGCACCGGCGACCGCCCACGCGCGCGGCGGCAGGGTGGTGAGCGCGAAGAACGACCGCGTCCACGGCACCACCATCAGCGCGGCGAACGTGCCGACCAGCGCCGCGAGGAGGCCCAGCTCCCAGCGCCGTAGCGGCACCATGAGCAGGGTGAGGACGCTCAGGCCGATCCCGAGCAGGACCACCGTGGCCGTGGTCCGGGCGGCGCCGACGCCCAGGCCGGCGCCGAGCGCCAGGGCGTAGCCACCGAAGGTCGCGGCCGCTGCGACGGTCCCGGCCGGCACGGCGAAGCGCAGCACCCGGCGCAGGAAGTCGGGCCGGGACCGCTCGAGGTTCGGGGCCAGGGCGAGGAAGAACGCCGGCACGCCGATCGTGAGGGTGGAGACGATGGTGAGGTGCCGCGGGAAGAACGGGAACGGCAGCTGGGCCACCCCGACCGCGACGGCCAGGACGGCGACGTAGACGGTCTTGGTGAGGAACAGGTGCGCGACCCGCTCGATGTTGGCGATGACCCGGCGGCCCTCGGCGACCACGCCCGGCAGCACGTCGAACCGGTCGTCCATGAGCACGAGCTGGGCCACCGCCCGGGCGGCGGGGGCGCCGCTGCCCATGGCCACGCCGATGTCCGCCTCCTTCAGCGCCAGGACGTCGTTGACGCCGTCGCCGGTCATGGCGACGACGTGCCCGCGCCCGCGCAGGGCCCGGACCATCTCCCGCTTCTGCTGCGGCGTCACCCGGCCCAGGACGGCTGCGCCCTCGACGGCGTCGGCCAGGTCCGGACCCAGGGTGCGGGCGTCCACCGGCCGGTCCGCGCCGGGCAGGGCGAGCTCGGCGGCCACCGCGGAGGCGGTGCGAGGGCTGTCGCCCGAGATCACCTTGACGTCGACCCCCTCGGCGGCGAAGTAGCGCAGGGTGGCGGCGGCGTCGGGGCGCACCCGCTCCGCCAGCGCGACGAGGGCGACGGCGACGAGCGTGCCGGGGGGCTGCCGGTCCCCGGCCCGTGTCGTCCGCGGCCCGCTGGCCGGGAGCTCGCCCGTCGTCCGCGTCCCGGTGGCGGGGAGCTCGCCCGTCGTCCGCGTCCCGGTGGCCGGGAGCTCGCCGGCTCCGGCCAGGAGCAGCACCCGCTGCCCCGCGGCCGACCGTCGTTCGGCCTCGGCCACGGCCGGCGCGCCGGGCGGGAGGAGCATCTCCGGGGCGCCCAGCACCCACGTCCCGTGCCCGGCCACCGTGACCCCGCTCCACTTGCGGGCCGAGGAGAAGGGCACCTCGTCGGGTCACCACCCACCCGTCCGGCGCGGGGAAGGCGCGCGCGAGGGCGAGGGTGGAGGCGTTGGGGTTCTCGTCGGCGTGGGCGATCGCCCCCAGCGCCGCCTCGGCCGGGCCCTCGCCGAAGGGCACGACCGCGGCCACCGACATCGCGGGCTCGGTGAGGGTGCCGGTCTTGTCGATCCCGACCACGTCGACCCGCGCCAGCCCCTCGATGGCCGGCAGCTCCTTGACGAGCACGCCGCGCGCCCCCAGCCGGACGACGCCCACGGCGAACGCCACCGAGGTGAGCAGCACCAGCCCCTCCGGCACCATGCCGACGACGCCCGCGACAGAGGATCGGACCGCCGCGGCGAGCGACTCCTGCTCGACGAGGAGCTGGGTCGCCACGAGCAGCACCGCCGTGGGCACCAGCACCCAGGTGATCACCCGGAGCACGCGGTCGAGAGCGACGCGGATCTCGCTGGCGACGAGGGTGAACCGCCGGGCCTCGGCCGCCAGCGTCACGGCGTAGGCTGCCTCGCCCACCCGGTCCGCGCGGTACCGGCCCCACCCGGCGACGACGAAGCTGCCCGACAGGACGGTCTCGCCCACCCCGCGGGGCTCGGGAGCGGCCTCACCGGTGAGGAGGGACTCGTCGACCTCCAGGCCCTCCGCCCGCAGCAGCGGCCCGTCGACGACGAGCTGGTCGCCGCGGTGGACCTCCACCACGTCGCCGAGCACGACCTCCGCGGCGCCGACCCGGGCGGTGGCGCCGTCGCGCACGACCGTCGCGACGGGGGCCTCGAGCACCGAGAGGCGGTCGAGCGTGCGCTTGGCCCTGAGCTCCTGGACGATCCCCACCGCCGCGTTGGCGACGATGACGATGCCGAAGAGTGCGTCCTGCAGGGGCCCGACGACGAGGATCACCGCGAGCAGGGCGCCGAGGAGGACGTTGAAGCGGGTGAGGAGGTTCGCCCGGAGGATCTGCGCGACGGTGCGGCTGGGCCGCTCGCTCGTGCGGTTGACCTGGCCGGCCCGGACGCGCTCGGCGACCTCGGCAGCGGTGAGCCCGGTCTCGGCAGGCACCGCTCCGGCGGCCGGGTACGCGCTCGCCTCCCCGGTCTCGGTCCCCGCCGCGGAGGACCGGGGGAGCGCGGCGGCGGCCCCCTCGGGCTGCTCGACCATCTCTCCCTCCCCGGCCCGGTCGCGCCGACGGGCCTGGGTCCAGCGTGCCCGGCGGGCCGCTGCGGGCGCCAGAGGCCTAGGGCCCCGAGCGGGTCAGCGCTCCTCGGACAGCTGCGAGGGGGCGCCGAGAGTCATGCCGTGCCGCTCGGCCTCGCGCCGCAGCCGCAGGGCGAGCAGACGCTCGCGGTAGCCGACGACGGTGCCCACGACGATCGCGGTGCCGCTGAGGAGGAGCCCGACGCCCACCCCGACGCCCGCGAAGGGGATGAGGTCGGGCGCGACGACCGCGACGGTGCCCACCGCGAGCAGCACCGCGCCGAAGCCGATCGCGACGGCGGTGTTGAGCGGGCTCGCCCCCGCGAGCGCCGTGACGTCGTGGGCGCGCCGGCGCACGTGGTGGACGTGCTTGCGGGCCCAGGCGTACTCCGTGGCGAGGATGGCCAGGCCGGCGGCCGTGCCGAGCAGGCCCGGGCCGGGGAGCACCAGCATGAGCAGCCCCGCCACGAGGACCGTGGCGCCGACGACGGTGACGGCACCACGGCGCACCATGCGGAGCAGTCCGGGCATGCCTTCCAGGCTCTCACACCTTCGTCGCGGTGGGCAGGGGGTGAGACGAACTCCCCACCGGCCGCGGCCGCCGGCCGTCGGGGACGCGCGGGCGATCGTGAAACGATGGCCCCATGGCCATGCGTGAGATCCGTACCGTCGGCGACCCCGTCCTGCGCACCCCCTGCGAGGACATCACCGACATCGACGACCGTGTCCGCTCCCTGGTGGAGGACCTCCTCGAGACCGTCGACACCGAGGGACGCGCCGGCCTGGCCGCCAACCAGATCGGCGTCGGGCTCCGGGCGTTCTCCTGGAACATCGACGACGAGATCGGCTACGTCCTCAACCCGCGCATCGTCGAGCTGTCCGAGGACGAGTTCCAGGACGGCGACGAGGGCTGCCTGTCGGTCCCCGGGCTGTGGTTCCCCACCCGGCGCGCCTGGTACGCCCGTGTCGAGGGCATCGACCTGGACGGCAAGGAGGTGGTGGTCGAGGGCGAGGAGCTCATGGCCCGCGCCCTCCAGCACGAGGTCGACCACCTCGACGGCAAGCTCTACCTCGACCGGCTCGAGCCCGCCGTGCGCAAGAAGGCGATGAAGGCGGTCCGCGAGCTGCTCTGAGTGGTTGGGCGTCTTTGCGGGCCGCCAACCGCCGTCCGCTCAGCGGTGCTCGTGGGATCGCCGTACGGCTCGCCGCGCCCACGTGTGGCGCGAGCGGCTCCCTGTACGGCATGATGACGCTGTTCGCCGCGCGAACAGCTCTCGCCTGTGAGGTACCGAGGTCGTTGGGGAAGACGCACCTCGAAACCAACCAGGAGGAGTCGACATGAGTGGTGCCTTCACCCGCGGCGTCATCTTCGTGCACTCTGCGCCCCGGGCGCTGTGCCCCCACGTCGAGTGGGCGGCGGGCACGGTGCTGGACGCGCGCGTGACGATGGAGTGGACGGTGCAGCCCGCCGCCGACGGCCTGTTCCGGGCCGAGCACTCCTGGGTCGGCCCGGTCGGCACGGGGGCGCGTCTGGCATCGGCGCTGCGCGGATGGACCCACCTGCGCTACGAGATCACCGAGGAGGCGAGCCCGGGCTGCGACGGCGGACGCTGGTCGCACACCCCCGAGCTCGGGATCTTCCACGCGCAGACGGACACCCACGGCAACGTGGTCGTGCCCGAGGACCGTGTCCGCGCGGCGCTGGAGCACGCCGGTGACCCCCTGCGCCTGCGCCACGAGCTCGACCTGGCGCTGGGCCAGGCCTGGGACGACGAGCTCGAGCCCTTCCGGTACGCGGGTGCGGGTGCCCCCGTGCGGTGGCTCCACCGGGTCGGCTGACCCGGCTCGGTGACGCCGGTCGGCGGGCCGGCGGGCGCGTGACGCGACGAGGGCGCCCCGGGAGGTCTCCCTGGGCGCCCCTCGAGGTGCTGCGGTCTAGGCGGAGGCGAACAGCACCGCCACGTTGTGCCCGCCGAAGCCGAACGCGTTGTTGAGCGCGGCGACCTGGCCGGTGGGCAGGGCGCGCGGCTCGTCGCGCACCAGGTCGATCGCCAGCCCCTCCTGGAGGTTGTCGACGTTGATCGTCGGCGGGGCGGTGCGCTCGCGCACCGCCAGGACCGTGAGGACCGCCTCGAGGGCACCGGCGCCGCCGAGGAGGTGCCCGGTCATGGACTTCGTCGCGGACACGCAGGCCCCCGCGCCCAGGACGCGCGCGATGGCGCCCGCCTCCACGCCGTCGCCGGCGGGGGTGGAGGTGGCGTGGGCGTTGACGTGGACGACGTCGGAGCCGGCCAGGCCGGCGTCGGCCAGGGCGATGCGCATGGCGCGCTCCTGGCCCGCACCGGTCGGGTCGGGCGGGGCGATGTCGAAGGCGTCGGCGGACATCCCGACCCCGGCGACGACCGCGTGGACGCGGGCGCCGCGGGCGGCGGCGTGCTCGGCGGACTCCAGGACGACGATGCCGGCGCCCTCACCCATGACGAACCCGTCCCGGTCGACGTCGTAGGGACGCGAGGCCGCCTCCGGGTCGTCGTTGCGGGTGGACAGCGCCTGCATCTTGGCGAAGGAGGCGAGCGGCATCGGGTGGATCGCGGCCTCGGCGCCGCCGGCGATGACGACGTCGGCGCGCCCGGAGCGGATCATGTCGACCCCGTAGGCGATGGCCTCGGCGCCCGACGCGCAGGCGGAGACCGGGGCGTGGGCGCCGGCTCTCGCGCCGAAGCGCACGGAGATGTTGGCGACGGGGGAGTTGGCCATGAGCATGGGCACCGTCAGCGGCATGACCCGCCGGGCGCCCTTGTCCTTGATGGTGTCCCAGGCGTCGAGGATGGTCCAGACCCCGCCGATGCCGGAGCCGACGACGGCGCCGAGGCGTTCGCCGTCGACCTCGGGGCTGCCGGCGTCGGCCCAGGCCTCGAGCGCGGCGATCATGGCGTACTGGGCCGAGGGGTCCAGGCGGCGCAGCTGGGGCCGGGGGAGGACGTCCTCGGGCTTGACCGCGACCTCGGCGGCGAAGCTGACGGGCAGCTCGTAGCGTTCGGCCCAGTCGTTGTCGAGCGTGTGCACGCCCGACTTGCCGGCGAGGACCGCCGACCAGGTGGACGCGACGTCCCCGCCGAGCGGGTTGGTGGTGCCGAGGCCGGTCACGACGACGGTGGTCGCTGCCATGCGGGTGCTCCTTCGGGCTGTGCGGGGCTGTGCGGGGCGGTGCTGGCCGTGCCACGGCCGGGGCGCGCGGGGCGCGCCCCGGCCGGTGAGGTCAGGCCTGCTGGGCGCCGTTGATGTAGGCGACGGCGTCCTGGACGGTCTTGAGGTTGCCGACCTCCTCGTCGGGGATGCGGACCTCGAACTTCTCCTCGGCGAGGGTGGCGATCGTCATCATCGACAGGGAGTCGACGTCGAGGTCGTCCGTGAAGGACTTCTCGGGGGTGACGGAGTCCACCGGCAGGCCGGTCTCCTCGTTGACGATCTCGGCCAGCCCGGCCAGGATCTCCTGCTCGCTGTAAGCCATGTGTTCTCTCCCTTGTTGTGTCACGTGCGGTGAAGTCTCACGTGGGTGGTCGGTGGACAGTCTGGTGGGGGCCCGCCGCCCGTGCCAGGGCGGCACGCGGGTGGGTCAGGGCAAGACGACGACCTGGGCGGCGTAGACCAGCCCGGCGCCGAACCCGATCTGCAGGGCGATGTCGCCGCTGCGCGCCTGCCCCTCGCGCAGGAGCCGCTCGGTGGCCAGCGGGATCGACGCGGCGGAGGTGTTGCCCGTCTCGGCGATGTCCCGGCCCACGACGACGTCGTCGCGCAGGCCGAGCTTCTTGACCATGTGGTCGATGATCCGCATGTTCGCCTGGTGCGGGATGAACACGTCGATGTCCTCCGGGCGCAGCCCGGCCGCCTCGATGGCGCGCTCCGCGGTCGGCGTCATCTGGAAGACGGCCCACTTGTACACCGAGGGCCCCTCCTGGCGCAGGGTCGGCCAGTCGACCTCCGCGCCGGGACCCGCGGTGCGGTAGTCCAGCCACGAGTGCGTCTGCTTGATCATCCCGGCGGCCGAGCCGTCCGAGCCCCACACCGTCGGCCCGATGCCCGGGGTGTCCGAGGGGCCGACGACGGCGGCGCCGGCGCCGTCACCGAGGAGGAAGGAGATCGACCGGTCGGTGGGGTCGATGAAGTCGGACATCTTCTCCACGCCGATGACCAGGACGTGCCGGGCGGTGCCCGCGCGGACCATGGCGTCGGCCTGGGCGATGCCGTAGGCGTACCCGGCGCACGCGGCCGAGATGTCGTAGGCCGCGGCGGGCGTCGCGCCGATCCGGTCGGCGACGACCGCCGCGAGGGACGGCGTCTGCTCGAACCACGTCACGGTGGACACGACCACGGCGTCGACGTCCGACCCCGTCAGCCCCGCGGCCTCGAGCGCGGCCCGGGCGGCGCCCTCGGCCAGGTCGGCGACGTCGACGTCCTCGCCCGCGCGGCGGCGCGAGACGATGCCGGTGCGCTGGCGGATCCACTCGTCGGAGGAGCTGATCGGCCCGACGATGTCGTCGTTGACGACGACGTTCTCGCCGCGGACCCCGCCGACGCCGAGGATCCGGGCGTGCTCGACGGGTGTGGAGACGCGCAGGGTGGGGCGGGTCATCGGGATCCTCCGTGGCTGTCGATGAGCTCGCGTGCGGCGGGCAGGTCGTCCGGGCTCTTGAGGGCCACCGTCTCGACCCCGGGCAGGGTGCGCCGGGCCAGACCCGTGAGCACCCCGCCGGGGCACAGCTCCACGGCGGCGGTGACGCCGGAGGCGAGCATCTGCTCGCAGCACAGGTCCCAGCGCACGGGGCTGGCCACCTGGGTGACGAGGCGCTCGAGGGCGTCGGCCCCGGAGGACACCACGGCGCCGTCGGCGTTCGAGAGCAGCGTGGTGGCCGGGTCGGCCGGGGTGAGGCCGGCGGCCGTGGCGCGGACCGCCGCGACGGCGGGGGCCATGTGCTCGGTGTGGAAGGCGCCCGCGACCTGCAGCGGGATCACCCGGGCACGCGGGGGCGGGTCGGCGGCGAGAGCGGCGAGCTGGTCGGCGGTGCCGGCGGCGACCACCTGCCCCCCGCCGTTGACGTTGGCAGCGGTGAGGCCGTGCCGCGCCAGGGCCGCCTCGACCTCGTCGGGGCGCCCGCCCACGACGGCGGTCATGCCGGTGGGGACGGCCGCCGCGGCGTCGGCCATGGCCCGGCCACGCTCGCGGACGAGCACCAGGGCTGCGTCGTCGGTCAGGACCCCGGCGACGGCGGCCGCGGCCAGCTCGCCCACGGAGTGCCCCGCGGCCAGGTCGGCGCGGGGGCGCCCGAGCGCGTGGTGGCTCAGCAGGGAGGCGGCCACGAGCAGCGGCTGGGCGACCCGCGTGTCGCGGATGGTCTCGGCGTCCGCCGTCGTCCCGAGGGTGACGAGGTCGAGCTCGGTGACGTCGCTGTAGTGCTCGAGCAGCTCACGCAGGTGGGCGAGCTCGAGCCAGGGCGCGAGCATCCCGGGGGTCTGGGCGCCCTGTCCGGGGCAGAGAACGGCTAGCACCGTCCAACCTTGCCCGCCGGGGAGGGGGCCGCCGCGCCTACGGGGCCTACCAAGTCCCGCGGAGGCGCTTGTGCGATACCTACAAGTCCGTGACGCCGGTCACTGGCCCGCCCCTCGGGGCGGCGCGGGCGCGGGACGTGCGTCACACGCCGGCCTGTCGGGCGCGAGGCGCTCACACGCCCGAGTGCCCGGCGTCGGTCTGCGTGAGGCGGCCGACGGCGAGGGCGATCTGGAGGACGAAGCCCTCCCGGGCGTCGGTGGGGTCCCACCCCACCACCTGGGCGATGCGCCGCAGGCGGTACCGCACCGTGTTGGGGTGGACGAACAGGGCGCGCGCGGCAGCCTCGAGCGAGCGGCCCTGCGCGAAGTACTCCTCCAGGGTCTGCACGAGCGTGGCGCCGCCGGCGACGAGCGGCTTGTACAGGTCCTCGACAAGGGTGCGCCGGGCGAGGGGGTCCCCGTTGAGCATCCGCTCGGGCAGCAGCTCGTCGGCCAGCACGGGCCGCGGGGCGCCGGGCCAGGCGCGCACGGCCAGCTGGCCGGCCACCGCGGCCCGGGCCGCCCGGCCGGCGTCGCCGACGTCGCGCACCTGCGGGCCCAGGACCACCGGGCCCGGGGCGAACCGGGGCAGCAGGGACTCGGCGGCGGCGCGCAGGTCCCCCTCACCGCCGAGGACGACGACGAGACGGTCGCCCTGGATCCCGACGAGGGCGTCGGCGGCGGCGCGGCGGCACGCCCGGCGCAGGTCGGAGGTGCGCCGCTCGTCCATCGCCGCAGGCGCCGGGCCGACGAGGACGAGGGTGGCGCCCAGGCCGGACCACCCCAGGGCCGCGATCCGCGAACGGACCGAGTCGTCGGCGACGCCGCGCACGAGCGAGTCGACCACGAGAGCCTCGAGCCGGGCGTCCCAGGCGCCGCGGGTCTCGGCCGCGCGGGCGTAGATCTCCGCCGCGGAGAACGCGACCTCGCGCGAGTAGACCAGGACGGCGTCGCGCAGCTCGCGCTGCTGGCCGGGCTCGGCGAGCTGGACGGCGTTGTCCTCGACGACCTCGACGACGATCCGGACGAGCTGGAGGGTGTGCTGCAGCGAGATCGACCGCGTCAGCTCGGGCGGCGCGGCGCGGAAGATCTCCTGGGCGTTGTAGGAGCCCGAGGAGGGCTGCTCGTACCAGGTGATGAAGGCGGCGATGCCGGCCTGGGCCACCAGACCGATCCACGAGCGGTCCTCGGCGGCCAGGGACCGGTACCAGTCGAGCTCGGCGTCGAGGCGCCGCAGGGCGGCCGAGGTGAGCATGTCCGTGCCGCCACGCAGGCGGCGCACGACGTCGGAGCTGCCCTCCTCCCGGCTGACCCGCTCGCTGACCGTCATGCGTGCGAGCATAGCGAGGGGTTGTGGGATGCCTACAAAGTCGGCCGGTACCGGCCGCCACGCCTGCGGCCCCCGTCGGGCGGCAGGGCCGGGGCGATGCGGATATGGTCGTCGGCATGGCACTGCTGAGACGACTGCGCGCCCTCCTCGGGCGGAAGAAGCCGGTCCGCCGCGTCGGGATGCGCCGTCCCTCCGCGGTCCCGCCGACCGCCGACGTCCCGCGTGAGGACTCCCTCCGGGCGCGGCTCGTGGAGGACCCGAACGACATCGAGGCCTTCGGGGCCCTCGCCGACCTGGTGCGCCGGCGCGCCAGCGGGGTCGGCCCGGCCGACCCGCTCACCGCGGACCAGGAGCCCGCGGACCGCGAGCGCGCCGAGAACCTCGCGGTGTGGGCCCTCGCCGAGGAGATCGCGGGCAACCCGCGCGCCTGGTACGCCCTCATCGAGCTCGCCCGCCTCTCCCTCGTCGACGACCACGAGGGCGCGATGCGCCGGCTCAACGGCGCCTGCGAGCGCGACCGGACGGGCCGCGCGGTCAGCGAGAGCGTGCGGATGCTGCGCGAGTCGGGGCTGCCGGGCGACGGCCTGGGGCTGGGCGTGGGGCACTGGTCCCCACGCGAGCACGAGGTCGAGGCCGGACGTCAGGTGGTCCTGGCCGCCCTCGACGCCGGCCGCCCGCTCGACGC
Organism: Georgenia muralis; assembly: GCF_003814705.1. Classification (NCBI taxonomy): domain Bacteria; kingdom Bacillati; phylum Actinomycetota; class Actinomycetes; order Allobogoriellales; family Allobogoriellaceae; genus Georgenia; species Georgenia muralis. The sequence goes on along the minus strand of NZ_RKRA01000001.1, from coordinate 3,594,134 downwards.
GCGCCGCCACCTGGGCGAGCTCGCCGACTCTCCCGACGCGGCCGGCGTGGCCCGGGTCACCGCCGAGCTGGAGCCGCTCGTGGCAGCCGCGCAGGTCCAGGCCTAGCATCATCGGCGGGCCCCGCCACGCCCGGCAGGACGCACGGCGTCCCCGTGGTGGGGAGAGGGACGGGCATGGACACGAGGATCGAAGAGGATCTGCTCGGTGAGCGAGAGGTCCCGGCGGACGCGTACTACGGCATCCACACCGTGCGCGCGGCGGAGAACTTCCGCATCAGCACGAGCACCATCAACGACGTCCCCGAGCTCGTCCGGGGGATGGTCGAGGTCAAGAAGGCCTCGGCCCTGGCCAACGCCGAGCTGGGCACCGTCCCCGCCCGGGTGGCGGGCGCCGTCGTCGCGGCCTGCGACGAGATCCTCCTGCACGGGCGGTGCGCGGACCAGTTCCCCGTCGACGTCTTCCAGGGCGGGGCCGGCACGAGCGTGAACATGAACGTCAACGAGGTGGTGGCCAACCTCGCGCTGGAGCACCTCGGGCTGCCCAAGGGGCGCTACGACGTCGTCAACCCCAACGACCACGTCAACAAGAGCCAGTCGACGAACGACGCCTACCCCACCGGCTTCCGCATCGCCCTGCACCGGGCCACGGAGGAGCTGAAGAACGCCGTCCAGCGTCTCGTCATCGCCTTCGACGACAAGGGCACGGAGTTCGCCGGCATGCTCAAGATGGGCCGCACCCAGCTCCAGGACGCCGTGCCGATGACCCTCGGGCAGGAGTTCACCGCGTTCGGCGTCGTCCTCGGCGAGGAGCTGCGCCAGCTCAGCCTCGCCCAGTCCCTGCTGCTCGAGGTCAACCTCGGTGCGACGGCGATCGGCACCGGTCTGAACACCCCGGAGGGCTACCCCGCCACGGCGGTGGCCAAGCTCGCGGAGGTCACCGGCCTGCCGCTGGTCAGCGCCGAGAACCTCATCGAGGCCACCTCGGACACCGGCGCCTACGTCACCCTGCACGCGGCGACGAAGCGCACGGCGGTCAAGCTCGGGAAGATCTGCAACGACCTGCGCCTGCTGTCCTCGGGCCCGCGCGCGGGCCTGAAGGAGATCAACCTGCCCGAGCTCCAGGCCGGCTCGTCGATCATGCCCGCGAAGGTCAACCCGGTCATCCCCGAGGTCGTCAACCAGGTGTGCTTCAAGGTCATCGGCAACGACGTCACCGTCTCCATGGCCGCCGAGGCCGGGCAGCTCCAGCTCAACGTCATGGAGCCGGTCATCGCCCAGGCGTGCTTCGAGTCCCTGCACCTGCTGACCAACGCGTGCGACAACCTCACCGAGCGCTGCGTCGTGGGGATCACCGCGAACGAGGAGGTCGCCCGCGGCTACGTGCTGAACTCCATCGGGATCGTCACGTTCCTCAACCCCGTCATCGGTCACCACAACGGCGACCTCGTGGGCCGGGAGTGCGCCCGCACCGGCAAGAGCGTGCGCGAGGTGGTGCTCGAGATGGGCCTGCTCGGTGCCGACGAGCTCGACGAGATCCTCTCGGTGGAGAACCTCGTGCGCCCGCAGTACCGCGGCCGGCGCTACGAGGGGCAGGACCCGACCACCCTGACCCACGGCATCGCGGTGGGCGGGCGGGACTGACGACGGCGGCGGCCGCACCCTGCCGGGTGCGGCCGCCGCGGTGGTGTCAGGCCCTCAGGCGTCGCCGCCGGCGGAGCCGGACTCGCCGGCGTGGACGTTGAACAGGTCGTAGCGCTCGATGGCCTGGCGGGCCAGGTCCCGGTCGACCTCGCCCCGCTGCCCGAGCGCCTCCAACGCCTTGACGACCATGGAGTGCGCGTCGATGAAGAGCTGGCGGCGCGCCGCCGGCCGGGTGTCGGAGTAGCCGAACCCGTCCGCGCCCAGGGTGTGGTAGTCGCCCGGGACCCAGGGCCGGATGGCGTCCTGCACCTGGTGCTCGTAGTCGCTGGTGGCCACGTACGGACCGCCGGCGTCGCGCAGCCGGGTGGTGACGTAGGCCTCGCGGCGCTCCTGCTCCGGGTGGAGGAAGTTGTGCCGGTCGGCCTCGAGGCCGTCCCGGCGCAGCTCGTACCAGCTCGTCACCGACCACACGCCGGCACGGATGCCCCAGTCCTGGGCGAGGAGCTCGCGGGCGTGCAGGGCCCACGGGACACCCACGCCGGAGGCGAGGAGCTGCACGCGCGGACCGTCGCCGTCGGGCCGGGCGATCTGGTGGACGCCCCGGAGGATGCCCTCGACGTCGACGTCCTCCGGCTCGGCGGGCTGGACCATCGGCTCGTTGTACACCGTGAGGTAGTACATGACGTTCTGGTCGCGGCTGTCCTCGCCGTACATCCGCTGCAGACCGTCCTTGACGATGTGCCGGATCTCGTACGCGTACGCCGGGTCGTAGTGGACGATCGCCGGGTTCGTCGACGCCAGCACGGGGGAGTGCCCGTCCATGTGCTGGGTGCCCTCGCCGGCCAGCGTGGTCTTGCCGGCCGTGGCGCCGATGATGAAGCCGCGGGCGAGCTGGTCGCCGGCCGCCCAGAACTGGTCGCCGGTGCGCTGGAAGCCGAACATCGAGTAGAAGATGTAGACGGGGATCATCGGCTCGCAGTGCACCGCGTACGACGTTCCGACCACCTGCATCGCGGCGGCCGAGCCGGCCTCGTTGATGCCGGTGTGGAGGATCTGCCCCTGCTCGGACTCCTTGTAGCTGAGCATGAGCTCCTGGTCCACCGAGGTGTAGTTCTGCCCCTTGGTGTTGAAGATCTTCGCGGTGGGGAAGATCGCGTCGAGACCGAACGTGCGCGCCTCGTCGGGGATGATCGGCACGAACCGCCGGCCGACCTCCTTGTCCTTCATCAGCTCCTTGAGCAGCCGGACGAACGCCATGGTCGTGGCGATCTCCTGCTTGCCCGAGCCCTTCGCCAGGATCTGGTACGGCTTGTCGTCCGGGAGCGCCAGCGCCTTGGCGTCGGTGCGCCGCTCGGGCACGTAGCCGCCGAGGGCCTTGCGCCGCTCGAGCATGTACTGCAGGGTCTCGTCCGAGGCGTCGGGCCGGTAGTACGGGGCGCTGAACGGGTCCTCGAGCTGCTCGTCCGAGATCGGGATGCGCAGGGCGTCCCGGAGCATCTTGAGGTCCGTCGTCTTCATCTTCTTCATCTGGTGGGTCGAGTTGCGACCCGCGAAGCTCGGTCCCAGCCCGTAGCCCTTGACGGTGTGCGCGAGGATCACCGTCGGCTGGCCGGTGTGCTCGGTGGCCGCCTTGTAGGCGGCGTAGATCTTGCGGTAGTCGTGCCCGCCGCGCTTGAGCGCCCAGATCTCGTCGTCGGTCATGTTGGCCACGAGCGCCTTGGTGCGCGGGTCACGGCCGAAGAAGTGCTCCCGGACGTAGGCGCCGTCGTTCGCCTTGTACGTCTGGTAGTCCCCATCGAGCGTCTCGTTCATGAGGTTGACGAGGGCGCGGTCCTTGTCGGCGTTGAGCAGGACGTCCCACTCCCGGCCCCAGATCACCTTGATGACGTTCCAGCCGGCCCCCCGGAACTGGGCCTCGAGCTCCTGGATGATCTTGCCGTTGCCGCGCACCGGGCCGTCGAGGCGCTGGAGGTTGCAGTTGACGACGAAGGTGAGGTTGTCGAGGTTCTGCTGGGCGGCCTGCTGGAGCATGCCGCGCGACTCCGGCTCGTCCATCTCGCCGTCGCCGAGGAACGCCCACACGTGCTGCTGGGAGGTGTCCTTGATCCCGCGCTCGTGGACGTAGCGGTTGACCCACGCCTGGTAGATCGCCTGGGCCGGACCCAGCCCCATCGACACCGTGGGGAACTCCCAGAAGTCCGGCATCCGGCGCGGGTGCGGGTAGGACGGCAGCCCGCGGCTGCCCTCCGGGTGGGAGTACTCCTGCCGGAAGCCGTCCAGGTCCGCCTCGCTGAGGCGGCCCTCGAGGAAGGCCCGGGCGTAGTTGCCGGGCGAGGCGTGGCCCTGGAAGAAGACCTGGTCGCCGCCGCCGGGGTGGTTCTTGCCGCGGAAGAAGTGGTTCATGCCCACCTCGTACAGCGTGGCGACGGAGGCGTAGGAGGAGATGTGCCCGCCGACGGCGACGTCGGGCCGCTGGGCACGGGTGACCATGACGGCCGCGTTCCACCGGATCCAGCCGCGGTACTTGCGCTCGACCGCCTCGTCGCCGGGGAAGTACGGCTCCTCGTGGACGCCGATCGTGTTGACGTAGGGCGTGTTGACCGAGCTGGGGATCGCGACGTTGCGCTCCCGGGCCCGCTTGAGCAGGTTGAGCATGATGTAGCGCGCCCGCGGCCCGCCGCGTTCGTCGATGAGCCCGTCCAGGGAGTCGAGCCACTCCTGGGTCTCGTCGTGGTCGATGTCCTGGACCCTGCTCAGCAGTCCGTTGATCAGGGGCGAGGACTCGTCTCGTGAACTCACGCGTTCCCTCTTCTCGCGGTCAGGCGTCGCTTCGACGCTGGGTGGTGACGCACTCTCGTTAGGTTAGGACCATTGTCGTGCCTTGACCTTGCCGAGGTCGAATGCGGGGCGGGGCATCGCCCCTGTGACGCTCCCGACAGCCCCGGCGGCGGCTCCGCGGAGCAGATCCGCGACCGCCACGCCCGGACCGGGCTTGCACCGAGGGGTCGGGTTGCGATGGGCTTGGCCCCACACGTCGTCCCGGGAGAGCCCGGGGCGCGCGGACGACGCGGGCCGACGGCCCAGGAGAGGTAGGACCGACGTGTCAGGGAGCGCGGGTGCGGGGGCCGGTTTCGGCTTCACCACCGGGCAGGTCATCCAGGAGTGGGGCTACGACGAGGACGTCTCGCTCGAGGTGCGCGAGGCCATCGAGGTGGCCACCGGCACCGAGCTGGTGGACGAGGACTACGGCGACGTGTGCGACGGCTCCCTCATCTGGTGGCGCGAGGAGGACGCCGAGGTGGAGGACCTCACGGACCTGCTCGTCGACGCCCAGGCCAACCTCGACGACGGCGGCCTCATCTGGGTCCTCACGCCCAAGCCGGGCCGGCCGGGCCACGTGCGCCCCGCCGACGTCGAGGACGCCGCGCGCACGGCGGGGATGCACGCCACGTCCGCCGTCTCCGCGGCGCCCACGTGGTCGGGCATCCGCATCGCCGCGCGCAGCCGCGGCCGCTGATCGGTCTAGGCTGAGGCCGCGCCGCGTGGCGCGTGGGGCCTGTAGCTCAGTTGGTCAGAGCGCCGCGTTTACACCGCGGAGGTCGTCGGTTCGAGACCGGCCGGGCCCACCGGCGCGCAGGTAGGCTCGCCGCCATGCCGCTGACCGTCGCCGACGTCGTCGCCGTCCTCGAGGAGCACTACCCCCCGCGCACGGCGCAGGACTGGGACGCCGTCGGGCTCGTCCTGGGGGACCCGGCCGCCGCGGTCACCTCGGTGGTCCTGGCGGTCGACCCCACCGAGGAGGTCGTCACCGAGGCGCTCGCCCGCGGCGCCGACCTGCTCCTCACCCACCACCCGCTCTACCTGCGCGGGACGTCCTCCGTGGCGGCGACCGACCCCAAGGGCCGGGCCGTCCACCGCCTGGTCACCGGCGGGTGCGCCCTCTACGCCGCGCACACCAACGCCGACGCGGCCGCCGACGGCGTCTCGCAGGCCCTGGCCGACCTCCTGGGACTCACCCGGACCGTCCCGGTGGAGCCGCTGGACGCCCCCGCGCTGGACACCCTGACGACCTTCGTGCCCCGGGACAGCACCGCCGGCGTCCTCGACGCGCTCGCCGCCGCCGGCGCCGGCCGGCTGGGGGACTACGAGCGGGCCGCCTTCCACTCGCCCGGGACCGGGACGTTCCGGCCCCTCCCCGGGGCGCACCCCGCCGTCGGGCAGGTCGGCACCGTCGAGGACGTCGCCGAGGACCGGCTGGAGATGGTGCTCCCGCGCGAGCGGCGCGCCGCCGTCCTGGCGGCGCTGCGACAGGCGCACCCGTACGAGGAGCCCGCCCACAGCCTCGTCGCGCAGGCACCCGTCCCGGCCGACACGGGCACCGGGCGCATCGGGCGGCTGCCCGAGGCGATGACCCTCCGGGCGTTCGCCGAGCTCGTCGCCCGGGTGCTCCCCCCCACCGCGCAGGGCATCCGGGTGGGCGGGGACCTCGACGCCGAGGTCCGCACCGTCGCGGTCTGCGGCGGGTCCGGCGACTCCCTCCTCGGCCGGGTGCGCTCCCTCGGCGCCGACGTCTACCTCACCGCCGACCTGCGCCACCACCCCGCCTCGGAGCACCTCGCGGGCGGGCGCCCCTTCCTCGTCGACGCCACCCACTGGGCCAGCGAGTGGCCCTGGCTGCCGCGCGCCGCCGAGGTGCTCCGCGCCGCCGCGCTCGCCCGCGGCGCTAGGTTGGACCTGCACGTGTCCACCCTCGTCACCGACCCGTGGGCGGTGCACCTCCCGCAGACACCGAGCGGCGCCGCGTCGCCGCACGAAGGAGCCTCCTCGTGACCACCGCCCCCGTGAAGGACCAGCGCCGCCTGCTCGACCTGCAGGCGCTGGACACCCGGCTGGCCAGGCTCGCCCACCAGCGTCGCAGCCTGCCGGTCCTCGCTGCCCTGGAGGAGCTGAGGGGCCGGGCCGAGGACCTCCACCGCGCCCAGGTCGAGGCCCGGACCGTGGCCTCGGACACCCGGCGCGAGCTCACCAAGGCCGAGGCCGACGTCGAGCAGGTGCGGGCCCGGGCGGCGCGCCACCAGGCCACGCTCGACTCCGGCACGGGGCTGTCCCGCGAGCTGGTCGCCCTCCAGGACGAGCTCGCCAAGCTCGCGCAGCGCCAGGAGGTCCTGGAGGAGGTCGAGCTGGAGATCATGGAGCGCATGGACGCCGCGGAGAGCCGGGTCACCGACCTCGACGCCCAGGAGCAGGCCATCAGTGCCGACGTGGCCCACCACGAGGCCCAGCGCGACGCCGCGTTCGCCACGCTCGACGAGGAGGCGCGCAAGGTCGCGGAGGACCGCGCGCGCCTGGCCGGCGAGCTCGACCCCGAGCTGGTCGACCTCTACGAGGCCGCCCGGCGGCGCACCGGCGGGCTCGGCGCGGTGGGCATCCACGGGCACCGCACCGACGGTGTGCAGGTCGACTTCTCCCTCACCGAGCTGGCCGCGATCGACGCCGCCGGACCCGAGGAGGTCATCGTCTCGGAGGACCACGGCTACGTCCTGGTGCGCCTGGACGAGCAGTGACGGAGCAGGACGGGCTCTTCGAGCTCGGCGAGGGACTCCCGGCGGACCGGCGTCCGACGGACGGGCATGCCGCGGAGCCCGGGGCACCGGTCGGCCGCGCGGACCTCGACGCCGCGCCCGCGAGCGGGCGGTTCCTCGTCATCGAGACCGACGGCGGCTCCCGCGGCAACCCCGGCCCCGCCGGGTACGGCGCGGTCGTGCGCGACGGACGCACGGGGGCGCTGCTGGCGGAGCGGGCGGACTACCTCGGCGTCGCCTCGAACAACGTGGCCGAGTACACGGCGGTGGTCGAGGGTCTGCGCGCGGCGGCGGCCATCGACCCCGGCGCCGAGGTGGAGGTGCGCGCGGACTCCCGGCTCGTCGTCGAGCAGATGAGCGGCCGGTGGAAGATCAGGCACGCCGACATGCGCGACCTCGCCGCCCGGGCCCGGGCCGTCCTGCCCCCGCACCGGGTCCGGTACATCTGGGTGCCGAGGGCGCAGAACGGTGCCGCCGACGCCCTGGCCAACGCCGCGATGGACACCCGCGCCGCCGTCCGGCGCGACCACGGCGACCCGCCTGCCACCGCGTCCACGGGCCCCGCTCCCGCCACCGCGCCCGGTGTCGGTGTCACCGGCGCGGTCCTGCCGGGCGGGGTCGGCACCGACGCCGACGACACCTCCGCCGCGGACGCCAACGCCCCCCGGGCCTCGGGCACGCCCCTGCCGCGCGCGGTCGGCTCGCCCGTCACGGTCGTCCTCGTGCGCCACGGCGTCACCGCCCTGACCGAGAGCGGCCACTACTCCGGCGGGGACACGCCCGGCCCCCCGCTGAGCCCGCTCGGGCGCGAGCAGGCCGCCCGCGCGGGCACCCTGGTCACGCGGCTCGGGGTGGACCTGTGGGCCGACCTGCCCGTGCCCTCCGCGCTGGTCCCCTCGCCCATGGTGCGCACCCGGGAGACCGCCGAGGCCCTCGGGGCGGCGCTGGGGCTCACCCCGGCCGAGCCCGACGACCGGTTCGCCGAGTGCAGGTTCGGGCAGTGGGACGGGCTGTCCGTCGAGCAGATCGAGAGCGGCTGGCCCGGTGAGCTGCTGCGGTGGGCCACCGAGGCGGACCACCGTCCCCCGGGCGGGGAGTCCCTGCGCGACGTCGGGGCGCGGGTGGCGCGGGGCCTGCGCGCCCTCGCCGCCGCGCACGCCGGCGCGACGGTGGTCGTCGCCGCGCACACCGTCGTCGTCCGGGCGGCCGTCGGGCTCGTCGGCCGGGTGGCGGCCGACCACTGGTCCGCGGTGCGGATCCCGCCCGCCTCGGTGACGGTGGTGCGCGTGTGGCCCCAGGTCGACGCGGCGGGCCGCCTCGTCGGCGACCTCACCGTCGTCGGGTGCCCCTCGGAGCTGGTCGACCCGGCGGTGGTCGGCCGGTAGGTGGTCGACCTCTGCTGGTCGACCCGGTCAGTCCCGCTCGACGAGGGTGAGGGTGCGGCGGCGCCCCGTGCCCGTGAGCTCCACCGCCCCCCACGCCGTGCCGACCAGCTCCTCGGCGGCGTGGGCGAGCTGGTCGGCGGTGCGGGGCGGCCGGCCGGGCCGGACCAGGAGGTGGCGGGTCAGCACCCCGCGGGCGTGCTTGGCGTTGTGGGAGACCACCTGGCGCCGTCCGCCGGACTCGCGCACCACCTGGACCGCCACGTGCTGCGCCGCGGCGCCGGGACGCCACGCGGCGGCGTAGGTCGCCGAGCGGCAGTCGACGACGACGTCGCCGTCGGCCTGCTCGTCCAGGACGGCGGGCAGGTGCTCGCGCCAGTACGACGCGAGCGGCCCCGTGCCGGGCAGGGCGGCGCCCATGGAGAGCCGGTAGGCGGGGATGCGGTCCGTGGGCGTCAGGACGCCCCAGAGCCCGGAGAGGATCCGCACCGATCGACCGGCGCGGGCGCGGGCCGGACCGGTGAGGCCGGCCAGCCCCGCCGCGGTGTGCAGCACCCCGGTGTAGACCCGGGCCGCCGGGGCCGCGTGCGCGGTGCGCAGCGCCGTGTTCCGCTCCACCTCGGCGGCCAGCGACGGTCCCACGCCCAGCACCGACGGCCCGTCGGGTGTCGCGGAGACGGCGCGAAGCGCGTCGAGCACGCGTTCCCGGGCGGGCGCGAGGGCGGGGGCGGCGAGACGCCCGAGGTCGACCGGGCGGCCGCGGGTCGGGGCGGTCTTGCCCTCGGAGGGCGGCAGGAGCACGAGCACCGGGGAATGGTAACGGCCGGCCGTCCGGCGTCAGCCCGGGGTACGATGGCGGCGCGGATGAGTCGGCCAGGCGGTCGCGTCGTCCCGGCCTCGGCCGGGACGCCGAGGAACGTCCGGGCTCCATAGGGCAGGGTGGTGGGTAACACCCACCCGGGGTGACCCGCGGGACAGTGCCACAGAGAGCAGACCGCCGTCGGAGCGATCCGGCGGTAAGGGTGAAACGGTGGTGTAAGAGACCACCAGCGCGGCGGGTGACCGTCGCGGCTAGGCAAACCCCACCCGGAGCAAGACCAGACAGCAGGCGTGATCAGGGCTGCCCGCCCGAGCCTGCGGGTAGGTCGCTGGAGGCGTGCGGCAACGTACGTCGTAGATGGATGGCCGCCACCGACGGGACGGCAACGACCCGGCGGGACAGAACCCGGCGTACCGGCCGACTCGTCCGCACCACCACCGTCAGGCGAAGACGCTGACCCAGACGGTCCAGTCCTTCTCCGCGAGCTCGGTCACGGTGAAGTCGTAGGTGTGCACCCGCGGCGGCGTGCCCTCGCGTCGCAGCTCGACGACGTAGCTGTCGGCGCCCGTGAGGTCGCCGAAGGTGAGGGACCAGGTGCAGCCGTCGGGTGTGGCCCGGCCCGTGGCGTCGACCTCGCCCGCGCCGACGACCGTGCCGGCGGGGTCGGTCACCGTGACCGTGGCACCGTCGAAGAAGGTCCCCTCGAACGCCGCGGCGGAGCAGTCCGCCGTGCGACCGGTGCCGGCCGCGGTGAGGACCACCCGCAGAGGTCCCTCCGGGCCGAGGGAGACGTCCGACAGCGCCGCGGAGGTCGCCAGGCCGACTCCGGCCAGGGCGGCCGCCCCGACGACGAACCAGCGCGAGACCATGACCACCGTGTTGCTCCTCAGAACTGCCGTACCCCTGACGCCGATGGTAACGGCGGCGGGTGTACGGCCGGTGAACGACCAGGTGGTGCCGCGTGTCGTGGGGCCGCCGGCAGCGGGCGGGCCGCGCGGGGTGTGCCCGGGTCAGTACTCGTTGGGCATGAGGACCCACAGGATGGGGTAGACCACGAGCTGGCTGCCGGGCAGGACCATGAGCAGCAGGACGAACAGCAGCCGTGCCACCCACGGGGAGAGGCCGAAGCGCCGGCCCAGGCCCGCGCAGACGCCCGCGAGGACGCGGGTGTCGCGGGGGCGGACCAGGCCCTGGTTGCGCATTCCGGCTCGGATGTCGTTCACGTCGTGCACCTCTTCTGCTCGTCAGTACCTCCAGCGTGGTGCATCGGCCCGGTCCGCACATCAGGGACGCCCCGGATCACGACCCTGATCTCGGGGCCGGCCCCGCCGGGGGTCCGTCCGGTGGGTCGCTCCGGGCCGCCTGTCGGTCGTGCTCCGCCCTGACCCACGGGTCGATCAGACGCGGGTCGGTGCCGGGACGGCCGGCGGCCAGGCGGTCGAGGTAGCGCAGGTCGGCGACCAGGCGTGCGCGGGCCTCGGCTGCGGTGGCCACGGCGCCGTGCCCGGGCACGACGACGTCCGCGTCCCGCAGGAGGGGTACGAGGAGGGCCAGCGCCTCGGCGTAGTCGCCCAGGGGGTCGGCCGCGTCGAGGTCGAGGAGGGGCACCTCGCGGTCGGAGAGCATGTCGCCGACGAGCAGCGCCCGTGCGGCGGGGACGACCACCGTGAGGTGCCCGGGCGCGTGCGCGCGGTGCTCGACGAGACGGACCGCCGGCCAGGCAGGCACCGCCGGTCCGTCCTCGGCCACCGCGGTGGGCAGGGCGTCCGGGACGCGGAGGTGCGCCTCGGCGCCGGTGCCGCTCGCGGCGGCCTCGGCGACCAGCGCGGTGCGCCCGTCCCTCGCCGCCCGCACGGCGGCCGCCGAGGCGACGTGTGCCACGCCGGTCAGCGGCGCCGGCACCAGGAGGTGGTCCCAGTGCGGGTGCGTGGACAGCACGGCGCTGACCCGCCAGCCGCGCACGGCGACGGTCGCGGCGAGGCCGTCGAGCTCGGCGGGGGTCAGCGCGGGGTCGACGAGGAGGCAGGAGCCGTTCGATGCGACGACGACGGTCGACGTGGTCGCCCACCGACGCGCGGTGGCCACGTGGACACCGGGCGCGACCTCCTCGAGGCCGCGGGTCACGTCAGCGGTAGCCGTGGGCGGCCAGCTGAGCGGCGCCGGCGATCCCGGCGGTGTTGCGCAGCGCCGCGGGCACGATCGGCGCCTGGGTCGTCAGCAGGGGGAGGAACTTGTCGTGCTTCTTGCTCACCCCGCCGCCGACGACGAGGAGGTCGGGGGAGAAGAGCATCTCGACCGTCTCGTAGAACCGCTGGAGGCGCTCGGCCCACTCGTCCCACGACAGCCCCTCCGCCTCGCGCGCGGAGGAGGCCGCGCGGTGCTCGGCGTCGTGGCCGTCGATCTCGAGGTGGCCGAGCTCGGTGTTGGGTACGAGCGTGCCGTCGACGATGAGCGCGGAGCCGATCCCGGTGCCGAGCGTCGTGACCAGGACGACACCGGGCACGCCCTTCGCGGCGCCGTAGACGACCTCGGCGATGCCGGCGGCGTCGGCGTCGTTGACCGCGATGACCTGACGGCCGATGGCCTCGGTCATGAGGACCGGGACGTCCACGCCCTTCCAGGACTTGTGGAGGTTGGCGATGGACCCCACGACGCCGTGCTTGATCGGGGCGGGGAAGGTCAGCCCGATCGGGGTCGTGTCCGGCACGTCGAAGGAGGCGACGAGCTCGGCCACCGTGGCCGCGACGGCGGCCGGCTTGGACGGGTTCGGGGTGGGGATGCGCAGCCGGTCGCCGACGAGCTCACCCGTGGTGAGGTCCACCGGGGCGCCCTTGATCCCCGAGCCGCCGATGTCGATGCCGAATCCGATGAGGTCGCTCATGGTTCTCCGTCGTGTCCGTCCCGCCGCGCCGGTCGGCGCACCCGCAGGCTATCCGGACCGGGGCGTCAGGGCAGGGTGAGGATCTCCGCGCCGGTCTCGGTCACGACGACCGTGTGCTCCCACTGGGCGCTGCGCGAGCGGTCCTTGGTCAGCACGGTCCAGCCGTCGTCCCACTGGACCCAGTCGATCTCACCGAGGGTGAGCATGGGCTCGATCGTGAACACCATGCCCGGCTCGATGACGTCGTCGTAGCGGGGGGCCGAGTCGTAGTGGGGGATGATGAGTCCGGAGTGGAACGCCTCGCCGACGCCGTGCCCGGTGAAGTCGCGCACGACGCCGTAGTCGAACCGCCGGGCGTAGGCCTCGATGACCCGGCCGATGACGTTGACGGCCCGGCCCGGGCGCACGGCGTTGATGCCGCGCTCCATGGCGACCTTCGTCCGCTCGACGAGGAGGTGGGACTCCTCGTCCACCTCGCCGACCTCGAACATGGCGTTGAGGTCGCCGTGGACGCCGTCGAGGTAGGCGGTGACGTCGACGTTGAGAATGTCGCCCTCGGCCAGGACGGTCGAGTCGGGGATGCCGTGGCAGATCACCTCGTTGACCGACGTGCACAGCGACTTCGGGAAGCCCATGTAGCCCAGCGTCGAGGGGTAGGCGCCGTGGTCGAGCATGAACTCGTGGCCGATGCGGTCCAGCTCGTCCGTCGTCACGCCCGGCGCGACGTGGCGGCCGACCTCGGCCAGCGCCTGGGCCGCGACGCGCGAGGCCCGCCGGATCCGTTCGATCGTCTCGGGCGACTTCACCTCGGAGGCGCTCACCCGCTCCGGACCCGTGCGCCCGACGTACTCCGGCCGCGGGATCGACACGGGCACCTCCCGCAGCGGGGAGACGCGCCCCTTCGTCAGGGTGCCGCGGGGGGCGCGGTCGGCGAGCATAGGGTCCACCAGCATGGGCCCAGTCTACGGACGGGGCGGCCCGCGGTCCGCGCGGGCAGCGACGAGGAGGACGAGCATGAGCGAGCAGCCCGAGTTCTACTACGACCTCGCCACGGGCGAGGTCCAGGAGGGGAAGGTCGCGGGCTGGACCTCACGGATGGGCCCGTACCCGTCGGCGGAGGCCGCGCGGCACGCCATGGACAAGGTGCGCACGCGCAACGAGGAGTGGGAGGAGGACGACGCCGCCTGGAAGGGGGAGCCCGGCGCCGACCCGTCCGTCGAGGGGACGTCGGACGGGTCAGAGGGCGGCACGACAGGCGCCGGTGGTTCCCCTCAGCTCTCGTAGGTGTGCTCGGGGCCCGGGAAGGCCCGGGTCCGCACCTCCGTGACGTACTGCCGCGTCGCCGCGCCGAGGGCGGCACCCAGCTCGGCGTAGCGGCGGGCGAACCGGGGGGACCACGACCCCATGCCGGCCATGTCCGTCCAGACGAGGACCTGCCCGTCGCAGCCGTTCCCGGCGCCGATCCCGATCGTGGGGACGGGCAGCACCTCGGTGACCCGGTCGGCCACGGGCGCCGGGACCATCTCCAGGACGACGGCGACGGCGCCGGCGTCGGCCAGGGCGAGGGCGTCGGCGACGAGCCGGTCGGCGGCCTCCTCGCCGCGGCCCTGGACGCGCTTGCCGCCGAGGATGTTCTCCGACTGCGGCGTGAAGCCCAGGTGGCCCACCACGGGGATCCCCGACCGGGTGAGGAGCTCGACGTGGCCGGCCAGGTGCGTCCCGCCCTCGAACTTCACCGCGTGGGCGCCGGCCTCCTTGACCAGCCGCACGGCGGTGGCGTGGCACTGGGCGGGGGATGCCTCGTAGGAGCCGAAGGGCAGGTCCGCCACGACCATCGCCCGGCGGGTCACGCGCGCGACCGCCCGGGTGGCGACGACCATCTCGTCGACCGTCACCGGGATCGTGGAGTCGTGGGCGAGCATGTTGTCGCCGACGGAGTCCCCGACGAGGAGCAGGTCGACGCCCGCCTCGTCGAAGACCCGGGCGGTGACGGCGTCGTAGGCGGTGAGCATCGTCAGGGGTTCGCCGCGCTCCTTGGCCTGGCGCAGGTGGTGGACCCGGAACCGGCGGGGTGTCTCGGGTGCGGGGGTGCTCATGGGAAGGGTCGTCCTCTCGGTCGGGCGGGGGAGGGTCAGAGCCGCTCGCGCCAGCGGTTGGTCACGGGCAGGCGCCGGTCACGGCCGAACGCGACCGCGGTGACCTTGGGGCCGAGGGGGTACTGGCGGCGCTTCCACTCCGCGCGGTCCACGAGCCGCAGGACGAGCTCGACGGTCTCGGGGTCGAACCCGGAGTCGAGCAGCTCCTCCCGGCCGAGGCTGCGCTCGACGTAGCCCTCGAGGACGTTGTCGAGCAGGTCGTAGTCCGGCAGGGAGTCGGAGTCCTTCTGGTCCGGGCGCAGCTCGGCCGAGGGAGCCTTCTCGATCGAGCTCCACGGGATCGGCGGCTCCTCGCCGGCGGCCGCGGCGGCCTCGTTGCGCCAGCGGGCCAGCTCCCACACGTGGGTCTTGAGGACGTCCTTGAGCGGCGCGTAGCCGCCCGCGGCGTCGCCGTAGACGGTGGAGTACCCGACAGCGAGCTCGCTCTTGTTCCCGGTCGCCAGGAGCAGCGGCCCCTCGGAGTTCGACACGGCCATGAGGACGACGGCGCGCACCCGCGCCTGGAGGTTCTCCTCCGCGACCCCGGTGATGTCCATCTCGGCGAGGAAGGCCTCGACCATCGGGCCGATGGGGCGCACCCGGTAGTCGGCGCCGATGCGGCGGGCGAGGTCGGCGGCGTCGTCGCGGGAGTGGTCCGAGGAGTACCGCGAGGGCATCGAGATCCCCACGACGTTCTCCCCGCCGATCGCGTCGGCGGCCACGGCGGCGACGAGGGCGGAGTCGATGCCGCCGGACAGACCCAGCACGACCTTCTCGAAGCCGTTCTTGCGCACGTAGTCGCGCAGACCCAGGACGATGGCCTCGTACATCTGGGCGATGTCCGACCGCTCCGGGGGCAGGGCGTACCCGGCCGGGGTGGTGGGGGCCGCGCCGTCCCCGGGCAGCGCCACCAGCAGGAGGTCCTCGACGAAGCCCGGGGACGCCGCGACGAGGTCCCCGGCGGCGTCGACGACGAAGCTGTGGCCGTCGAAGACGAGGTCGTCCTGGCCGCCGACGAGGTTGACGTAGAGGACCGGGCAGCCGAGCTGCCGCGCCCGGTCACGGGTGAGACGCCGTCGCACGGCACCCTTGCCGAACTCGTACGGCGAGCCGTTGAGGACCAGGAGGGCGTCGAGACCGTCGTCGGCCATCGCGGCGACCGGCCCGCCGTCGACCCAGATGTCCTCGCAGATCGCCACACCGAGCCGGTGCCCGCCGGCCTCGACGACCACGACGTCGTCCGGGTCGCCCGGGGCGAAGATCCGGTACTCGTCGAACACGCCGTAGTTGGGCAGGTGGTGCTTGGTGTAGACCGCCTCGACGGCGCCGCCGCGCAGGACCGCGGCGACGTTGGTGGGCCGCTCGGCCCGGGCGGTGCCCAGCGAACCGAGCACGACGGCGGTGGCGCCCAGGCCGTCCGCGGCGAGCTCGGCGGCCAGGGTCTGCAGGCGCGCGGCCGCGGCGCGCTGGAACGACCCGCGCAGGGCGAGGTCCTCGACGGGGTAGCCGGTCAGGACCATCTCGGGCAGGAGCACGACGTCGGCCCCGGCCGCGACGGCGCGGGCGGTCACGGCACGCACGGCGGAGGAGTTGGCGTCGAGGTCGCCGACGGCGCTGTTGACCTGGGCGAGGGCGATGCGCAGCTCCATGCCCCGAGCCTATTGCCGCAGGCGACGGCGCAGCGCGCCGGAGGGGCGGATGCCGGTCGGCGGCGCGCGGGCGGCCGGGCGTGCGCCATGATGGGGCCTGTGGGGGCCGGTGCCCCTCGCACGTCCGCCCGGGCACCTTCCGTGGCGGTCCCGGACCGAGGAGGGGTCGATGGACAGGCAGCAGGAGTACGTGCTCAGGTCGATCGAGGAGCGCGACATCCGGTTCATCCGGCTGTGGTTCACCGACGTCCTGGGCGTGCTGAAGTCCGTGGCCATCGCGCCGGCCGAGCTCGAGGGGGCCTTCGCGGAGGGCATCGGGTTCGACGGTTCCTCCATCGAGGGCCTGACCCGGGTCTACGAGGCGGACATGCTCGCCAAGCCGGACCCGGCCACCTTCCAGGTGCTGCCCTGGCGCGGTGAGGAGAACGGCGTCGCCCGGATGTTCTGCGACATCCTCACCCCGGCGGGCGAGCCGGCCCGGTCCGACCCGCGCGGGGTGCTGCGCCGCGCGATGGACAAGGCCGCCGAGAAGGGCTTCACCTTCTACACCCACCCCGAGATCGAGTTCTACCTCTTCCAGAACTCGTCGCCGGAGGACGGGCTGGTGCCGATCGACCGTGGCGGGTACTTCGACCACGTCGCGCGCGGCACCGCCCACGACTTCCGCCGTGACGCGATCACCACGCTCGAGTCCATGGGGATCTCCGTGGAGTTCTCCCACCACGAGGCCGGCCCGGGCCAGAACGAGATCGACCTGCGCTACGCCGACGCGCTGAGCACGGCCGACAACATCCAGACCTTCCGCACCGTCATCAAGGAGGTCGCCCTCCAGCAGGACGTGCTGGCGACGTTCATGCCCAAGCCGCTCGTGGACGCCCCCGGCTCCGGCATGCACACCCACCTGTCCCTGTTCGAGGGTGAGCGCAACGCCTTCTACGACCCCGCCGGGCAGTACCAGCTCTCCGACACCGGCCGGGCGTTCATCGCCGGCCTGCTGCGGCACGCCGCGGAGATCACCGCCGTGTGCAACCAGCACGTCAACTCCTACAAGCGCCTGTGGGGCGGCGGCGAGGCCCCCAGCTACGTGTGCTGGGGCCACAACAACCGCTCCGCGCTCGTGCGGGTGCCCATGTACAAGCCCGACAAGGGCGGTTCGGCGCGGGTGGAGTACCGGGCGCTGGACTCCGCGGCCAACCCCTACCTCGCCTTCGCGGTGCTGCTCAACGCCGGCCTCAAGGGCATCGAGGAGGGCTACGAGCTGCCCGAGGGCGCCGACGACGACGTCTGGGCGATGAGCCGGGCCGAGCGCAAGGCGCTCGGGATCAGGTCGTTGCCGAACTCGCTGCGCGAGGCCGTGGAGATCATGGAGACCTCCGAGCTCGTCGCCGAGACCCTGGGTGAGGACACCTTCGAGTTCTTCCTGCGCAACAAGCGCACGGAGTGGGAGGAGTACCGGGCCCAGGTGACGGCGTACGAGCTGCAGCGCTTCATCCCCGCCCTGTGAGCTGACCGCCCGTGCCGCGTGAGGTCTCCGCCGCCAGCCGGCTGCGCCGGCTGGGGTTCGCGGCGCCCGCCCGCGCCGAGAGTCTCCTCGCCGAGGCCGCGCTCGCCCCGGTGGTCGCCGCCGCGGGGGCGGCGGGCGCACCGCTGCCCGAGGCGCTCGGACGCGCGGCCGACCCCGACCTGGCCCTGCTCACCCTGCTGCGGCTGGTCGAGGCCGCCGACGACGGCGGAGACCTCGCCGCGGTGCTCACCACCGACGGGCCGCACCGGGACCGGCTCCTCGCCGTCCTGGGCGCAAGCTCGGCGCTGGGGGACATGCTCGTCGCGCGCCCGGGTGACGTCACTCTCCTCGCCGATCGTGACGGCGAGGTCCCGGTCCTCGACCTCACGGCCGAGGACGAGCGCGAGCGGGCGCTGAGGGCGGTCGGGGCGGACCACCGCGACACCGTCCCGGTCGCCACGGTCACGGGCGCCGAGGGGGTGGACACCCTGCGGCGCACCTACCGCCGGCGCATCCTGGAGATCGCCGCCGCGGACCTCACCAGCCCCGACCCGCTGGCGGACCTGCCCAAGGTGGCCGCCGCCGTCGCCGACGTCGTGGCGGGGGCGCTGGACGCCGCCCTGGCGGTGGTGCGCGCGGACCAGCCGGACGGTGCCCGCGGGGTGCGCCTGGCGGTGCTGGGCATGGGTAAGACCGGTGGCCGCGAGCTCAACTACATCTCCGACGTCGACGTCGTCTACGTCGTGGAGCCGGCGGAGGGCACGGACGAGGGCGAGGCCCTCGCGGTGGGCACCCGGCTCGCGGCCGCCCTGGCGCGGGCGTGCGCCGGCCCGTCGGGCGAGCCGGCCCTGTGGCCGCTGGACGCCAACCTGCGGCCCGAGGGCAAGGACGGGCCCCTCGTGCGCACCCTGGCCTCCCACCTCGCCTACTACGAGCGCTGGGCGAAGGCGTGGGAGTTCCAGGCGCTGCTCAAGGCCCGGCCGGTGGCCGGTGACCTCGCCCTCGGCCAGGCCTACGTCGAAGCCCTCGCGCCGATGGTGTGGTCGGCGGTGGAGCGCGAGCACTTCGTCGAGGACGCCCAGGCCATGCGGCGCCGGGTCGAGGACACCGTCCCCGCCCAGCACGCCGAGCGTCAGCTCAAGCTCGGCAAGGGTGGCCTGCGCGACGTCGAGTTCACCGTCCAGCTGCTCCAGATGGTCCACGGCCGGACCGACGAGACCATCCGGTCCCGGACGACGCTGCAGGGCCTGGCGCAGCTTGCGCGCGCCGGGTACGTCGGCCGCGACCACGCCGAGGAGCTGGGGCACCACTACCGGTTCCTGCGGGCGCTGGAGCACCGCATCCAGCTCTACCGGTTGCGCCGCTCGCACCTCGTCCCCACCGACGAGGCGGACCTGCGCCGCCTGGGCCGGTCGCTGCGGACCGACGGCGTCGACGGCGCAGAGTCCCTCGAGGAGCGGTGGCGGCAGGTGCGCCGCGAGGTGCGCCACCTCCACGAGGAGATCTTCTACCGCCCGTTGCTGCCCCTCACCGCGCAGCTGAGCGCCCAGGACGTCGTCCTGGCGCCGGAGGCGGCCCGCGCCCGCCTCGCCGCGATCGGGTTCCACGACCCCGCCGGGGCGATCCGCCACATCGCGGCCCTGACCGAGGGCATCACCCGGCGGGCGGCGATCCAGCGCCAGCTCCTGCCCGTCATGCTCGGCTGGTTCGCCCAGGGACCCGAGCCGGACTCGGGCCTGCTGAGCTTCCGCAAGCTCTCCGAGACCATGGGCACCACCCACTGGTACCTCAAGCTCCTGCGCGACTCCGGCGCGGCCGCCGAGCGCCTCGCGCACCTGCTCTCCCACAGCCGCTACGTCGCCGCCTCCCTGGCGACCCTGCCGGAGGCGGTGCGGTGGCTCGACGACGACGACGAGCTGACGCCCCGCACCCGCGAGGTGCTGGAGCCGGAGCTGCTCGCGCTCCAGTCGCGCCGGGCCGAGCCGGTGCCCGGGGTCATGGTGGCCCGCTACCTCCGGCGCCGCGAGCTCCTCCGGGCCGGCATCGGGGACGTCCTCGACGCGGTCCCGGACGGTCGCTCCCGGGCGATGATCACCACCGCGGCCGACGTCGCCCTCGCCGGTGCGCTGCGGGTCGCCGTGGCCGAGGCCACGGCCGAGGCGGGCCTGGCCGAGCCGCCGTCGCGCTACCTCGTCGTGGCGATGGGACGGCTGGGCGGGGAGGAGATGAGCTACGCCTCCGACGCCGACGTCCTCTTCGTCCACGAGCCCGAGCCGGGCGCGGACCCCGAGACGGCCACCCGGACGGCGGTGGCCGTGGCGAGCAAGGTCCGCGGGCTCCTCGGGGAGGGTGGGGGAGAGCCGCCCCTGGCGGTCGACGCGGACCTGCGCCCCGAGGGCCGCAACGGCCCCATGACCCGCACGCTGTCGGCCTACGCCGAGTACTACGAGCGGTGGGTGGAGCCGTGGGAACGTCAGGCCCTGCTGCGCGCGCGCCCCGTGGCCGGGGACGACGACCTCGCGCGGCGGTTCGTCGCGCTCGTGGACCCGTTGCGCTACCCCGCGGAGGGCCTCACCGAGGCCGAGCTGCGCGAGCTGCGCCGGATCAAGGCGCGGGTCGAGTCGGAGCGGATGCCTCGCGGCGTCCCCCCGACCCGCCACCTCAAGCTCGGCCGGGGCGGCCTCAGCGACGTCGAGTGGACCGTGCAGCTGCTCCAGCTGCGCCACGCCGGGCGGGTGCCGGAACTTCGGACCACCTCGACGACCCGGGCGCTGCACGCCCTCCACGAGGCCGGCCTGGTCAGTGCCGAGGAGGCTGCGCGCCTGGACGGCGCGTGGCAGCTCGCGTCCCGGATCCGGGACGCGATCGTCCTCGGCACGGGCCGGACCACCGGCGCCAAGATCGACACCCTGCCCCACGAGGCGGTCGAGCTCGAGGTGGTGGCCCGGATCCTCGGCTACCCCCCGGGCAGGCGGCTGGACCTGGAGGAGGAGTACCTGCGCCGGGCCCGGCGGGCTCGGACGGTCGTCGACGAGCTCTTCTACCAGTGAGCCGGCCGAGGGTCGAACCCCGCACGGCCGGTGCCGTCGGCGCGATCGGAGTCGTCGGCGCGATCGGGACCCTCGGCCCGGCCCGGGCCCCCGGCGGGGCCTGCGCCCGGCGAACGCCTCAGCGGAACTCGCGCTCGCGCCACCCCGTGTAGGTCTCCGCCGCCTCGCGGTGCACCCCCGCCCCCACCTCGGCGAGCGTGCGCGGGTCGGCGAGGAGGGGCTCGCCGTCGCCGCCCCGACCGGCCGCGGCTCCCACGACGACCCACGCCGACTGCGACGGCTCGACGTGCCCGGCGCGGCGGACCAGTTGGCGCGCGATCCACACCCGCTGACCGCCCTGCCACCAGGGCTCGGCGCGCAGCGGCCACGCGGGCAGCCCCGGCAGCGGGTACCCGCTCTCGGCGTGCCAGGCCCCGGCCCGGAGCAGGTGGGGCGCCGTCCCGACGTAGAGGTGGGCCGAGCCGACGGCCCGCACGACCGCCTCGAGGTCGGCGAGCGTGAGGAGGAGGCGCGGCGGCCCGTCGTGGGTGCCGCCCACCGGCGGTGTCGTGGTCCCCAGCGTCATGGCAGGCCTCCGTCGGTGCGTGCCGTGCCCACCGGTTGGGGTTCGGCCTGCTCGGGCCGGACCGTCAGGGGCTCGGACAGGTAGAGGCGGGCGACCGCCAGCGGGGCGATCCCGCTCAGGTCGACGGCGCGGTCCGGCCCCGACGAGCCCGGGCCGTCGGCGGCGAGGGCGGTCAGCCCCGCCGTCTCCAGGAGGAACCGGACCGGGGCGCTGGCGGCGACGACGCGCACGGGCGCGCTCACCCGCCCGACGACCGCCTGGAGGATCCGCAGGCCGTAGCAGTCCATGAACGTCACGCCGGCGAGGTCGATGTCGACCGGTGTGTCGTGGGCGGCCACGCGCTGGAGCGCGTGGGCGACGTCGTCGGCGATGCCCGCGTCGATCTCACCGGCCAGGACCAGCCTGGTCGTGCCTTCCTCCTCGTCGACGACGACCGAGGGACTCCCGTTGCCGTCCATCTTCGCCTCTCCGTCGCACCGTCGCGGTGCCACCGGAGTCTGGAGTGGCGCTCCCGGCGCGCGGCGCGCCGGAACCATCAGGTTACGGTCGTAGGCGCCCGATGACAACGGCGGGCGCCGCCGCCCGCGCGGAGGACCAGCAGGCGGTCGATGTCGCTGCCCGGACGCAGGCCGCCCCCCGGCCCGCCCTGAGGGCGGGTCGGGGGGCGGCTCGGGCTGACGACCGGCTCAGATCAGAGGTCGTAGTAGAGCTCGAACTCGTGCGGGTGCGGGCGCAGGCGCAGCGGGTCGATCTCGTTGGTGCGCTTGTAGTCGATCCACGTCTCGATGAGGTCGGCGGTGAAGACGTCGCCCTCGGTGAGGTAGTCGTGGTCGGCCTCGAGCGCGTCCAGGACGGCCGGGAGGGAGTCGGGGACCTGGTCGATCTGCGCGTGCTCCTCGGGCGGCAGCTCGTAGAGGTCCTTGTCGATCGGGTCCGGCGGCTCGATCCGGTTCTTGATGCCGTCCAGGCCGGCCATGAGCATGGCGGAGAAGGCCAGGTACGGGTTCGACGACGGGTCGGGCACGCGGAACTCGATGCGCTTGGCCTTCGGCGAGGTACCGGTGACGGGGATGCGGATGCACGCCGAGCGGTTGCGGGCCGAGTACACGAGGTTGACGGGCGCCTCGAAGCCGGGGACCAGGCGGTGGTAGGAGTTCACCGAGGGGTTGGTGAACGCCAGGAGCGACGGCGCGTGCTTGAGGAGCCCGCCGATGTACCAGCGGGCGAGGTCGGACAGGCCGCCGTAGCCGCGCTCGTCGAAGAACAGCGGCTTGCCGTCCTTCCACAGGGACTGGTGCGAGTGCATGCCGGAGCCGTTGTCACCGAAGAGGGGCTTGGGCATGAAGGTCGCGGACTTGCCGGCCTCGAAGGCGACGTTCTTGATGATGTACTTGAACTTCATCAGGTCGTCGGCCGCGCCCCGCAGGGTGTTGAAGCGGTAGTTGATCTCCTGCTGGCCGGCCGTGCCGACCTCGTGGTGGGCTCGCTCGACGTCCAGCCCCACCTCCTGCATGATCCGGACCATGTCGTCGCGCAGGTCGGCGAAGCGGTCGGAGGGGGAGACGGGGAAGTAGCCGCCCTTGTAGCGGGTCTTGTAGCCCAGGTTGCCGCCCTCCTCCTCGCGGCCGGTGTTCCAGGCCGCCTCGGTGGAGTCGAGGTAGTAGAAGCTCGAGTGCTGCGTGGTCTGGAACCGGACGTCGTCGAAGACGTAGAACTCCGCCTCGGCACCGAAGTAGACGGTGTCGGCGATGCCGGTGCTCCTGAGGTAGGCCTCGGCCTTGGCGGCGATGTTGCGCGGGTCGCGCGAGTACGACTCGTCGGTGAACGGGTCGACGATGGAGAAGTTGACGACCAGCGTCTTCTGCTTGCGGAACGGGTCCACGAACGCGCTCGTGACGTCCGGGACGAGCTTCATGTCGGACTCGTGGATCGCCTGGAACCCGCGGATCGACGAGCCGTCGAACATGAGGCCGTCCGTGAAGGCGTCCTCGTTGAAGGCCTCGACCGGGATGTTGAAGTGCTGCATGACCCCCGGCAGGTCGCAGAAGCGGACGTCGACGAACTTGACGTCCTGCTCCTTGGTGAAGGCGATGGCCTCCTCGGCGCTGGAAAACATCCGCTGCTCCTTGGTGTGGACGAAGGTACGACGCCGAGGTTAGTCCCGACCTGTTGCCCGCGTGTCACCTCAATGTGTCCGGCATGTTTCGGGGCCGGAGCGGATCGGGGCCCTACGGTGTCGGCCGGGTAAACTGGCTCATCGGAGAATCGGTGGGGTGAGGCCGCCTCCGACGAGGAGCATCCTGAGTCGGTAGTTGTCCTTGTTGCGGAAGCCGCGGGCGATGCGGCGGTGGAGCTCGATGATCCCGTTCAGGGCCTCGGTGCCGCCGTTGCTGGCGCGGTTGGTGGTGAAGTAGCCGAGGAACTGGGTCTTCCACCGGCGCAGGGTCCGGCCCAGGCGGGCGACCTCGGGGACCGGGCAGGTGTGGAAGGTGGCGACGATGTGCTCGGCGACCTTCCTCGCCTCCGCGAGGTCGGGAAGGTGGTAGACCGAGCGGAGGCGCTGGTAGCACTGCCAGGCCAGGAGGACCTCACCGTCGGGGTCGCCAGCGGGTAGGTCCCGTTCGAGGCGGTCCCACTGCCGGCTGGTGAGCCGGTCCGCGCCGGCGCGCAGGACGTTGCGGACCTTGTACAGCGGGTCGTCCCGGCGGCCGCGGTGGCCGGTGGTGTGCTGCTGGACGCGGCGGCGGACCTCGTCCACGACGTCGACACCGAGCTTGGTGACGTGGAAGGCGTCCAGCACCGCGGCGGCGTCCTCGAGCTCGGCGTCGATGGCGTTCTGGTACCCGCGGAAGGGGTCCAGGGTCGCGACCTTGACCCCGGCGGTGAAGGTAGGCCCGCGGTCCTGGAGCCACTTCTCGTAGACCTTCCCCGACCGGCCTGGCACCAGGTCGAGCAGCTTCGCCCGGGTGCGGCCCGTGGCGTCGCGGGTCAGGTCGACCATCCCGGTCATCTCTTTGGGGCCCTTGTCCTTGATCCGGTGCGGGGTGTGGTGCCACACGTGCTCGTCCACTCCCAAGGCGTTGACGCCGGCGAAGCGGGACTCGTCCTTCGCCATCGCGTCGAGCTCGGGGCGGACGGTGTCCCACAGGGTGTGCCAGTCGACGCCGAGCTGGCGGGCCAGGCCGGCGATGGAGGCGTGCTCGCGGCGCAGCTGTCCGATCGCCCACCGCACCGCCCGGGCGGTCAACTTGGCCCCACCGATGACGAGGTCGGCGACGTCCTCCGAGAACGAGCCGGCCGGGCAGCCCGGGTCCGGGCACACCCAGGTCCGCCGCCGCCACACCACCGTCACGGGCGCGGCGTGGGAGGGGACGTCGTGCAGGACCCGGACCCGCCGGCCGTGCCCGACCGCGACCACACCGCACCGTCGGCACCCCTCGACCCGCGGCGGTGTCTCGACTGTCAGCACCAGACCGGTCTCGGTACGTCGGACGTCTGTCACATGCACGCCCGCGATGCCGAACAGGGTGTCAGTACGCGAGCAGTAGGTGCCGCCGCGAAGGCAGCACGACGTAGGGTGATCCACCGTCGAGGTCCTCTTCGAACAGGTTGCTTGGTCGCTCCTGATCGTGAGGACCTCGACCCCTATTCAGATGGAACTCGTCCCAGTCGGCGTGTCACCCCACCCCACCGATTCTCCGAAGAGCCGGTAAACTCTCCCGGTGACCGCGCCCGTCTCCGTCCCCGTCGCCACCCTCGGCCGCCGCCTCGTCGGACTGGCCGTGGACTGGGCTCTCGCCTCGGCGATCAGTGCCGGCTTCCTCGGCTACGAGCCCATGGCGACGCTCGCCGTGTTCGCCCTCATGACGTGGCTCATGGTCGCCACGCTCGGCGCCACGATCGGCCACGTGGTGGCGGGTCTCGCGGTCCGCACCCCCGCCGGCGGACTCCCCGGCCCGGTGCGCGCGCTCGCACGCACGGTGGGGCTGTGCCTGGTGATCCCCGCGGTGGTCTGGGGCCCCGACGGTCGCGGCCTGCACGACGTGTGGGCGGGGACCGTCGTCACACGGGTGCGCTAACCGACGAGTCGGCCCCGCGAGATTGACCGGCCACGGCTACGAAGCAGAAGAGTCCGTCGGGCTGGGCCTGACGGACTCTTCGGCCTGACGGTCACACCACCAGGGACGGAGGCGGACTCGACGACCCTGTGCGAGCAGGGTTCAGCGGCCCTTCATGCCCTTGCGGTCGGGACGCGCACGCATGGGGTCGACGCCCTTGGGGATGGGCAGCCTGGTCCCGCCGAGCGCCTGGATCCGGCGGGCGACCGTGGCCACCTCGGCGGCGGTGAGGGTCTTCTTGAGCTTGCGGACGGTCTTGCCGAGCTTCGCGAGCGGCACCTGTCCCTCGTCGTTGCCCGCCTGCACCAGGTGGACCGGGACGTTCGGCGCGACCCGGGCGACCTTGCGCCGCTCGTCCTCGAGGAGGCGCCGCACCCGGTTGGCCGGGCCCTCGGAGACCAGCACGATGCCGGGCCGGCCGACCATGCGGAACACGAGGTCCTGGGTGCGCGGGTTCACCGCGACCGGCTCCTGCTCGAAGTTCCATCCCTTGGTCTGGCCCAGGACGGCCCCGACGGCCCCGGTCCGGCCCTCGATCTGGCTGTAGGCCGCCTTCTCGGTCTGGCGCGAGAGCACCACGAGCATGAGTGTCAGCGCCAGCATGAGGCCGAACAGGCCCGTGTACCACGGGTGGCCCCAGATGAACCCGATGATGAGGGCGAGCCCCATGACGGCCACGAAGACACCCAGGAGGATCCACGTGATGAGGGGGTTGACCTGCCGGGTCAGCCGGTAGGCGTCACGGACGTTGTGGTACCAGCGCTGCTTCTGGGGCTTCGGCGCGGCGTCGTCGGAGTTCTTGCGGGCCATGACGGTCAAGCCTACCGTCCGGGGGCAGGGGCCACGCCGTCGGCGCCGGACGGGTCGTCAGGCCGTCCACGCCAGGAGGTCGTCGACGGCGAGGGTGTTGACGATCCGCGCCCGGGCCAGGCCGGCCGCCTGCGCGCGGGCGCAGCCGTGGTCGAGGAGCTCGAGCTGACCCGGCGCGTGGGCGTCGGTGTCGACGGCGAAGACGCAGCCGGTGTCGCGGGCGAGGTGGAGCAGCTCGGTGGGCGGGTCCCGTCGTTCGGGCCGGGAGTTGATCTCGACGGCGACGTCGAAGCGCCGGCACGCCTCGAAGACGATCTCCGCGTCGAAGCTCGAGGGCGGCCGCGTCCCGCGCGAGCCGGTGACGAGTCGGCCGGTGACGTGCCCCAGGACGTCCACCCGCGGGTTCGCGACGGCGGTGACCATGCGCCGGGTCATCGCCGCGCTGTCCATCCGCAGCTGGGAGTGCACGCTCGCCACGACGACGTCGAGTGCGTCGAGGAGGTCCTCGTCCTGGTCGAGGGAGCCGTCCTCGAGGATGTCGACCTCGATGCCGGTGAGGATCCGGAACGGTGCGAGCTCGGTGTTGAGGCGGGCCACGACGTCGAGCTGCTCCCGCAGCCGCGCGGCCGTCAGCCCGCGGGCGACGGTGAGCCTGGGGGAGTGGTCGGTGAGGGCGAGATAGGAGTGGCCGAGGTCCACGGCCGCGGCGGCCATCGCCGCGATCGGGGCCGTGCCGTCGGACCAGTCCGAGTGGGTGTGGAGGTCGCCGGTGAGCCAGCCGCGCACGACCTCCCCGCCCGTGACGACCGGGTCCCGCGCGCCGTCCTCGAGCTCGGCCAGGTAGGCCGGGACGTCCCCGGCGGCCGCCTGGTACGCCACCGCGGCCGTCTTCGGTCCGACGTCGGGGAGGTCGGTCAGGGTGCCGGCCCGCAGCCGTGCGCCGATCTCGTCGGGGGCGAGCGCGGCGAGCCGTCGGGCGGCGCGCCGGTACGCCCGGACGCGGTGCGGCTCGGCCAGCTGCCGCTCGAGCAGGTAGGCCACGCGCTCCAGGGCGCCGACGGGGTCCACCCGGCCGAGGCTACGCCCGGCTCACCGCACGAGCGCGGCAGCCTCCTGGCGGGACGTCCGGGCCTCGGACAGGTGCGCGAGGTGCTCGGGCACGGGCCGGCCCTTGCGGGCCATCGCCTGGCCCCACAGCCGACCGGCGCGGTAGCTCGAGCGCACCAGCGGTCCGGACATGACGCCGAGGAAGCCGATCTCCTCGGCCTTGTCCGACAGGGCGACGAACTCCTCGGGGCGGACCCACCGGTCGACCGGGTGGTGCCGCACCGACGGGCGCAGGTACTGGTTGATGGTCAGCAGGTCGCAGCCGGCGTCGTGGAGCATCTCCATCGCCTCGACGACCTCCTCGAAGGTCTCGCCCATCCCGAGCATGAGGTTGGACTTGGTGACCAGGCCCTCGTCGCGGGCGGAGGTGAGGACACCGAGGGAGCGCTGGTAGCGGAAACCGGGCCGGATGCGACGGAAGATCCGCGGCACCGTCTCGACGTTGTGGGCCAGCACCTCCGGCCGCGAGGAGAAGACCTCGGCGAGCTGCTCGGGCACGGCGTCGAAGTCGGGGATGAGCAGCTCGACGCCCGTCCCGGGGTTGAGGGCGTGGATCTGGCGGACCGTCTCGGCGTAGAGCCAGGCTCCGCCGTCGTCGAGGTCGTCGCGGGCCACGCCGGTGATCGTGGAGTACCTCAGCCCCATCGTCCGGACCGACTCGGCGACCTTGAGCGGCTCGCCGCGGTCCAGGGCCGAGGGCTTGCCGGTGTCGATCTGGCAGAAGTCGCAGCGCCGCGTGCACTGGGAGCCGCCGATGAGGAACGTGGCCTCCCGGTCCTCCCAGCACTCGAAGATGTTCGGGCAGCCGGCCTCCTCGCACACCGTGTGCAGGCCGCCGCCGTGGACGAGCTGCTTGAGGTCCCGGTACTCAGGGCCCATCGTGGCGCGGGTCTTGATCCAGCTCGGCTTCTTCTCGATGGGGGTCTCGGCGTTGCGTGCCTCGACCCGCAGCATCCTGCGGCCCTCGGGAGCGATGGTCACGTGGTGCCTCTCCTCGTCCGTTGCTTGGTGACGATCCTACGTCGGGGTCCCGGCGGGCGCCGTCGCGGGCCGGGACGCGGCCGTGAGCGGGCCGAGCGCCTCGGCGAGGTGCCGCTGGAGGGCCTCGGCGATGTCCGTGGGCCCGATGCGCCGGCCGGTCTCGGCGGACAGCGAGGTGACGTCGGCGTCCTCGATGCCGCAGGGCACGATCCGGTCGTACGCCGCGAGGTCGACGTCGGCGTTGACGGCGATGCCGTGCATCGTCACCCCCCGCGCCACCCGGACGCCGACGGCGCAGAGCTTGCGGTCGCGACCGCGGTCGTCGGCCAGCACCCACACCCCCGAGCGGCCGGGAACGCGGGCGGTGGCCACGCCGTAGGCGGCGGCGAGGTCGATGACGGCCTGCTCCAGCGCCCGCACGTACGCCACGACGTCGACCGGCTCACGGAGCCGGACGATGGGGTAGACGACGAGCTGGCCCGGGCCGTGCCAGGTGATGCGCCCACCGCGGTCGACGTCGATGACGGGGGTGCCGTCGGTGGGGCGGTCGCGCGTGGCGGTGCGCCGGCCCGCGGTGTAGACGGGCGGGTGCTCCAGCAGGAGGACCGTGTCCTCGAGGTCACCGTCGGCGACGCGGGCGTGGAGCGCGCGCTGGAGGTCCCACGCCCGCTGGTAGTCCGTCAGGGAGGTCCCCAGGTCGATCTGCTCGAAGCGCACGGGACGATCGTAGGCCGGTGGCGGCCGCGGTCGGCCCGGCCGCTCATCCCGCGGGCGGCTCGAGGACGAGGAGGAGCAGGCGCCGGAGCTCCGCCACCTCGGCCGCCGTGAGCGCCGCGCTGGCCAGGGCCTCGACCGCGCCGGGGTCGTCGAGGGCGGCGAGCGTCGTGCGGCCGTGGTCCGTGATGGCCACGACCTGACGGCGGCGGTCGGAGCCGTGTCGCCGGCGCTCGAGGTACCCGGCCCGCTCGAGCCCCACGGCCATCCTGCTGACCGCCTGCTCGCTCACCCCGAGGGCGGCGGCGATCTCGCGCTGCGAGCGGGGACCCCCCGCCAGGACGGCGAGCAGGGGGAGTGTGGCGTGGGACAGCGACCACCGCTGGAGGTAGTCGTCCCAGGACCGCTCGACGCGCCGGGCCGCGGCGGAGAGCAGGCGGCCGGTGGGCCACGCCGGCGGCGGGGTCGCGACACCGGGGCCTCGGGGATCCATCGGGGCATCCTTCCAGAGCGACGGCGGTCGGCCCGCGGAGGGGCCGGTTCGAGTCTTGCACGATCTAGGTAGCCAGGCTAGCGTTCACGGTGTTGAGCATCCGGTCCGTCCTGGAGGATCCCCGTGGCCACCCAAGCACCGCCCGCACCGACCAAGCGCCGCGTCCGCACCCGTTCTGCGGTCGCGCGGGCGGGTCTGATCCTGCTCGCGCTCGTCGTCTGGCTCCTCGTGGGCGCGTTCGGGGGGATGGCCCAGGGGACGCTCTCCGCGGTGCAGGAGAACGACAACGCGGCCTTCCTGCCCGCGAACGCCGAGTCCACGCGGGCGGGGGAGCTCTCGGCGCAGTTCAGCGACGAGACCACGCTGCCTGCGCTCGTCGTCGTCGAGGCCGCGGACGGGGGCAGGCTCGACGCCGGTCAGGTCGAGGCCGTCGGGACATTCGCCGAGGCCGTCCCGGGCATCGAGCTGCCCGGCGGCGGGACGCTCGGTGACGTCCTCACCGGCCCCGTCGTCGCTGTCCCGTCCGAGGACGGTGCCGCCGTGCTCGTGCCGGTCCCCCTGGACGCCACGGTCGCGAACGAGCTCGCCGGGGAGAGCGAGGAGCGGGTCGTCAACGCCGCCGTCGCCGAGCTGCGGGCCCTCGCCGCGGACGAGCTGTCCGGCGTCAGCACCTGGGTGACGGGTCCGGCGGGTGCCATCGCCGACCTCGTCACCGCCTTCGGCGGGATCGACGGCATCTTGCTGCTCACCGCGCTCGTCGTCGTGTTCGTTATCCTCATCCTCGTCTACCGCTCGCCCAGCCTGCCCTTCGCGGTCCTGCTGACCTCGGTCTTCGCCCTGGCCGCTGCCGCCCTCGTCATCAAGCCCCTCGCAGGTGGCGGGGTCCTGCAGCTCAACGGCCAGAGCCAGGGCATCCTCTCGATCCTCGTCGTCGGAGCCGCCACGGACTACTCCCTGCTGCTCGTCGCGCGCTACCGCGAGGAGCTCACCCGGCACGCCCACCCCGCCGACGCGATGAGGGTCGCCTGGCGGGCGTCCCTGGAGCCCGTCCTGGCCAGCGCCGGTACCGTCATCGTCGGCCTGCTGTGCCTGCTGCTGTCCGACCTGGGGTCCAACTCGAGCCTCGGCCCGGTGGCGGCCATCGGCATCGCCTCGGCGGTCCTGGCGGCCCTCACCCTGCTGCCGGCCTTCCTCCTCCTCGCCGGTCGCCGGTCGCGGTTCATCTTCTGGCCGCGGACCCCCCGCTACATCGGCGCCGACGTCGTCGACGGGGCGCAGGTCGCTGCGCGCGGCTCGGCGCGGCCCGGGATCTGGGAGCGGGTCGCCACGTTCGTCACCTCCCACGCGCGGCCGGTCTGGGTCGTCACCGCCCTCGTCCTCCTCGCGGCCGCCGCGTTCGTGCCCACGCTGCGTGCGGAGGGCACCAGCGACTCCGACATCTTCCTGGCCGAGACCGAGTCGGTGGCGGGCGAGGCCGTGCTCGCCGAGCACTTCGACGCCGGGCAGGTCCAGCCGGCGGTCGTCATCACCGCCGAGGCGAACGCGGCGGACGTCATCGCCGCCGCGGAGACCGTCCCCGGCGTCACCGGGGCGGCGCTCGTCACCGAGGCCGCGGGTCCGCCCGCGGGGGTGGACGCCGAGTCGGGTCCGCCGGCCGGGGCGGACACCGAGGCGGGTCCGCCCGCGGGGGTGGACACCGAGTCGGGTCCGCCGGCCGGGGCGGACGCCGAGGCCGAGGCGGTCGTGGTGGACGGACTGGTCCGGATCGACGTCGTGACCGAGGACGCCGCGGAGACCCAGGCAGCGGTGGCGACCGTGCGCGAGCTGCGCACCGCCGTGCACGCGGCCGACGCCGACGCCCTCGTCGGCGGCGCAGCGGCACAGCGCCTGGACACGCAGGACACCGCCGCCAAGGACCTGCGGACCATCATCCCGGTGGTCCTCGTGGCGATCTTCCTCATGCTGGTGCTCCTCCTGCGGGCGGTCGTGGCGCCGCTGGTGCTGCTCCTGGCCAACCTGCTCTCCTTCGGGGCGACCATGGGCATCAGCGCGATCGTGTTCAACCACGTCCTGGACCTGCCCGGCGCCGACGCGACCGTGCCGCTGTACGGCTTCGTCTTCCTCGTCGCGCTCGGCATCGACTACTCGATCTTCCTCATGACCCGGGTCCGGGAGGAGTCGCTCGTTCGCGGCACCCGGGAGGGGGTGCACCGCGGCCTGGCCGTCACCGGCGGCGTCATCACCTCGGCCGGGCTCGTGCTCGCGGCCACGTTCAGCGCGCTGGCGGTCATCCC
Organism: Georgenia muralis; assembly: GCF_003814705.1. Lineage (NCBI taxonomy): Bacteria > Bacillati > Actinomycetota > Actinomycetes > Allobogoriellales > Allobogoriellaceae > Georgenia > Georgenia muralis. Next base: position 3,562,408 of record NZ_RKRA01000001.1, on the reverse strand, counting down.
GCTGCTGTTCCTGCTGCAGCTGGCGTTCATCGTCGCCTTCGGCGTGCTGCTCGACACCTTCGTGGTGCGCTCCCTCCTCGTCCCTGGACTCGTCCACGACCTCGGGCGCCGCACCTGGTGGCCGTGGCAGCGTCGGGTGCCGTTGGACTGACGGCGGCCCACAGCGCCCTCGGCGCACCCTCGTCGTCCACAGCACGAGCGAAGGGGGGTGCGCGAGGAGGTGCCCGGCTGGTTCGCTCGCACCATGAGCGCGACACGCACGGGTGCTCCCGAGGTGCCGGGGTACCGGGTGGGGGCGCCCGTGGGCTTCGGCGCGACCGGCGCGGTGTGGGCCGCACGTGACCCGGACGGCCGCGCGGTCGCGCTCAGCGTCCTGCGGCTGGCGCCGGACGAGCGCGGCGCGGCCCAGCTGCGCCGCCTGGCCGCCCTGCGCGGAAGCCACCACCCTCACCTGCCCCGGGTCCTGGACGTGATCAGCCTCGGCGGGGACCGCTGCGCCCTCGCGTGCGAGCTCGTCGAGGGACCCACCCTCGCCACGGTGCGCACCGCCCGGGGTCCGCTCACCCCCGCCGAGGCGGCCACCCTGCTCGACGCGCTCGGCTCCGCCCTGGGCCACCTGCACGACCGTGGTGTCGTCCACGGCGACGTCTCGCCCGCCAACGTCATCCTCACCGGGGGCGGCCGGCCGGTGCTGACGGACCTCGCCGGCGAGGTCACCCGGGAGGCCGGGACGCCGGGCTTCGTCGCTCCCGAGCGGGCGGGCGGGGCGCCCGCGTCGGCGCCCGGAGACCTCTGGTCCCTCGCCCGCACGCTCCTGTGGGCGGTGGCGGACGATCCCGTGGTGGGTGACGTCCTGAGCCCAGCCCTTCGTCCCGCACCGGAGGAGAGGCCCGCAGCGCGGGACCTCGCGGCGTGCGCGCCCGTACTTGCCGACCGCGTCCCCGTGGCCCTGCCGGCCGATGCCGACCTGGCCGCCGCTCAGCTCCGGTCACGGGCCGGTCAGCCCCCGACGGCGCTCGCCGCGCCCGGCCGGTGGCGGACCCGGACCCGGCGGCTGCGCCGTCGTCGACCGCGCTCACCCATCCCGCTGCTCGTCGCCCTGGGGCTCGGCGTCGGAGTGCTCGGTGGTGCGGCGGCGGCGCGGTCCGCAGCACCGGCGACCGGCGGCCCGGACGCGGTCCTCGAGCAGCTCGTGGCCGCCCGGGACGAGGCTCTGACCGCCGGTGACGCCGGCGGTCTGGCTACCCTCACCGTGCCGGGCAGCGCCCCGGCCGCCGCCGACGCCGCGGTCGTGCGTGCGCTGGGGGGCACCCGGCCGCGAGGGCTGAGCACCACCGTCGTCGACGTCCGGGTGGTCGAGCACGGACCCTCGCGGCTGGTGCTCGAGGCGGTCACCCGGCAGTCCGGGTACACCCTCACCGGGCCCGCCGAGCACCGGGCGGTGGGACCGCAGCCGGAACGCTGCACGCGCTACACCCTGGCCGGCCCGGCGCCGTGGCGGGTGGGCGCGACGGCTCCGTGCAGCCTCGCGGGGGGTGACCGCGCGGCCGGGTGACGGCGCAGCGGCCGGGTCATCTCCTCGGTGACGCGGCGAGGTCCGCGCGACGCGGCGGCCCCGCACCGGACAGTGCCGGTGCGGGGCCGCGGTGGTGGCGCAGTGCCCTAGAGGCCGACCTCGGCCTCGAACGCGCCCTCCTCGAGCCGGGCGCGCACGGCGCTGAGGAAGCGCCCGGCGTCCGCGCCGTCGACCAGGCGGTGGTCGTAGGTGAGGGACAGGTACATGATCGAGCGGATGGCGATGGCCTCGTTGCCGTCCGCATCGGTCACCACGGCGGGACGCTTGACGATCGTGCCCACCCCGAGGATGGCGACCTCGGGCTGGTTGATGATCGGGGTGTCCATGAGCAGGCCGGCCGACCCGGTGTTGGTGATCGTGAAGGTCGAGCCGGAGAGCTCGTCCGGGGTGACCTTGCTGTCACGGGTGCGGGCGGCAAGGTCGTTGATCTTCTTCGCGATCCCGCCCAGGGTGAGGTCCCCGGCGTCCTTGATGACCGGGACGAGGAGACCGCGCGGGGTGTCGACCGCGATGCCGATGTGCTCGGCGCCGTGGTAGACCACCTGCTCGCCGTCGATCGTGGCGTTGAGCTTCGGGTGGCTCTTGAGCGCCTCGGTCGCCGCCTTGACGAAGAACGGCAGGAAGGTCAGCTTCGTGCCCTCGTTGGCCTGGAACGACGACTTCGCCCGTGAACGCAGCGCGGCGATCCGCGTGACGTCGACCTCGACGACCGAGGTGAGCTGGGCGGAGGTGTCGAGCGACTCGCGCATCCGCTTGGCGATGACCTTGCGCAGGCGCGACATCTTCTCGGTGGTGCCCCGCAGCGGGGAGGGCTCGGCGGCCTTCCTCGGGTGGGTCGCCGCGGGCTGAGCGGGCTGGGCCTGCTCTGCGGCGGTCTTCTCCGCAGCCGCCTTCTGGGCAGCCTCGGCGGCAGCCTCGACGTCCTGCTTGCGGATGCGTCCACCGACGCCGGTTCCGGTGAGGGTGGCGAGGTCGACGCCCCGGTCGTTGGCGAGCTTGCGCACCAGCGGGGTGATGTAGGACGTCGACGCCGCCTCGGCGGTCGGGGCCGGCTCGGACGGACGGGCCGGGGTGGACGGCGGACCGGCCTGGGGCGCCTCGACCGGCGGCTCGGTCCGGTGCTGGCCGGACTCCTTCTCCACGGTGGCCTGGTCGGCCGGCTCCTCGGCTGGGGCCTCCTGCTCGGGCGCCTCCTGCGTGGCGGACGCCTCGGCCGCCGGCTTCTCGGCCGCCGGCTCCTGGGCGGGAGCCTCCTTCGCCGGGGCGGCGACGGCGCCTGCCTCGCCGACGATGGCCAGCTGCGCACCGACCTCGACGGTCTCGTCCTCCTGGACGAGGATCTTCAGGACCGTCCCGGCCAGGGGCGAGGGCACCTCGGTGTCCACCTTGTCGGTGGAGACCTCGAGGAGCGGCTCGTCGACCTCGACGGTGTCGCCCTCGGCCTTGAGCCAGCGGGTGACGGTGCCCTCGGTGACGGACTCACCCAGGGCGGGCATCGTCACCGGCTCGCCGGATCCGGACCCACCGCCGGACCCGCCCTCGGAGGGCGCGTTCTCGGTCGCCTCGGACTTGGCCTCCTCGGCCGGCTTGGCGTCCTCGGCGCCCGGCTGGGCGGCCTCGACCTCCTCGGCAGCGGGAGCCTCGCTCGCGGCCGGGGAGCTCTCGTCGGCGGCAGGCTCCTCGGCGGGCTCCTCGGCCGGGGCCTCGCCCCCGCCGCCGGAGCCGTCGCCGATGACGGCGAGCTCGGCGCCGACCTCGACCGTCTCGTCCTCCTCGACGAGGATCCTCTCGATGACCCCCGCCACCGGGGAGGGCACCTCGGTGTCGACCTTGTCGGTCGAGACCTCCAGCAGCGGCTCGTCCACCTCGACCGACTCGCCGACCGCCTTGAGCCATCGGGTGACGGTGCCCTCGGTGACGGACTCGCCCAGTGCGGGCATCTTCACGGACTCAGACATGTCCTGGCGTCTCCTTCGATCGGGTCAGTTGTGGGCGTGCAGAGGCTTGCCGGCAAGGGCCAGCGCGGCCTCGCCCATCGCCTCGTCCTGCGTGGGGTGGGCGTGGACGAGCGCCGCGACGTCCTCGGGGTAGGCCTCCCAGTTCACCATGAGCTGGCCTTCGCCGATGAGCTCGCCGACCCGCGCACCGAGCATGTGCACCCCGACGATGGGACCGTCCTTCTGCCGGACGAGCTTGACGAAGCCCGTGGTCTGGAGGATCTGGCTCTTGCCGTTGCCACCCAGGTTGTACTCGACCGACTCGACCTCGCCGTAGGCCTCCTTGGCCTCGGCCTCGGTGAGTCCCACGGAGGCGACGTTCGGCTCGCAGTAGGTCACCCGGGGGATGCCCGACTCGGCGATGACGGCCGGCTTGAGGCCGGCGATCTCCTCCGCGACGAAGATGCCCTGCTGGAACCCGCGGTGGGCCAGCTGGAGCCCGGGGACGATGTCACCGACGGCGTAGACGTTGCCGACACCGGTGTGGAGGCGCTCGTCGGTGAGGACGAAGCCACGCTCCATGGGGATGCCGTTGTCCTCGTAGCCGAGGTTGGCGGTCGCGGGGCCACGGCCGACGGCGACGAGGAGGAGCTCGGCCTCGAACGTCTTCCCGTCCTGGGTGGTGACCTTGACGCCGTCATCGTTCTGCTCGACGCCGGCGAACATCGTCTTGGTCTGGAAGGCGATCTTGCGCTTGCGGAAGGCTCGCTCGAGGCCCTTGGAGAGCGCCGGGTCCTCGTTGGGCACCAGGTTGGGCAGGCCCTCGATGATCGTGACGTCGGCCCCGAAGGAGTTCCACACGGAGGCGAACTCGACGCCGATGACCCCGCCGCCCAGGACGATGGCGCTCTTGGGGACGTAGTCCAGCTCGAGGGCCTGCTCGGACGTGATGACCCGGCCGCCGATCTCCAGGCCGGGCAGGGTCTTGGAGTACGAGCCCGTCGCGAGGATGACGTTCCTGCCCCGGTAGCGGGTGCCGTCGACCTCCACGGTGTCCTGCGCGACGAGGCGGCCCCAGCCGGCGATGAGGTCGACCTTGCGCGAGGAGACCAGTCCCTGGAGCCCCTTGTACAGGCGGGCGACGATCCCGTCCTTGAAGCTGTTGACCTTGGCCATGTCGATGCCGCCGAGCGTGCTCTCCACACCGACGCCGGCGCTCTCGCGGATCGTGTCGGCGACCTCGGCGGAGTGCAGCAGCGCCTTGGTGGGGATGCAGCCGCGGTGAAGGCAGGTGCCGCCGAGCTTGCCGGCCTCGATGAGAGCGACCTTCAGGCCGAGCTCCGCGCCCCGCAGGGCCGCCGCGTACCCGCCGCTCCCGCCGCCGAGGATGACGATGTCGTAGTCCTGCGTTTCAGCCACGTACCTCTCCTTGAGCACCATGGTCGGCCCCGGTTGGGCCGGATCCGCCGTCATCATTCCACTCCCGTGCCGTGAGGGCCCATTCGGGCGCGGGGTGCACCCGCGCGGCGGCGGGCCCGGCCGGGGCGCCGTGCCCCGGGGCACGGCGCCGACGGCTAGCGGGCGGCCGCGGCCTCGAGCAGACCCAGGAGGGTCCGCAGCCCCATGCCCGTGCCGCCCTTGGGGGTGTACCCGAACGGTTTGGCGTCGTTGTACGCCGGACCGGCGACGTCGAGGTGGGCCCAGGGCGTCTCACCCACGAACTCCTTGAGGAACAGGCCCGCGACGAGCATCCCGCCGAAGCGGTCGCCCATGTTGGCGATGTCCGCGACCGGGGTCTTCATCGACTCGCGCAGCTCGACCGGCAGCGGCATGGGCCAGAACTGCTCGCCGCCGGCGTCCGCGGCGGCGGCGACCTGCTCGCGCACCTCCTCGGTGCCCATCACGGCGCCGACGCGGTTGCCGAGGGCGATCATCTGGGCGCCGGTGAGCGTCGCGATGTCCACGAGGACGTCGGGGTTCTCCTCCCGGGCCGCGACGAGCGCGTCGGCCAGGACGAGCCGGCCCTCGGCGTCGGTGTTGAGGACCTCGACGGTGGTCCCGCCGCGGATCGTGATGACGTCGGAGGGCCGCTGGGCGGTGCCGGAGGGCATGTTCTCGGCGAGCGCGAGCCAGCCGGTCACCCGGACGGGCAGGGCGAGCTCGGCGGCGGCGAGCACGGTGTGCAGGACCGTCGCGGCGCCGGCCATGTCGCACTTCATGGTCTCCATGCCCTTGGCCGGCTTGATGGAGAGTCCGCCCGAGTCGAAGGTGATGCCCTTGCCCACGAGGGCGTAGTGGGCGCGGGAGCGCGCGGGCGCGTACTCGACCCGCACCAGGCGCGGCGGGCGCACCGAGCCCTGACCGACGGCGAGGAGTCCGCCGTAGCCGCCCTCGGCGAGGTCCTGCTCGTCCAGGACGGTCACCGTGACCGCGCTGCCCTCGGCGGCGGCCCTCGCCTCGTCGGCGAAGCTCGCCGGGTACAGGTGGGCGGGGGAGGCGTTGACGAGGTCGCGCACGCCGCGCACCGCGGCGCCGACGATCCGGGCGCGCTCGGCGGCCGCCCGCGCGGCCTTGTCCTTCGCGGCCGGGGTGGCCACCTCGACGCGCGCCACGGGGGCAGGGTCGGACGACTTGTAGCGGTCGAAGCGGTAGGCGCCGAGCAGGGCGCCCTCGGCGACGGCGCCGACGACGGCGGCGTCCCCGGCGGGCAGCGCGAGGACGACGTGCTCGGTCCCGGCGAGGGAGCGGACGGCGGAGCCGGCCGCGCGCCGCAGCGCCTCGTAGGTCAGGTCCTCACCCACACCGGTGAGCACGAGGACGTCCGCGGCGACGCCGTCGACGGCCGGGATGCGCACCACCTCGTCGGCACTGCCGCTCACGCCCAGGGCGGGCAGCAGCGCGGTGAGGGCGGAGGCGGCGCGCCCGGGGAGGACGTCACCGAGGAGGCGGGGGCCGTCGGTCGTGCGGGCGACGCCGACGACGAGGGCGTCGGCGCCGATGCGGGCGGGGTTCTTCGAGGTCAGGTCGAGGTCGGTCACCGTCCGATGCTAGCCCGGCGGCCCGGGGGCGATAATCTCGCCGGGTGCTCACGACCGTCGTCCTCGCCGCCGCCCTGGCCGGCGCGCTAGCGCTGTGGGCCGCCTGGTTCGCGCTGAGGGACCGCCCGGTGGTGCTGCGCCAGCTGGTCGCGGGCGGCGCCGTGGAGGTCGCGCTCCTGGCTCAGATCGTCGTGGGGATCGCCGCCGCCGCCGGCGGCAGGTCCCCGGCGGACCCCTGGACGTTCTGGGGCTACGTGGTCACCGCGGTCGTGCTGCTGCCGGTCGCCGCGGTCTGGGCGATGGCGGACCGGACACGGACGAGCTCTGTCGTCCTGCTCGTGGCGTGCGTGGCGATCATGGCCATGCAGGCCCGGGTGTGGCAGGTGTGGGCAGGATGACCGAGGAGGACGACATGACCACCCGCGAGGACGTCCGCGAGCCGGGGTACGCCCCGGTGAGCACGACGTCGACCACCGACACCCGGCGACCGGCCTACGGGTTGGGCCGTGTGCTCATCCTCGTGTACGGCATCTTCGCGGTGGCGGCGACGGCGCGCGCGACGGTCCAGCTGCTCCGGGACGCCGGGGAGGCCCCGTTCGCCTACGGCCTCTCCGCGCTGGCCGGCGCGGTGTACGTCGCCGCGACGGTGGCGCTGGCCCACAACGGGCGCCGGATGCGGCGCGTCGCGTGGGTGGCGGTGGGTTTCGAGCTGGTGGGCGTCGCCGTCGTCGGCACGCTGAGCCTGACCCGGCCCGACCTCTTCCCCGCGGACACGGTCTGGTCGCGCTACGGCAGCGGCTACGGCTTCGTCCCGGCGGTGCTGCCGGTGCTGGGCCTGGTCTGGCTCTACGTCTCGAGCCCGGCGCGGGTGGCCGCCCGGGCCGAGCGGCGCTGAGATGTACCAGGTCCTCTTCCGCACCCTCGCGCTGCGCCTCGACCCCGAGCGGGCGCACGTGCTGGCGATGGGACTGATCCGGTCGGCGGCGCGCGTCCCCGGCCTCGCGGGCACGCTCCGGGCCACCCTCGGCAGGCGACCCGCCCGACCCGTCCCGGCCAGGTCGGCGGGCGGACCCCTGGCGCGGCCGGTCCCGGGGGTCCTCGGGCTCGCCGCGGGCATGGACAAGGACGCGGACACCGTGCTGGGCATGGACATGCTCGGCTTCGGGTTCGTCGAGGTGGGCACCGTCACCGCCGTCGCCCAGCCGGGCAACGAGCGCCCCCGGCTGTGGCGCCACGTCGACCGGCGGGCCCTGCGCAACCGCATGGGCTTCAACAACCGCGGCGCCGCCGCCGCCGGGGAGCGGCTGCGACGGCTCCGGGGGACCCGGCGGGGGCGCGCGGTGGTGGTCGGGGCCAACATCGGCAAGAGCAGGGTGACCCCGCTCGAGAGCGCCGGGGCGGACTACGTCACCAGCGCCCGGGCGGTGGCGCGGTGGGCGGACTACCTCGTGGTCAACGTCTCCTCGCCCAACACCCCCGGCCTGCGCGACCTCCAGGCGGTCGACGCGCTGCGGCCCATCCTCGCCGCGGTGCGTGACGCGGCGCGGGAGACGGCCGGGCGGGAGGTGCCGGTGCTCGTCAAGATCGCCCCCGACCTGGCCGACGCCGATCTCCACGCCGTCGCGGACCTGGTCCTCGAGCTCGGCCTGGGCGGGGTGGTGGCGACGAACACGACGATCGACCACGACCTCGGCCCCGGCGGCCTGTCGGGCGAGCCGCTGCGCGCCCGCGCGCTGGACGTGGTCCGGCTCCTGCGGACACGGCTGGGGGAGGGACCGGTGGTCATCGGCGTCGGTGGCATCGCCACCCGCGCCGACGCCGAGGCGATGCTCGACGCCGGCGCGGACCTCCTCCAGGCGTACACGGCGTTCATCTACGAGGGTCCGGCCTGGCCGGGCCGGCTCAACCGCGCCCTCGCCGGCCGCGCGACCCGGGGTCGCGGCGGCCGCTGAGGCCGGCGGCCGCTGAGGCCGGCGGTCGCGGCGGCCGCCGAGTGCTGCCACGCGGCCGCCGTGCCCGGTCAGCTGGGCCGGGTGTGCGGGGCGTTCTCCCAGGTCTTCGCCGGGTCGCGGACGACCCGGTCACCGAGGGTCTCGTCGATCCTCGCCATGAGCTCGGCCGGGATGCGCACGCCGGAGGCGACGACGTTCTCCGCGACCTGCTCCGGCCGGGAGGCCCCGATGATGGCCGCGGCGACGTTGTCGTTCTGCAGGACCCAGGCCACGGCCAGCTGGGCCATCGTCAGGCCGAGCTCGTCCGCGACCGGCCGCAGGCTCTGGACACGGGTGAGGAGGTCGTCGTCGAGGAAGCGCTTGATCGTGTCGGCGCCGCCCTTCTTGTCGGTCGCCCGCGACCCCTTGGGCAGCTTCTCCCCGGGCAGGTACTTGCCCGTCAGGACACCCTGGGCCACCGGGGACCACACGATCTGGGACAGCCCGAGCTCGCTGGAGGTGGGGACGACCTCGTCCTCGATGACCCGCCAGAGCATCGAGTACTGCGGCTGGGACGAGATGACCTGGAAGCCCAGCTCGCGGGAGTGGTCGTGGGCGAAGCGGATCTGCTCCGCGGTCCACTCCGAGACGCCGATGTACAGCGCCTTGCCGGCGCGCACGACGTCGGCGAAGGCCTGCATCGTCTCCTCGATCGGCGTCTCCACGTCGAAGCGGTGCGCCTGGTAGAGGTCGACGTAGTCGGTGCCCAGGCGTCGGAGGGAGCCGTCGATGGACTCCATGATGTGCTTGCGCGACAGGCCCGAGTCGTTGGGACCCTTCGGGCCGGTCGGCCAGTAGACCTTGGTGAACAGCTCGAGGGACTCGCGGCGCTGGCCCTTGAGCGCCTTGCCGAGAACCTTCTCGGCCTTGCCGTTGGCGTAGGCGTCGGCGGTGTCGAACGTGGTGATCCCGGCGTCGAGGGCGGCGTGCACGCAGGACGTCGCCACCTCGGCGTCGACCTGGGAGCCGTGGGTGAGCCAGTTGCCGTAGGTGATCTCGGAGATCTTCAGGCCGGAGCGGCCGAGATAGACGTGGTTGACCATGCCCTCGATCGTAGGTGCCCGATCAGGCCGGGTACTCCCCGCGCCCGACCTGCGGACGGGGCTGGCGCATGCGACGGAAGTAGAAGTTGCGCGAGAACGCGTAGAACCCGGTCCACCGGGGGACCTTCTCCTCGCCGAACCGCGCGGCGAGCTTCTTCTTCAGCCGCCACACCATGAACAGGGAGTCGGCGATCGCGAGGACGAGGACGCCGTACATCGCCAGCACGAGGCCGCCGGCCAGCTGGGGGTACGCGCCGGCGAACATCATGACGACGATCATCACCAGCGCGAGCGGCAGGAAGAACTCGGCCACCGACCAGCGGGCGTCGACGTGGTCGCGGGCGTAGCGACGCACCGGGCCCTTGTCCCGCAGCGGCAGGTACCGCTCGTCACCGGTGCGCATCGCCTCCTGCTGACGGGCCCAGGACTCGTTGCGCTGCTCGCGCGCGCGGCGCCGGGCCTCCTTGCGGTCCTCGGGCACCAGCGGGCGGCGGTTGCGCGCCTCGGCCTGCTTGCGCTTGGGCGTGGGGCGGCCCTTGCCGGGGAGGACGGGTTCCGGCTCTGGCTCGACGGGGGTGCGGCGTCCGATCACCCCAGCAGGGTAGTCGACGCGGCGGCGGTAGCCTCGACGCCGTGACTGGAGTCGACGATCTCGCCCGGCGCACCCGTGAGGCCTTCCCCCGGGTGCGCGCCGACCTGGAGGACCTGGTGCGCATCCCCAGCGTCTCCTCCGACGCGTTCGACCAGGCGCACGTGCGCGCCTCGGCGGAGGCGGTGGCGGCGCTGCTGCACGGCGCCGGCATGACCACGGCCGAGGTCCTCGAGGTGACCACGGCGGACGGACGGACCTCCCGCCCCGCCGTCGTGGCGCACCGGCCCGGCCCGCAGGGCGCGCCGACGGTGCTGCTCTACGCCCACCACGACGTCCAGCCCCCCGGGGAGGCCGGGGGATGGACCTCGGACCCCTTCGAGCCCGTGCAGCGCGGTGAGCGGCTCTACGGCCGCGGCGCCGCGGACGACAAGGCCGGGGTCATGGCGCACGTCGGGGCGTTGCGCGTCCTGGGCGACGAGCTCGCCGTGGGCGTCACGGTCTTCGTCGAGGGTGAGGAGGAGATCGGCTCGCCCACCTTCACCGACTTCCTCCACGCCCACCGCGACCGTCTCGCCGCCGACGTCATCGTCGTCGCGGACTCCGGCAACTGGAAGATCGGCGTCCCGGCCCTGACGACGTCGCTGCGCGGTCTGGTCGACTGCGAGGTGGAGGTGCGGGTGCTCGACCACGCCGTGCACTCGGGCATGTTCGGCGGCCCGGTGCTCGACGCCGTCACCCTCATGGCCCGCCTGGTGGCCACCCTCCACGACGCCGCGGGGGACGTCGCCGTCGCCGGTCTCGTCGCCCGTGACGACGCCGACGTCGACTACCCCGAGGCGGACCTGCGTGCCGACGCCTCGGCCGTCGACGGCTACCGCCTCGCCGGCACCGGAGCGCTGAGCGCCCGCATGTGGACCAAGCCGGCCCTGTCCGTCATCGGCCTGGACGCGACGTCCGTCGCCCAGGCCTCGAACACCATCGCCCCGGTCTGCCGGGCCAAGCTCTCGATGCGCATCGCGCCCGGCCAGGACCCCGCGGAGGCCGAGCGGCTGCTCCACGACCACCTCCTCGCCCACGCGCCGTTCGGTGCCCGCGTCAGCGTCACCCCCGGCGAGCGCGGCCAGGCGTTCGACGCCGGCGGCGACTCCGAGGAGATGCGCACCGCCCGCTGGGCCTTCGCGCAGGCCTGGGACCACGAGCCGGTCGACATCGGCGTGGGCGGGTCGATCCCGTTCATCGCCGAGCTCCGGGAGGTCTTCCCCGAGGCGAAGATCCTCGTCACCGGTGTCGAGGACCCCGACTCCCGCGCCCACAGCGAGGACGAGTCCGTCCACCTCGGCGAGCTCGAGCGGGTGGTCCTGGCCGAGGCCCTGCTCCTGGCACGTCTCGGCGGTCGGGTCTGAGGTGCGGGTCCTCGTCGCGACGGACCGGTTCGCCGGGGCCGTCACCGCCGCCGTCGCGGCCACGGCGCTGGCCGAGGGCTGGCGGGAGAGCGTCCCGTCCGACGTCGTCCGGACACTGCCGCTCTCCGACGGCTCCGCCGGCCTGGTCGACGCCGTCGGCGCGGCGCTGGGCGGTCGGCTCGTCCCGGTGACCGTCCCGGGACCGCTCGGCGCCGCCGTGCCCGCCACGGTCCTGCACGTGCCCGGTCAGGCGGGCGGGACCGCCTTCGTCGAGGGGGACCAGGTCCTCGGCACCCACCTCGCGGCCGACCGCACCGAGGCCGCCGTCCGGGGCACCACCAGCGGGCTCGGGGCGCTCGTCCTCGCCGCCCTGGCCACCGGCGCCGGCCGGGTCGTCGTGGGCCTGTCGGTCCCCGCCGCCGCCCACGACGGCGGGGCCGGCCTGCTGGCGCAGCTGGCGGGCGGCGAGGCGGCGGACCCGCTCACGAGCGGGGGGCTCGCCCTGGCGGGCCTGGCGGCCGACGGTGCGGCGGCCGTGGTGTCCGCCGCGCGGGAGCGGCTCGCCGGCGTCGACGTCGTCCTGGCGCTCAGCGACGACGCGCCCCTGCTGGGGCTGCACGGCGCCGGTGCCGTCCTGGGTCAGGACCCGGCGGTGGGACCGGCCCGCGCGCAGGACCTCGAGCGGGCGCTGGGGCGCGGGTGCGACGTGCTGGAGCGCTCGGCACCGCCGGCCCCGCGCCGCTCCCTGCTCGCGGTCGAGCCCGGGTCCGCCGGCACCCGGCTGGCCCGCTCACCCGGCACCGGAGCAGGGGGCGGCAGCGCGTTCGTCCTGCAGCTGCTGGGCGCCCGGGCCCTGCCCGGGGCCGAGGTCGTCGCGACGGCCGTGGACCTCGCCGGCGCCGTCGCGGAGGCGGACCTCGTCCTGACGGGAACGGCCGTCCTGGACGCCCGGAGCCTGACCGCGTCGGTGGTCGCGACCGTGGCGCGCGCCGCCCTCCCGCGCGCGCTGCCGGTCGTCGCCGTCGCCGACGAGGTCCAGACCTCCCGGCGGGAGGTCTCCCCGCTCGGCATCAGCGCCACGTACGAGGTGCTCGATGGCGGACGCCGGCGCCGTCCGGGGGCGGGGGAGGGGCTGAGCGCCCTGCGGGCGCGTGGGGGGCGGATCGCCCGGACGTGGTCGGTGTGAGCCCACCGCGGGGCGGCGGTGGGATCGGTCACGATCGGCACGGATCGTGCGTCCGGACCGGCGCACCACGTAGGCTGGCCGGGAACAAGGTCGCTCCCGGTGCAGTTCATCTCATCGGGAGCCCATCGACGAAGCGGAGATACCCATGAGCGAGTCCACCGAGCAGCTCACCACGCACGGCGTGGAGCTCACCGACGTCGCGGCCACCAAGGTCAGGACCCTCCTCGAGCAGGAGGGGCGCGACGACCTGCGCCTGCGCGTGGCCGTCCAGCCCGGCGGGTGCTCCGGCCTCATCTACCAGCTGTACTTCGACGAGCGGGTCCTCGACGGCGACGCCGTCCGGGACTTCGGCGGCGTCGAGGTTGTCGTGGACCGCATGAGCGTGCCCTACCTCGACGGCGCGACGATCGACTTCGCGGACACCATCGAGAAGCAGGGCTTCACCATCGACAACCCGAACGCCACCGGCTCCTGCGCCTGCGGCGACTCGTTCCACTGAGCCACCCCGCCCCGCGCGCGGCCCCGCCGACCATGCCGGCCGGGGCCGTCGTGCTGCCCGGGGGGCGCTCGAGCGCCGCCCACCGCCTGACCACCCCCGAGGAGACACCGTGCGCCGCCCCGTAGCCCTGACCAGCCTCGCCCTCGCCGCTGCCCTGACCCTGGGAGCCTGCTCCTCCGGCGACGGCGAGGAGTCGCCCACGGCCGAAGGGACGTCCACCGCCTCGGCGGACGCCACGCCGGCCGGCGACGAGCTGCCCACCGTGGCCGGCGCCTTCGGCGAGACCCCTGAGATCACGTTCCCCGGCAGCGGTGCGCCCGCCGAGCTCGAGGTCGAGGTCCTGGAGCCCGGCGACGGTGCCGAGGTCGGCGCCGACGACTACGTGGTCGCGAACTACGCCGGACAGGTGTGGGACGGCGAGGTCTTCGACAGCTCCTTCGAGCGCGGCGCACCCACCGGCTTCAGCCTCAACCAGGTCATCCCCGGCTGGAAGGAGGGCCTGACCGGCACCAACGTAGGCGACCGGGTCCTCCTGTCCATCCCGGCCGAGCTCGGCTACGGCGACAACCCCCAGGGCGAGGTCATCGAGGCCGGGGACACCCTCGTCTTCGTCGTCGACGTCGTGGGCACCTACGCCCCCGACGCGACCGGCCAGGCGGACGCCACCGCCGTCGACCCCGCGCCCGAGCTGCCCGTGACCGTCGAGGGCGCACTGGGCGAGGTCCCCAGCCTCACGGTGGACGAGGGCGCCCCCGAGCCCACCGAGCCGGTCGTCACCGTCATCGCCAACGGCACCGGTGACGCGGTGCCCGCCGAGCCCGGCTCCACCGTCGTGGTGCAGTTCGCCGAGACGCTGTGGGACAACAGCCAGAGCGCGAACACCTGGGAGACCTCCGGCGTCACCGGTGTGACCCTGGGGCAGGGCTCCGTCTTCGACAAGCTCGCCGGCGTCCCGGTCGGCTCCCGCGCCGTGATCCAGATCCCCGGCACGCCCGCCAGCGACACCGCGGAGGCGTCCCCCTCCCTCGCCGCCGTCGTCGACGTGGTCGGGGCCCACGGCCCGACCGCCTGACCCGACCGGCCACGGCCCGGTCCGCACCCCACGGGGGAGCGGACCGGGCCGTCGCCGTCCGGCCCGGCCCACGCCGGGTGAACCGGTCATTCCGGTCGCAGGGCGCCGTTCCAAGGTGACAGAACGTCAAATTCCCCGTCCGGAACGCCCGTCGGTGGCGCCTCACGGGGCTGTCGACCGGTAGTGTTCCCTCGAAGGACGAAGGTCCCGGGTCCGTGCGCGCCGACGGCGTCGGTGCAGACGACGGGAGCCGGCGGCCCCTCGTCAAGACAGCTGCAGCACCGCGTCGGAAGGTCTCATCCCGTGCGTACCCCGTCTCCGCCACCCCGGCGCCCTGGCGTGCGCGCCCTCCTCCTCGCCGTCGGCGTGGGGCTGGTCGCCACCGCGTGCGCCCCCGCGGACCAGTTCCCCAGCGAGCCCGGCAAGGGCGTCGACGTCGGCTTCCTGCCCAGCGAGCGGGGCCTGACCGACCGCACCGCGGGCCTCATCGACCTGTGGAACGGCTCGTGGGTGGCGGCGCTGGTCGTCGGCGTGCTCGTCTGGGGCCTGACGATCTGGGTGGTCGTCGCCTACCGCCGGCGCAAGAACGACCCCGAGCTCCCCGTCCAGCTGCGCTACCACGTGCCGCTGGAGCTGATGTACACCGTCGTCCCGATCCTCATGATCGGCACGTTGTTCTTCTTCTCCACGCGGGTCACCGGGGAGTTCCAGGACACCGCCGCCGAGCCCGACCTCGAGATCGAGGTCTACGGCAAGCAATGGAGCTGGGACTTCAACTACCTCAGCGAGGACGTGTACTCCTCCGGCGGACGGATCGCGCTGACCGGCGAGGCGGGCGTCGAGGAGACCCTGCCGACGCTGTACCTGCCCGTCGACGAGACGGTGGAGTTCACCCTCCGCTCGCGCGACGTGGCGCACTCCTTCTGGATCCCCGCGTTCCTGTACAAGCTCGACATCCTCCCGGGCCGGGTCAACACCTTCCAGGTGACCCCGCAGCAGGAGGGCACGTTCTCCGGCAAGTGCGCCGAGCTGTGCGGGGAGTTCCACTCCGAGATGCTCTTCAACGTCGCTGTCGTCGACCGAGCGACGTTCGACGACCAGATGGACCAGCTGCGCGCCGCCGGCCAGACGGGGCGCCTGGGCGAGGAGCTCAACCGGCGCTACCTCATCACCGACGACAACGCCACCGAAGGGAGCCAGGACTGATGGCAGCGACCATCGAGGCCCGGCCGGAGCCCCTCCCCGGCCTACGCCCCCACAAGCAGAGCCTGGGCAAGATCGTCGTGTCCTGGGTGACCTCGACCGACCACAAGGTGATCGGGTACATGTACCTCATCGCCGCCTTCATCTTCTTCATGATCGGCGGCGTGCTGGCGCTGCTCGTGCGCGCCGAGCTCTTCGAGCCCGGCATGCTGCTGCAGTCCAAGGAGCAGTACAACCAGTTCTTCACCATGCACGGCACGATCATGATGCTTCTGTTCGCGACGCCGCTGTTCACCGCGTTCGGCAACATCCTCGTCCCGCTGCAGATCGGCGCACCCGACATGGCGTTCCCCCGCCTGAACATGTACGCGTTCTGGCTCTTCCTGTTCGGCGGGCTCATCACGGTCGCGGGGTTCCTCACCCCCAAGGGGGCGGCCAGCTTCGGCTGGACGGCCTACACCCCCCTGTCGAATGCCACGTTCTCACCGGGCGTGGGCGGTGACCTGTGGATCCTGGGCCTGGCGATGACGGGGTTCGGTACGATCTTCGGCGCAGTGAACTTCATCGCCACGATCATCGCCTTGCGCGCACCGGGCATGACGATGTTCCGGATGCCGATCTTCACCTGGAACATCCTCATCACCTCGATCCTCGTGCTCATGGCCTTCCCGGTGCTGGCCGCGGCCCTGTTCGGCCTGAGCGCGGACCGGCTCCTGGGGGCGCAGATCTACAACCCGGAGGCGGGCGGGGCGTTGCTGTGGCAGCACCTGTTCTGGTTCTTCGGGCACCCCGAGGTCTACATCATCGCGCTGCCGTTCTTCGGCATCATCTCCGAGGTCATCCCCGTCTTCTCGCGCAAGCCGATCTTCGGGTACAAGGGCCTGGTGTTCGCGACCATCTCGATCGCCGCGCTGTCGGTGACCGTGTGGGCGCACCACATGTTCACCACCGGCGGGGTGATGCTCAGCTTCTTCTCGCTGATGACGATGCTCATCGCCGTGCCCACGGGGGTGAAGTTCTTCAACTGGATCGGCACGATGTGGCGGGGCAAGCTCTCCTTCGAGACCCCCATGCTCTACGCGCTCGGCTTCCTCGTGACCTTCCTCTTCGGCGGGCTCACGGGCATCATCCTGTCCAGCCCGGCGATGGACTTCCAGGTCCAGGACACCTTCTTCGTCGTCGCCCACTTCCACTACGTCGTCTTCGGAACCGTGGTGTTCGCCATGTACTCGGGCTTCTTCTTCTGGTGGCCCAAGTGGACCGGTCGGATGCTCGACGAGCGGCTGGGCAAGATCCAGTTCTGGATGCTCTTCATCGGCTTCCACGCCACCTTCCTCGTCCAGCACTGGCTCGGTGCGCAGGGCATGCCGCGCCGGTACCCGGACTACATGCCCGAGGACGGCTTCACGCTCTACAACCAGATCTCCACGATCGGCGCGGTGCTTCTGGCCGCCTCGACGCTGCCGTTCCTCTACAACGTCTACAAGACCTCGCGCGGCCCGCGCACCGTCTTCGTGGACGACCCGTGGGGCTTCGGCAACTCGCTGGAGTGGGCGACGGCGTCGCCGGTCCCGCGGCACAACTTCACCTCGCTGCCCCGCATCCGTTCGGAGCGTCCGGCCTTCGACCTGCACCACCCCGAGGTCGCTGCGCTCGACCACCCCGAGCCGAACCGGGACTTCCTCGACTCCATGCTCGCCGGACCCGAGACCGCGGACGCGGCGGACGTCGCGGCTGAGCGCGCCGCGCGGCGTCCCGTGACGGGGACGGGTCTGCTCGAGCCGGGCCGGCGTGACGACGAGGAGGGGACGAGGCGATGACCGAGAACGACCGCCTGCACCAGCAGCGGCCGAACGTCGAGGCGGAGAAGGGCCACGGCGAGCAGACCAGGCCGATGCGGGTCGAGGTGCTCCTCTTCAGCGCGTGGATCCTGTTCTTCATCCCGGTCGCGATCATCTACATGTGGCTCTCCGACGCAGAGCCGGTGGGGACGGTAGGGCTGTTCCTCCTCGGCGGCATGTTCGCCTTCTCCGGTGGCTACCTGTGGCTGACCGCCCGCCGGATCGACCAGCGGCCCGAGGACGACCCGCGCGGCGAGATCGAGGACCGCGCCGGTGAGGTCGGTACCTTCTCGCCGCACAGCTGGTCACCGCTCGTCATCGGGATCGGGACCGCGCTGGCGTTCCTGGGCCTGGCGTTCGGCTGGTGGCTCACCGGCATCGGCGCCGTCGTCGCACTCGTCGGCGTGGCCGGTCAGCTCACCGAGTTCTCGCGGGGCCAGCACACCCACTGAGCCTGTCACCGAGCCGCTCCAGGGCCCCGTCACCGGCGTGACGGGGCCCTCGCGCGCTCGTCACCGGACGGCTGCTCGTCGCGGCGCCGAGCGGTCGGTCCCGGCGTCGTGGGGAAGCAGGCCGCCCTCGCGCGCACAGGGCCCCCAGGATCGCTCCTGGGGGCCCTGTGCGGCGCGGTGCCGGCCGGGCCGGCGTGTGTGCGTCAAGCGGGGACGATGAGACCCGAGGCCTGGGTCGTGGCGCGCGAGAGCCGCGCGGCGACGTCCTGCCAGTTGACGATGTTCCAGAACGCCTTGACGTAGTCCGCCTTGACGTTGAGGTAGTCCAGGTAGAACGCGTGCTCCCACATGTCCAGCTGGAGCAGCGGGAGGGTCCCGACCGGCACGTTGTTCTGCTGGTCGAACATCTGGAAGATCACGAGCCTGCCCGACACCGAGTCGTAGGCCAGGACGGACCAGCCGGAGCCCTGGATGGACGTGGCGTTGGCAGTGAAGTGGCTCTTGAAGCCCTCGAAGGAGCCGAACGAGTCCTTGATCGCCTCGGCGACCTCACCGTCCGGCTCGCCGCCACCCTCGGGGGAGAGGTTGTTCCAGAAGATGGTGTGGTTGATGTGTCCGCCCAGGTTGAAGGCGAGGTTCTTCTCGTAGAGGTTCACGGCGGCGAGGTCGCCGCTCTCCCGGGCGGCGGCGAGCTTGTCGAGAGCGGCGTTCGCGCCGTCGACGTACGTCGCGTGGTGCTTGTCGTGGTGCAGCTCCATGATCTTGCCGCTGATGTGCGGCTCGAGGGCGCTGTAGTCGTAGGGAAGCTCCGGGAGCGTGTACACGGCCATGAATTCTCCTCCTGGCTTGTCGTGGGTGCCGTGCTCCGGCACCCCTGCTCGTTCGGGGCGTGGCCCCGTCACGAGACCAACCTATTGCGTCACGGGTCGTTCCCGCGCGTCCAGCCCGCTGGCCGGGCGCGGTCGGTGGGCGCGGTCGGAGGGACGACCGGCGGGTGGAGTCCGATGACGACGGCGGCCGGCCCCCCCTGGGGGAGCCGGCCGCCGTCGTGGTGCGTGAGCGCGTCAGCGCTTGGTCAGGGTCGCCACGGAGGTGCTGCGACGGCCGGTGCCGTCGTCGTGGTGGCCCTGGGAGACCTCCATCTCGACGCCGATCGACCCGCCGTGGATGGGCTTGCGGGGGCCGTCGTCACCCTCGACCTCGTCCGCCAGGTGGTGCACCGCAGCGAGCTCGGCCGGGGTGAGGGGTTCGACCCGGTCCTCGTAGAAGAAGCGGGAGAGGCGCTGGCGGAGGGCGTCCGTGCGGTAGCCCCGGCGCTCGACGCCGTTGCGGTCGGTGGCCGGCTCGATCTCCATCGGGCGCCGCGGCTCGTGGGCGACGAGGATCCACCGCTCCTCCGGCGTCAGCGGCTTGTGCACCTCCATGAACGCCCCGTTGGGGAGCTGGACGATGCGGCCCGTCTCGTGCCCGTGCAGGGCGAGCTCGCGGTCCCGGCGCTGGAGCGCCAGCGCGGTGCGCTTGGTGACCACGAACGCGAGCACCGGCAGGACGAAGATCGCGACGCGGAAGAACCACGTGATGTCGTTGATGGCGAGGTCGAAGTGGGTCGCGATGAGGTCGTTCGAGCCGGCCAGCACCAGGACGACGAACGTCGTGATGATCGCGACCCCGAGTCCGGTGCGGACCGGGACGTTGCGCGGGCGGTCGAGGACGTGGTGCTCGCGCTGGTCCTTGGTGGCCGCGGCCTCGATGAACGGGTAGGCCCCCAGGAGGGTGAAGAGCAGCCCGGGCACGACGATCGCGGGGATGATCACGCTGAGCGGCACGGAGAACCCGCCGACCACCCACTCCCAGCCGGGCATGAGACGCAGCGAGCCCTCGAGGAAGAGCATGTACCAGTCGGGCTGGGCGCCGGCCGAGACGGGTGAGGGGTCGTACGGGCCGTAGTTCCACACCGGGTTGATCGAGATCGTGGCACCCATGATCGCCAGGAACCCGAACACGATGAAGAAGAACCCCGCCATCTTGGCGACGTAGAGCGGGAACGCCGGGTAGCCGACGACGTTGTGGTCGGTGCGGCCGAGGCCGGGGTACTGGGTGTGCTTGTGCACGACCATGAGCAGCAGGTGCACGCTCACCAGGGCTATGAGCAGGCCCGGGATGAGGAGGATGTGCAGGGTGAAGAAGCGGGCGATGATGTCGGTCCCGGGGAACTCGCCGCCGAAGATCGCGAAGCTGGCGTAGGAGCCGATCACGGGGATGGACTTCACCACGCCGTCGGTGATCCGCAGCCCGTTGCCCGACAGGACGTCGTCGGGGAGGGAATAACCGGTCAGGCCGGCCGCGAGACCCAGGAGCAGCATGACGAAGCCGATGAGCCAGTTCATCTCACGGGGCTTGCGGAACGCCCCGGTGAAGAAGATCCGGAACATGTGTACGACGATGCCGGCCATGAACAGCAGCGCCGCCCAGTGGTGGATCTGCCGCATGAGCAGACCGCCCTTGACGTTGAAGGACATGTTCAGCGTCGATGCGTAGGCCTCGGACATCGCTACCCCGGCCATCGACGCGGGCAGCGCGTCCTCGGGGTAGGTCGTGTGGGCCATCGACGGCTCGAAGAACATCGTGAGGAAGATGCCCGTGATGATGAGCACCACGAAGCTCCACATCGCGATCTCGCCGAGCAGGAACGACCAGTGCTCGGGGAAGACCTTGCGGGAGATGAACTTGACGGCCTTGGCCACCCCGACCCGGTTGTCGAGGTAGTCGGCGGTCGCGGTGACCGGCTTGGACGGGATGTAGCCCGTCTGGCCGTGCGAGGAGGTGCTCATCTCAGGCGCTCCCAGAAGGTCGGGCCGACGGGTTCGGTGAAGTCGCTGCGGGCGACGAGGTATCCCTCGTCGTCGACGGCGATCGGCAGCTGCGGCAGGGGGCGACCCGCGGGCCCGAAGACCACCTTCGCCTCGTCCGTGATGTCGAAGGTCGACTGGTGGCACGGGCACAGCAGGTGGTGCGTCTGCTGCTCGTACAGCGCGACAGGGCAGCCGACGTGGGTGCAGATCTTGGAGTAGGCCACGATGCCGTCGTAGGACCAGTCGGCGCGCTCGGGTCGCTCCTTGAGGACCCGAGGGTCCAGGCGCACGAGGAGGACGACGGCCTTGGCCTTCTCCTCGTAGTACTCCTCATCCTCGGACAGGCCGTGGGGGATGACGTGGAAGACCGAGCCGATGGTGACGTCGGTGGCCCGGATGGGGGTGTCCTCCGGGTCGCGGGCGAGACGGCGGCCCACGGAGCCGTCGGGCAGGGTGCCCACGAACCCCTCGGGGTGGTCGCCCCACACGGTGTGCTTGAGCTTGGAGACGTTCCAGTCGCCGCCGAGCCCGCCGACCAGCGGGACGAGGATCGGCAGCGGTGCGAGGGCGGCGGCCCCGACGAGGGCGCCCTTGAGGAGAGGCCGCCGGGCGATCCCGGAGTCGTCGACCCCGTCGACCATCATCTGCCCGGCGACCGCGCGCGTCTGGGCGTCGGAGCGCTGCGGATGGCGCTGCTCGACGCGCTCCATGTTGTTCATGATCGACTTGGACCAGTGGATGGCGGCAACGCCGATGCCGAGCATGCCGATGCCGAGCCCCAGCCCGAGCGCCAGGGTCGACGCGCGCACGGTTCCCAGGGTGTCCTCGGACGGGATGGCGAAGTACGCGACGACGGCCGCGAGCGATGCGAGCACGGAGATCGCGAACAGCAGGGCGACCTGACGCTCCACGCGCTTGGCGGCGCGCTGGTCGATGTCGCTCAGGCGCGGCTTGTGCTCCTCCAGCCCCGGGTTCTCGAACCGCGCCGGGACGGTCGAGGTGCCGGCCGTGGAAGGACGCTCGAGGGAGCTCATGACGACTTCGCTCCGATCCACACGCCCATGCCGATGAGACCGCCGATGCCGATGACCCATGCCCACAGGCCCTCCGACACGGGCCCGAGCGAGCCGAGGGTGATGCCGCCGGGGGAGGCCTCGCGCTGCTCGTAGAGGTAGGCGATGATGTCGCGCTTGCCCTCGGGGTCGATGTTGGCCTCGTTGAACACCGGCATGGACTGCGGGCCGGTGAGCATCGCCTCGTAGATCTCGGTGGGCGTCGAGTCGTACAGCGACGGGGCGTACTTGCCCTCGCTCAGCGCCCCGCCGGCGCCGACGGCGTTGTGGCACATGGCGCAGTTGGTGCGGAAGAGGGCCATGCCGCTCGCGGGGTCGCCCAGGGCCGGGTCCACCTGCTCGGCGGTGGGCACGGCCGGCCCCGGGGCCAGGGACGCGACGTACGACGCGACGAGGGCGATCTGGTCCGGCGTGAACTGCGGCTTCTTGGCCTCCGCCTGCGGGGAGTTGTTCGACATCGGCATGCGCCCGGTGGCCATCTGGAAGTCCACCGACGCGGCTCCCACGCCCACGAGGGAGGGAGCGAGGTCCGTGCCCTGTGCGTTCAGGCCGTGGCAGGTGGCGCAGTTGGCCCGGAACAGCTGTTGCCCGGCCCCGACGGTCTGGGCACTGGCGGCGGCCGGCGACGCGGTGGCGGTGCGCGGGGCCAGCACGGCGTACATGGCTCCGGTCAGGAGCAGGGCGAGCAGCACGAGCACCGCCGGTGCGAACCGGCTTCTTCTGCTGGCGGCGAATGCCTTCACGATGGTCGTCCTCGTTCGGGTCGTTGATGGGCAGGTGGTCGGTCTGCGGGCCGGGGCTAACGCAGGATGTAGATGACGAAGAACAGCGCGATCCAGACGACGTCCACGAAGTGCCAGTAGTAGGACGTCACGACGGCGCTGCCGGCCTCGAGGTGCCCGAACCGCCGGGCGGTGAAGGACCGGCCGAGGACGAAGAGGAACGCGATGAGGCCACCGATGACGTGCAGCGCGTGGAAGCCCGTGGTGATGTAGAAGACCGACCCGTACGAGCTCGTCGAGATCTTCGTGCCGTGCTGGATGAGCTCGGCGTACTCCGTGACCTGACCTGCCACGAAGATCGCACCCATGATGAAGGTGAGTGTGTACCACTCGTTCATGCCCCATCGGAGGGGGTTGAGCAGGGACCCCGTCCGGGACTGCTGGAAGCGCTCCGCCGCGAACACGCCCATCTGGCAGGTCACCGAGCTGAGCACGAGGATGAGGGTGTTCCCCAGCGCGAACGGGAAGTTCAGCGCGCTCGACTCGGCCGCCCACACCTCCGGCCCGGCGACCGAGCGATGGGTGAAGTACATGGCGAACAGCCCGGCGAAGAACATCAGCTCGCTCGAGAGCCAGACGATGACGCCGACCGACAGGGTGTTCGGCCTTGTCACCTGCACGTGAGCCGTGGGGGCAGCGGTTGTTGACGACACGGCGTCATTATGGCTCAGGTCGGGCCAATCGTGCCCACATTGCCCGGTGGTGAGTCGCGGAGATCGCCAGAAGTAGCCTAGTTCCGCCGAAATATCGCCGGGCCATGACGAAGGTCCCGGTGGGGGCGCGGACCGCTCCGTCCCGGTATGCCCGGATCGACGGTGGCGCCGGCGAGCAGGGACGGACCGGCCGCCGGCCGCGCACTAGCATGGGCGGGGGCCCGCCCGCGGCTCCCCAGCCCTGGAGCGGCCGGCTCGACCACGACCGCCCACACGCCTGAGAGGACGACGATGACCAGCACGGAGACAGGCTCCGACCCGTCGGCGAACGACGAGCGCACCGTGGACCTGCTCGTCTACAGCGACGACGCCGACACCCGGCGCGCGGTGATCGAGTCGGTCGGGCGCCGGCCCGCCAAGGGCCTGCCGCGCGTGCGGTGGACCGAGTCCGCCACCCACGCCGGCGTGGTGAACAAGGTCGAGCAGGGCTCCTTCGCGGTCCTGGTCCTCGACGGTGAGGCCGCCAAGGTCGGCGGCATGGCTATCGCCCGGCAGCTCAAGGACGAGATCTACAACTGCCCGCCCGTCCTCATCCTCACCGGTCGCCCTCAGGACGCCTGGCTGGCGACGTGGGCGGAGGCCGACGCCATCGTCGCGGCACCCCTGGACCCCATCGAGCTGCAGGAGGCGGTCGCGGGGCTGCTGCGCGCGACCGCGGCGCCGTGAGCGAACCCGGTGCTCGCACGTGGCCCGAGCTCGTCGCCCGGCTGATCGGCCGGGAGGACCTCACGGCCGCGGACACCGCGTGGGCGATGGACCGGGTGATGTCGGGGGAGACCGCCCCCGCCGTGCTCGCCGCGTTCCTCGTGGGACTGGCGACGAAGGGCGAGACGGTCGAGGAGCTGCGCGGCCTCGCCGACGCGATGCTCGAGCACGCGACGCCGATCGAGGTGTCGGACGACGTCGTCGACATCGTGGGCACCGGTGGCGACCGGATGCACACGGTCAACATCTCGACGATGGCATCCCTGGTCGTCGCGGCCGCCGGCATCCGCGTGGTCAAGCACGGCAACCGCGCCTCCAGCTCGTCGTCGGGCTCGGCCGACGTCCTCGAGGCGCTGGGGGTCGACCTCAACCTCGACGTCCGCGGCGTCGAGCGGGTCTTCCGCGAGGTGGGCATCACCTTCTGCTTCGCCAACCTCTTCCACCCGTCGATGCGGCACGCCGCGCCGACCCGCCGCGAGCTCGCCGTCGGGACGGCGTTCAACGTCCTGGGTCCCCTGACCAACCCCGCCCGGCCCCGCGCCGCGGCGATCGGCGTGGCTGACGCGCGCACCGCGCCGCTGGTGGCGGGGGTCCTCGCGGCCCGCGGTACCGACGCTCTGGTGTTCCGCGGGCGCAACGGCCTCGACGAGCTGTCCACCACCGCGGTCAACGAGATCTGGGAGGTGCGCGACGGCGAGGTCGTCGCCACGACCCTGGACGCCGCCGCCGAGCTCGGGATGGCCGCGACCACCGTGGCGGACCTGCGCGGAGCCGATGCCGCGTACAACGCCGGTGTCGCCCGCACCGTCCTGGGCGGGCAGCCGGGACCGGTCCGGGACGCCGTGCTGCTCAACGCCGCCGCGGCGCTGGTCGCCAAGGGCGACCTGCCGGGCACCGAGCCGGGCGCGGGCACGCTGATCGACCGCCTGCGCGCCGGCATCGAGCACGGGGCGCGGGCGGTCGACTCCGGTGCCGCGGGCGACCTGCTCACCCGCTGGGTGGCGGCCACCCGCTGACCGGGCCTCAGTCCAGGCCGATATGGAAGGCCTGCTCGAGGTCGTGGCGGGAGTACGCCTGGAACGCGATGTAGGTCTGGGTCCGCACGACGCCCTCGACCTTGCCGAGGCGGTCGGCTACCACCGAGGCCAGGTCCTCGTGCTCGCGGACGCGGGCGATCGCGATGAGGTCGATGTCGCCCGTGACCGAGTAGACCTCGCTGATGCCGTCGAGCTCGGCCACCTCCTGGGCGACCTCCGGGATCCGGGCGGCGTCGGCGTCGATGAGGACGATGGCGGTCAGCATGGGGGCTCCTCCGGGGACTGGCGGGCCGTCCCACCGGAGCGGGACGCACGCCCGCGGGCTCCGCCGGGGCGCACGCCCATCATGGCCTGCCGGGCACCACGTGTCGTGCCGCCCCGCGCACCGGCCACGCCAGCGGCAGACCGCCCTCGGCCACCTCCACGAGCCGCACCCCGTCCTGCTCGAGCCAGCCCGCGAGGAGCTCGGTCTCCTCCACCGGCGCCGCCCCGCACGCGTGGTCGGGAGCGGCGACCTCCTCGGCGGTGGCTCGCAGCGCGTCCATCACCGGCGTGGGGTCGGTGCGGGCGGGGCTGACCGCCGCGCCCGCGAGCCGGCCGTAGCGCACCAGGACGAGCTCCCACCCGCCGTCGTCGGCCCGCCGGGCCGCGAGGAGCTCCGGCGTCGTGACCAGGGGGCGCAGCCGTTGGGCGCGCCGCGCACCCTGGACGAGCGCGCGCAGCCGGTCCCGCTCGGTGGCGGCCTCCTCGTAGCGCTGCTGGGCCGCGAGGGCGGAGAGACGAGCGCGCAGCACCTCGACCACCGGGTCCAGCTCGGTGCCGAGGGCGCCCCGGGCCGGCGCGAGCGCGACCTCGTAGGCCGCACGGTCCTGACCCCCGGTGCACGGTGCCCCGCACCGGCCCATCTCCGCCAGGGCGCACGCCGCCGCGGTGGGGGACGGACGCACCGGCAGGCGCGGCGAGCAGCGCCGCAGCGCCACCGCCTCCTGCAGCGCCTCCAGCGCGGCGGTGGCGGCCCCGCGCGAGTGGAAGGGGCCGATCGCGGAGCCGAGCTCGGCGGCGGGGAGCCTGCGCACGACGCTGAGCCGGGGGAAGGCCTCGTCCGTCAGGCGCAGCCACGGGCGGCGGTCGGGCCGGCGGGACCGGCGGTTGTAGGGCGGGTCGAGCTCGGCGATGAGGCGCAGCTCGCGCACCTGCGCCTCGAGCGCCGTCGCGCAGGGGATCGGGCGCACCGCGGTGGCGATGTCGAGCATCTCCCCGATGCGGGCCCGCTTCTCGGCGGCGGTGAAGTACTGGCGCACGCGCCGGCGCAGGTCCACCGCCGTCCCGACGTAGAGGACCTCGCCCCGCGGACCGAGGAACTGGTAGACCCCGGGGCCCGACGGCAGCCCGTCGGCCATGCCGGCCTTGCGCCGGCGCCCGGAGGGCACCGGGTCGGCGGCGGTGCGCAGGTCCTCGAGGTGGGTGACCCCCAGCGGCGCGAGGCGCCCGAGGAGCGCATGGAGGACGTCGACGGTGGCGCGTGCGTCGTGCAGCGCGCGGTGGTCGGGCGTCACCGCGGTCGCGAACAGCCCGGCCAGGGTGGACAGCTTGTGGTTGGGCGCCTCGTCCCGGGTGACGACCCGGCGCGCCAGGGCGACGGTGTCCACCACCTCGGGCCGGGGCCAGGGCAGGCCCATGCGCTCGGTCGCGTGCCGGAGGAACCCGACGTCGAAGCGGGCGTTGTGCGCGACCAGGACCGATCCCCGGTCCAGGCCCGCGAACTCGAGGAAGGCCGGCAGCACCTCGGTGACCGGCGGCGCCGCCATGACCATCGCCGTGGTGATCCCGGTGAGGACGGTGATCATGGGCGGGACCGCCACACCGGGGTTGACGAGCGTCTGGAACTCGCCGAGGACCTCCCCGCCCCGGAC
The DNA here is from genome assembly GCF_003814705.1 of Georgenia muralis. Classification (NCBI taxonomy): domain Bacteria; kingdom Bacillati; phylum Actinomycetota; class Actinomycetes; order Allobogoriellales; family Allobogoriellaceae; genus Georgenia; species Georgenia muralis. Next base: position 3,535,500 of record NZ_RKRA01000001.1, on the reverse strand, counting down.
CTTCACCGCACCGATCTCGGTGATCTCGGAGCCCGTGGGTGAGCCGCCCGTCGTCTCCAGGTCGACGACGACGAAGGTCACCTCGTGCAGCGCCGTGCCCAGCTCGTCCAGGCCGAGCTGGACGGGCACCCCCGTACCGGCGGCGTTGCGCGTGGTCCCGTCCAGCGTGAGACGGCCGCCCGGGGCGACGTCGAGGAGGGTGGCTGCCATGGACCGTCACGCTAGGGCCGACCACCGACACTGATGATAGGAAGCGTGTTCCGAGGGGTCGTGACCCGCCTACTGACTGGCGCCCTGCTGGGTTGCCTTCCAGTTGATCTGTCCGGCCCCTCGGGCATGGCACCGGCCGGGCCGGTCATGACCTGATAAGAGCTTGGCAGTTCCTCACCAGTGTCCTGTCTGACCGTCCCGACCGGCGTCGACCCCATCGACTCCAGCGAAAGGGCGGTTCCAGCATGACAGCGGCACCAGGAGATGACGACCGTGACGACGGGGCCGAGGAGGTCATCGGAGGCATCGACACCCACGCCGAGACCATCCATGTGGCTGTCGTGAGCGTGCTGGGGCGGGAGATCGCCGACGCCGAGTTCGCGACCACTCCGGCGGGCTACCGGGCGGCGTACGACTTCCTGAACAGCCACGGCGCGATCGAGCGGGTCGGCATCGAGGGCACCAGCTCCTACGGGGCCGGGATCGCCCGGGCATGTGCCGCCGGCGGGCTCGAGGTCCGAGAGGTGCTGCGCCCCGACAAGACCGTCCGCCGCCGCCAGGGCAAGTCCGACCCCATCGATGCCTATCACGCCGCCCGTGCGGTGCTCTCCGGCCGGGCGACCTCGCCACCCAAGGACGAGAAGATCCTCGGCCTGCGCGCCCTGCACCTGGCCCGCCGCTCCGCGGTCAAGGCACGCACGGCGACGATCCACCAGATCCACCAAGTCCTGGTCACCGCACCGGACTCGATCCGGCAGAAGTACCGTTCCATGACCAACACCAAGCTGGTCACCGCACTGTCCCGAAGCCGCACCACCCGCTACGACCCAGTCGGCGCGGCCATCATGCGCGCGTTGAAGGACCTCGCCGCACGACACGAGTTCCTCACTAGTCAGGCCGCTGACCTCGAGCGCGACATCCGTACCGTCGTGGAGTCCATGAACCCCGGTCTGCTCGCCGCCCACGGCGTCGGCCCAGACACCGCTGCCCAGCTGCTCATCACCGCCGGCGCGAACCCCGACCGGCTCAGCAACGAGGCCTCCTTCGCCGCACTGTGCGGCACCGCACCGGTGCCCGCTTCCTCGGGCAAGACCCGCCGCTACCGGCTCTCCCGGGGAGGGGACCGCGCCGCGAACAACGCCCTGCACCGCGTCGCCCTGGTCCGCATGTCCAGCGACCCCACCACCCGCGCCTACGTTCAGCGACAACGCGCCAGAGGCCGCTCGAGCAAAGAGATCCTCCGCACCCTCAAACGTGCCCTCGCCCGGGAGATGTTCAAGTACCTCACCCGAGTCGTCACGGCCCCCGCGACCGCGGACTTGCGCCCCGCCCGACAGGCCAAGAACATCACCCTGACCCAGGCCGCCGCCCACTTCGGCGTCTGGCCCATGCACATCTCCACCATCGAACGCGGCACCCGCCGCGACGACGACCTCGCCCGCGCCTACCGCCAATGGCTCCAAGCAGCTTGACAACCAATAGGAGCATCACCGGCGCCGTCCCACGCCGACGACGACGAGGGGGGGTCACCACCTCGCCGGTGGTGACCCCCTCGCACGTTAGCGCCGTGCGGTCAGCTCTCGGACCGGCCGGCGGCCCGGGTCGCCGCCGCGTCGGCGTAGAACTTCTCCACGACGTCGGCGAAGTCGGCGAGGACGAGGTTGCGCTTGACCTTCAGCGACGGCGTCAGGTAGCCGTTCTCGACCGTGAAGTCGTCGTCGAGCACGTGGAAGGCCCGGATCGACTCGGCCCGGGAGACCTTGTGGTTGGCCCGGTCGACGGCCATCTGCAGGTGCTCGCGCACGAACGGGTCCTGCGCCGCCTCGGTGACGGTCATCGCGTCCTTGCCGTGGTTGGCGAGCCAACCCGGCAGCATCTCCGCGTCGATCGTCATGAGCGCGCCGATGAAGGGCTGCTGGTCCCCGACGACGACGCACTGCGAGACGAGCGGGTGGGCGCGGATGGCGTCCTCGAGCGGGGCCGGGGCCACGTTCTTGCCGCCGGCGGTGACGATGATCTCCTTCTTGCGCCCGGTGATGCGCAGGTAGCCGTCCTCGTCGAGGGAGCCGAGGTCGCCGGTGCGGAACCAGCCGTCCTCGAACGCCTCGGCCGTGGCCTCGGGGTTGTTGTGGTACCCGCGGAAGATCGGGATGCCCTTGGCGAGGATCTCCCCGTCGGGGGCGATGCGGATCGCGGTGCCGGGCAGCGGCGGGCCGACCGTGCCGATCTTGATGCGCTCGGGACGGTTGACGTTGGTCGGGGCCGTGGTCTCCGTGAGGCCGTAGCCCTCCAGGACGATGAGGCCGACGCCGCGGTAGAAGTGGCCGAGCCGCTCGCCGAGGGCTGCCCCGCCCGAGACGGCGTACTGCGCCTGGCCGCCGAGGGCGTGGCGGATCTTGGACAGCACGAGCTTGTCCGCGAGCCGGTGCTGGGCCTTCAGCGCAGCGGAGGGCCCCGACGCGGTGTCGAGCGCGCGGGAGTAGACGATGGCGACCTTGGCCGCCCAGCGGAAGATCTTCGTCTTGAGGCCGCCGCCGGTGCGGGCCTCCACGCCGTTGTAGACCCGCTCCCACACCCGGGGGACGGAGAGGATGAACGTGGGGTGGAAGGTGGCGAAGTCCGCGACCGCCTGCTTGGTGTCGGGGGTGTGGCCGAGCGTGCGCCCCGAGAGCAGGACGAGGACCTCGACGAAGCGCGCGAAGACGTGCGCCAGCGGGATGAACAGCAGCGACCGCGCCTCGGGCGGGTCGAAGACGACGTGGAGCTCGCGGATGGCCTCGAGGGAGAGCTCGACGAAGTTGCCGTGGGTGAGCTCGGCCCCCTTGGGGCGCCCGGTGGTGCCGGAGGTGTAGATGATCGTGGCGAGGTCGGCCAGACCGACGGCGGCGTGCCGTGCGGCCAGGTCCTCGTCGCTGACCTGCGCGCCCCGCTCGGCGAGGGTGTCGAGAGCGCCCGCGTCGATCGTGAGCACCTCGCGCAGGTTCGGCAGGCCGCCCTCGACGGCTCGCGCCTCCTCGACCGTGGCGGCGTTGGCCGCCGTCTCGACGACGACGACCGCGGCGTCGGAGTCGGCGAGGATCCACTGCGCCTGGGAGGCCGAGCTGGACTCGTACACCGGCACGGGGACGGCGCCGGCGTGCCAGGCCGCCAGGTCCATGAGCGTCCACTCCAGGCGGGTGCGCGACATGATGCCCACGCGGTCACCGGGGCCGACGCCGGCGGCGATGAGCCCCTTGGCGACCGCCTCCACCCGGGCGAGGGTCCAGGCGGCGTCCCGGCGGACCCACGTGTCGCCCACCTTCTCCTCGTACAGGACCTTCGTCGGGGTCTCCCGAGCGTGGTCGAGGAGATAGTCGGTGATGCTCCGTGAGGGGTCGACCTCGACGGCGCGAGGGGTGGCGAACTCGTCCATGCTGTCTCCATCGGCAGGGGGGCGGGGATCCCGTGCCGCCACCCTAGTGGTGCCGGCCGGAGGTGACACCTCCCTCGTCCGGCGCGCCGAGGGGCGGACCTGTGGGCCCCGTGGCCCGTGACCCCTCACCATGGACCCCGGACACTCGACGGAAGGACGGACGGCATGGACGCCATCGGCGTGGACATCGGCGGCACCAAGATCGCTGCTGGCGTGGTCGACGAGGCCGGGACGGTGCTCTCGCAGGTCCGGCTGGACACCGACCCGGACAACCCCGGCGCGATCGAGGCGGCCGTCATCTCCGCCGTCGCGCAGCTGCGACGGACCCACACGGTCGGCGCCGTCGGCGTGGCGGCCGCCGGGTTCGTCAGCCCGCGCCGCGACGCGGTGCTCTTCGCCCCCAACATCGCCTGGCGCGACCACCCGCTGCGCGAGCGCCTCGCCGCCGGCATCGACCTGCCGATCGTGGTGGAGAACGACGCCAACGCCGCCGGCTGGGCGGAGTTCCGCTTCGGCCGGGCCCGTGCGGTCGAGGACATGGTCATGCTCACGGTCGGCACCGGCCTGGGTGGGGCCCTCGTCCTGGGTGGCCGGCTGCTGCGCGGCGCGCACGGCGCCGCCGGCGAGATCGGCCACATGCAGGTCGTCCCGGGCGGGCACTACTGCGGCTGCGGCCATGAGGGCTGCTGGGAGATGTACGGCTCCGGGCGGGCCCTGACCCGCTCGGCCCGTGCGGCGGCGGTGGCGTACCCGGACCGGGCCGGTGCGCTGCTCGAGCTCGCCGGGGACAAGAAGATCCAGGGGCCGCACGTCACCGCGGCCGCCCAGGCCGGGGACCCCCTCGCCATCGAGCTCTTCGCCCAGCTGGGATTCTGGCTCGGGGTGGGCATCGCCGACCTCGCGGCCGCGGTCGACCCCGAGATGGCCGTCGTGGGCGGCGGGGTGGCGGCGGCGGGGGACCTCCTCCTCGAGCCGATCCGCGCCTCCTTCGCCCGGCACCTGTCCGCCCGGGGCTACCGCGGGGAGCTGACGATCGAGCTCGCCGAGCTGGAGAACGAGGCAGGCATCGTCGGCGCGGCGGACCTCGCCCGGAACTGAGTCCCTAGACGACGGCCCCGTCGGAGCGGTCGTCGCGGTCGCGGCGGGCGGGCATGCGCCACAGGAGCAGCCCGACACCGCCGGCCAGGACGAGCGCCAGGGCCCCGAGCACCCCGTCGGGGACCGGGCGCCACACGACGGAGAGGACGACCCCCAGCATGACGGCACCGATCGTGGCGACCCAGCCCAGGGTCACGGCCGGATCGGCGTGGGTGAGGGGTTCGGGCTCGGGCGGCTCGTAGCCCTCGTCCTCGTCCTCGTCCGGGACGTAGTCGCGCGGACCCGGCGCCGCGGGTCGCACCACGCGAGCACCCGGCAGGTCCGCGGGGCGGGCGGGGCGCTCGTCGCCGGGGACGGCGCCGGGTCCCGGACGGTCGGGCCCGGGCTCGCCGGGCGTGGGGTGCTCGGGCGGCGGGACGGCCAGCTCACCGAGGGAGGCGGTCAGCTCCGCCCACCGCGCGGCGACGGCGGCGTCGTCGAGCTCCCGGGGCTCGCCGGGGGGCTCGCCCTCGCGGTTCGGTCCGGCCATGCCTGCACTCTAGATCGCCGCCACCGGCCACCGGCACCCCGCCCGCCGCTGGTGACGGGCGCCCGAGGACCCGGGGCCGCCCCACGACGCCCCCCTAGGATGGTTCCGGGTCCGTCCGCGACCGCGGCGGCCCGGCCCGGCGGCGTCCGTCGCGGGCCCGGACAGACGGAAGGTTCTCGATGACGGTCCGACGCGTCGCGCTGCTCACTGCCGGCGGCTTCGCCCCCTGCCTCTCCTCCGCCGTCGGCGGGCTGATCGAGCGGTACACCGAGATCGCCCCCGACGTCGAGATCGTCGCCTACCAGCACGGCTACCACGGCCTGCTCACGGGCACGAAGGTCGCCGTCGACGCCGAGGCGCGCAAGCACGCGGGCGTCCTGCACCGGTTCGGCGGCAGCCCCATCGGCAACTCCCGCGTGAAGCTGACCAACGCCAAGGACCTCGTCGAGCGTGGCCTGGTCCGCGAGGGCCAGAACCCGCTGGAGGTCGCCGCGGAGCGCCTGCGCGAGGACGGCATCGACGTCCTGCACACGATCGGCGGTGACGACACCAACACCACCGCCGCCGACCTGGCCGCCTACCTCGAGGAGCACGACTACCACCTCACGGTCGTCGGGCTGCCCAAGACGATCGACAACGACATCGTGCCCATCCGCCAGTCGCTGGGCGCCTGGACCGCGGCCGAGGAGGCGGCGGAGTTCGCGCAGAACGTCATCGGCGAGCACCGCGTCAACCCCCGCATGCTCATCGTCCACGAGGTCATGGGCCGGCACTGCGGGTGGCTGACGGCCGCGGCCGCGAGGTCCTACCGCGCGTGGCTCGACACGCAGGAGTGGGTCCCCAGCATCGGCCTGAGCCGTGAGCGGTGGGACATCCACGCGGTGTTCCTGCCCGAGATGCACCTCGACATCGACGGTGAGGCGGACCGGCTCCGGGCCATCATGGACGCCCAGGGCAACGTCAACATCTTCCTGTCCGAGGGGGCCGGCGTCCCCGAGATCGTCGCCGAGCTCGAGGCCAAGGGCGAGGAGGTCCAGCGCGACCCGTTCGGCCACGTCAAGCTCGACACCATCAACCCGGGCCGCTGGTTCGCCCAGCAGTTCGCGGAGCGGATCGGCGCCGAGAAGGTCATGGTGCAGAAGAGCGGCTACTTCTCGCGCTCGGCCCGCGCGAACGCCGAGGACCTGCGCCTCATCCAGTCCATGACGGACCTGGCCGTGGAGTGCGCGCTGCGCGGGGAGTCCGGCGTCATCGGGCACGACGAGGAGGACGGCGACCGGCTCAAGGCGGTCCCGTTCCCGCGCATCGCCGGCGGCAAGGCGTTCGACGTCAGCCAGGCGTGGTTCGGGGACCTCATGGCCGGGATCGGCCAGACGGTCGAGGCCGCGGCCCCCGCGGCGCACTGACCCGCGCCGCCGGGGGTGGGGCGGGCGTCGTCCGGGTGCCGGACGGCGTCTGTCTCACGTGCCGGGAAGACCTATCCTGGGCGCGTGAGCATCGAGGCATCCGAGGAAGTCCTGGCGGGTCTGCAGCACTGGCGCGACCTGCCGGCCGCGCAGCAGCCCGCCTGGCCGGACCAGGCCGCGGTGGACGCCTCCACGGCGGAGCTGCGCGAGCGGCCCCCGCTGGTCTTCGCCGGTGAGGTGGACAACCTCAAGGGCCACCTCGCCGCTGCCGCCCGGGGCGAGGCGTTCCTCCTCCAGGGCGGGGACTGCGCGGAGACGTTCGCCGAGTCCACGGCGGACCGGATCCGCAACAAGATCCGCACCATCCTCCAGATGGCCGCCGTCCTGACCTACGGCGCCAGCATGCCGGTCATCAAGATGGGCCGGATGGCGGGCCAGTACGCCAAGCCCCGCAGCTCCGACCTCGAGACCCGCGACGGGGTCACCCTGCCCGCCTACCGCGGCGACGCCGTCAACGGCCACGCGTTCACCCCGCAGGACCGCACACCCGACCCGCAGCGCCTGGTCGGGGCGTACACGCGCTCGGCGACGACGATCAACCTCATCCGCGCCTTCACCTACGGCGGTTTCGCGGACCTGCGACTCGTCCACGACTGGAACCGCGGCTTCACCTCCAACCCCGCCTACGCCCGCTACGAGGTCCTCGCCGCGGAGATCGACCGCGCGATGCGGTTCATGGCCGCCTGCGGCGTCGACTTCGACGCCCTGCGCACCGTGGACTTCTACTCCTCGCACGAGGCCCTGCTGCTGGAGTACGAGTCGGCGATGACCCGCATCGACTCGCGCACCGGGACGCCGTACAACACCTCCGCCCACTTCGTGTGGATCGGCGAGCGGACCCGGCAGGTCGACGGCGCCCACGTGGACCTGCTCTCGCGCGTCCGCAACCCCATCGGGGTCAAGCTCGGCCCGACGACGACGGGTGACGACGCCCTGGCGCTCGTGGACCGGCTCAACCCCGACGGCGAGCCGGGCCGGCTGACCTTCATCACCCGCATGGGCGCCGGCAGGATCCGCGACGCCCTGCCGGCGCTGGTCGAGCGGGTCACCGCCGACGGGCGGCCGGTGACGTGGGTGTGCGACCCCATGCACGGCAACACCATCACCTCCCCGTCCGGCTACAAGACCCGCGAGCTGTCCACCGTGCTGGACGAGGTGCACGGGTTCTTCGGGGTCCACAAGGCCCTGGGGACGGTCCCGGGCGGTCTGCACGTCGAGCTCACCGGCGACGACGTCACCGAGGTCCTCGGCGGCAGCGAGGAGGTCGACGACGCCGCGCTGGCCCGGCGCTACGAGACCCTCGTCGACCCGCGGCTGAACCACCAGCAGTCCCTGGAGATGGCCTTCGACGTCGCCGAGATGATCCGCGGGCACTGAGGACAATGGTCGTGCCGGACCGGATGGAGGTCGACCCGGGCCCGCGTCTGCCCGCGGACAGGTTCCTCCCGCCCGGCCAGCACCTGGTCGCCCGCGCCCCCGTCATGCACTACGGGCCGGTGCCGGCGCGGCGGCCCGAGCGGTGGCGCCTCACGGTCGGCGGCGCCACCGCGGACGGCGCCGAGCACGCCTTCGGCTTCGCCGAGATCACCGCGCTGCCCCGGCGCACGGTCGTGGCCGACCTGCACTGCGCGACCGGGTGGTCGGCCGTCGACGAGCGGTGGGCCGGGGTGGCCGCCCGCGACGTCGTCGAGCTCGCCCCGCCCCGGCCCGACGTCGAGCACGTCCTCGTGTTCGCCGAGTACGGCTACGCCGCCACGGTCCGCCTGGAGGACCTCGTCTCGGGCCGCGCCCTCCTGGCCACGCACCACGACGGCGAGCCCCTGCCGGACGAGCGCGGTGGGCCCATGCGGCTGATCGTCCCCCACCTGTACTCGTGGAAGGGACCCAAGTGGCTCAGGGGGTGGAACTACCTCACCGAGGTCGAGCGCGGCTTCTGGGAGGAGCGGGGCTACCACCTGCGCGGCGACGCGTGGCGCGAGGAGCGCTACGCCTACCAGGAGTGACGGCCGTCAGACGACCGTGAGGGTGATGACGCTGCCCCGGGGCAGCATCGACCCGGCCTCGGGGTCCTGGGCGCGGACGGTGCCGAAGAAGGCCCCGAGCACCTCCTCGACCTCCACCTGGAAACCGGCGTCGACGAGGGTCTGCCGGGCGGCGCGCACCTGGGTGCCGACCACCTCGGGCACCGCGAGCAGCTCCGGTCCGCGGGAGAGGACGAGGTCGACCGTGTCCCCGCGGTAGAGCGTGCCCTCGCCGGGCGCGGGCGACTGGGCGAGCACGAGACCGGCGCCGACCGTGTCGGAGTACTCCTCGGTCGTGCCTCCCAGGGCCAGGCCGGCGGCGGTGAGGGCGGCCTCGGCGTCGGCGGCCGACGCACCGGTGACGTCGGGCAGCTCGACCGGCTCCCGGCCGGCGGAGACGACGAGGACCACACCGGTGGTGTGCTCGACGACCTCCGCCGCGGCGGGGGAGGAGGAGATGACCGCCCCGGCCGGCACGGTGTCGTCGAACTCCTCCCGGACCTCGGACACGGCCAGGCCGGCGACGGCGAGGGTGTCCTCCGCGGCGTCCCGGTCCTGGCCGGTCACGTCGGGCACCGGCACGGTGAGGATCCCGAGCGAGACCCGGACGGCGACCTCGGAGTCGGGGCGGACCTCGCTACCACCGTCCGGGTCGGTGTCGATGACCGCCCCGGCGGCGACGTCGTCGTGGTGGGTGCGGGTGACCACCGGAACCAGGCCGGCGTCGCGGAGGGCGTCGACGGCGAGGTCCTCCGCCTGTCCCTGCGCCTGCGGGACGGGGACGGTGGCGCCGGGCCCGACCCGGAACCACCACAGGGCGCCCGCGCCCGCCACCAGCGCGATGGCGAGCAGCAGGGCCACCACCCGCGGCCAGGCCCTCGCCCGTCGGGCCGGACCCTCCTCGCGAGCGGCGAGGGCACCGATGGGCAGCGCGACCGTGCCGTACCGGCGGGGGAGGTCGACGGCGGCGGTGCCGCGGGCGTCGGGCGCCTCCTCGCTGCCCGGCTGGGCGGCGGGGGGTACGTCGGCGCGCCGGACGAGGTCCGCGGGGTCGAGGTCGTGGACGCACCGGCGCGCGAGCGCCAGGGCCGCCGCGGCGTCGACGGGGCGCTCGTCGAGCTCCCGAGCGGTCAGGGCCCCGACGAGCTCGTCGACCTCGGCGGGCAGCCACGAGAGCTGGGCGGAGGGGGCCGGCACCCGGCCGGTGACGTGCTGGTAGGCAATGCGGATCGGGGCGTCCCCGGTGAACGGCGGCCGGCCGGTGAGGAGCTCGTAGAGCAGGACCCCGACGGCGTAGACGTCGGCGCGCTGGTCCGCCCGGCCCTCGGTCACGATCTCGGGCGCGAGGTAGGCGACGGTGCCCAGGACCGTGCCGGTCGTCGCCGCGGTGGCCTCGCTGACGGCGCGGGCGAGCCCGAAGTCCGCGACCTTGGGTCGCCCGTCCTGGGTGAGCAGGACGTTCTCGGGCTTGATGTCGCGGTGGACGAGCCCGGCACGGTGGGCCGAGGCCAGGGCGTCGAGGACGTGGTCGACGACCGTGAGCGCCTCGCCGAGCGGCAACGCGCCACGGCGGCGCAGGACCGTGCGCAGGTTCGGTCCCTCGACGAGCTCCATGACGAGGTAGCTCGCCTCGCCCGTGGTGCCCTGGTCGTGCACGGCCACCACGCCCGGGTGGGTGAGGCGCGCGGCCGCCCGCGCCTCGCGGCGGAACCGGGCCACGAAGTCCGGGCTCTCGGCGAGGTGCGGGTGCATCACCTTCAGCGCGACGGTGCGCTCGAGACGACGGTCCACGGCCCGGTAGACCGTGGCCATGCCCCCGCGAGCGATGCGAGCGCCGACCTCGTACCGGTCGTCGACCAGACGGCCGATCATCGGGTCGAGGGTCGCGGTGTCCACGGCCGCGAGCCTAACCCGGCAGCGGCGCAGGGCCCGGCAGGCGTGCCGGGCCCGGACCTCAGAACCGGTTCATGAGGGCGCGCACGGCCGCGACGTACATCTTCGTGTCCGGGTAGAGCCCGTTGCGGGCCACCGACCCGGCGCCCTGGTAGTACGACGCGATCGCGGTGTCGAGGTCGGGGGCCGTGCGCACGTGGTAGCGGATGATCGCCACGCCGGCTACGACGTTGTCGAGCGGGTCCAGCAGGTTGAGCGGGCGTCCTACCAGGTCCGAGGCCCACCGGCCCGATGACGGGATGACCTGCATGGTGCCCAGCGCGTTGGCGGGGGAGACCGAGGCGTGGTTGAAGCCCGACTCCTGGAAGGCGTGCGCCTGGGCGAGGGCCGGGTCGACACCCATCTGACGGGCGACCGAGGCCACGAGCGCCTGCATCTCGGCCCGGGAGGGGACCCCGGTGGCGAGCAGGGTCGCCTTGTTGGCGTTGGCCGAGGCGACGGTGGCCTCGGGGTAGGTCCGGCCCAGGAAGCTGCTGGGCACCAGCGGCTGGGTGGTGGGTGCCGGGGCGGCGGACGCCTTGGCCGGGACCGTCAGGCGCTGCCCGACGTAGATCGTCGCGGCGGGTCCGAGCTTGTTGGCCTGAGCGACGGCCGCGACCGTGGTGCCCCACCGTGCGGCGAGGACCGAGACGGTGTCGCCCGCGACGACGGTGTGCGTGGTGGCGGCCGGGGCGGCCGGGGCGGCCGGCTTCGGGGGGGTCGGGGTGGCCGGCTTCGGGGGGGTCGGGGTGCCTGCCGCGCCGGCGACGCGTAGCTTCTGGCCGACGTAGATGCGGTCGGGCGAGGCGAGGGAGTTCAGGCTCACCAGTGCCGAGACCGACGTGCCGTACTGCCGGGCGATGCCGGAGAGGTACTCGCCGTTGCGGACCGTGTGGGTGGTGGCGGCCGGCGCGGCGGCCGGGGCGGCCGGCTTCGTGGGGGTCGGGGTGCCTGCCGCGCCGGCGACGCGTAGCTTCTGGCCGACGTAGATGCGGTCGGGCGAGGCGAGGGAGTTCAGGCTCACCAGTGCCGAGACCGACGTGCCGTACTGCCGGGCGATGCCGGAGAGGTACTCGCCGTTGCGGACCGTGTGGGTGGTGGCGGCCGGCGCGGCCGCGGGGGCGGCCGGCTTCGTGGCGGTGGGGGCGGCGGCGGCAGCCGACGGGATCCGCAGCATCTGGCCGACGCGGATCACCGCACGGGCGTCCAGGCCGTTCGCCCCGACGATGGCTCCCACCGAGGACCCCGTGCGGGCGGCGATGTGCGAGACGGTGTCGCCGGCCTGCACGCGGTAGGTCATCACCGGCGCGGCCGGCTGGACGTGGACCGGAGCCGCGAGAGCCCCGTGGAGCGCCGGGGCAGGGCGCGCGGAAGGTGCCGGTGCGGCGGCCGCGGGGACGGCCATCCCGACGGCGGTCGTGGCGGCGAGGGCGAGGCCCACGCCGGCCCGTCCCGCGTGTGCCCGCGCCGAGGGCTGGGAACGGTGCTCGGCCTTCATCGATCCTCCAACGTCGGTCTCACCCGGGGCCGCGTACCGACCCCGGGTGGGTGCCGTCCGACGTGACCATGTGCCTGGTGATGATGATGTGACTTGTGTTAACGCTGTGACAGTAGCGACTGATGTGGTGCGCCGCCAAGCCCTTCGTCCCAGCGGGCTCTAGGCTGGGGCGGTGAGTGACACGCCCCAGGACCCCGCCACCTGGCTCTCCGTCCCCGAGGTCGCCGAGATCCTCGGCCTCCGGCAGCGCGACGTCCGCGCCCTGGTCCGGGACCGTCGGCTGCTGACCGTCCCGCACGGCCCGAACGGGTCGGCCGCGATCCCGGGGGAGTTCCTGCTCCTGCCCGAGGAGTCGGACGAGCCCGGACCGCTGCCCGCCCTGCGGGGCACGCTCATGCTGCTGGCGGACGGCGGCATGGACGACCAGGAGGCGTTCCGGTGGCTCTTCACCCCCGATGCCGAGCTCGGCACCACCCCCATCAGCGCGCTGCGGGAGCGCCGGACCCACGCGGTCCGTCGCGTCGCGCAGACGCTGGCCCTGTGAGGTAGGGGGACGGCTCAGGCGTCCCGCCGCGTCAGCGCCTCGGCCAGCCCGGCGACCGCGGCGCGGGCGTGCCCCGGCAGGTGCGCGTCGTCGAGCGCACGCAGGGCCGCCTCGCGTCGCTCCTCGACCAGCCGACCGTGCTCGGCGAGGGCGCCGCTGGCGACGATGAGGTCCTGCAGACGCCCGACCTCGGCCGGAGCGAGGTCCGCCCGGCCCAGCCGGCGTCTGAGGTCCGCCCGGTCGGTGGCGTCGACCCGCGCTGCGGTGAGCGCGACGAGCGCGGTGCGCTTGCCCTCGCGCAGGTCGTCGCCCGCGGGTTTGCCCGTCACCGCGGGGTCGCCGAACACGCCGAGCTCGTCGTCGCGGAGCTGGAAGGCCTCACCCAGGGGCAGCCCGACCCCCGACAGCGCCGCGAGCAGGTCGTCGTCGCCGCCACCCAGGGCCGCGCCGAGCACGAGCGGGTGCTCCACGGAGTACCGGGCGGACTTGTGCCGCACGACCTGAAGGGCACGCGTGAGCTCCTCGCCGTCGTCGCGCCAGGGCAGGTCCTGGGAGCGGATGTCGAGGTACTGACCCAGCGCCACCTCGGCGGTCATGACGTCGTAGATCTCCCGCGCCCGCCGTCCGGCTGCGGGCGGCACCAGCTCACGCGCCCGCTCGAGCTCCATCGCCGAGAGCGCCAGGAGGAGGTCGCCCAGGACGATGGCCGCGGCCGTGCCGTAGGAGTCGGCCTCGCCCAGCCAGGCGTTGGTGGTGTGGTGCCCGGCGAACCTCCGGTGCGCCGCCGGGAGACCGCGCCGGGTCGCCGAGCCGTCCATGACGTCGTCGTGCACCAGCGCCGTCGCCTGGAAGAGCTCCAGGGCCGACCCGGCGAGCACGACCGCCTCGCTCGTCCGCTCGTGCCCCGCCGCCAGCCACCCCGCCGCGCAGAGCTGCGCGCGCAGCCGCTTGCCACCCGAGAGCAGCTCGCGTGCCGGGAGGAGGAACTCCTCGACGGGTGCCCCCACCTCCGCGAAGCGGGCGGTGTGCTCGCCGAGCGCGGCGAGCGTTCGGGCCGAGACGTTGTCGCGGACGTCCGTCAGCGTCGAGGTGCGCATGGACCGACCCTACGGTCCGGCCGCCCGGTCCGCCGACGTGCCGCCGGGCACGGCTCGTCGCTGGTCCGTCCACAGACCGCCGGGGAGGTGCCGGTCCACAGGACCTGCGCCCGCCCTGCCTCCGTGACGGTGCGATGCCCTCATGACGACCACCGTGACCGTCGACGACCCCCGCGACCTCGTCGCGCACCTGCCCTACCGCCTCGGGTTCCACCCCGCCGACTCCGTCGTCCTCGCGGGCCTGTGCCGCGGCCCGAGCGGTCGCGACCTCGTCGGCCTGGTCGTGCGCTGCGACCTGGCCGACCTCGGCCACCCCGCAGCGGGCCCGGCCCTCGCGGCGACCCTGGGCGGACACCTCCTTGCCGACGGCGCGTACGACGTCTTCGCCGTGGTCTACCTCGCCACCAGCCGGCGCGGGGTGTCCCGCGACGAGCGGGTCCGCCACGCCCGACGGGCGCTGGTCGACGCGATGCCCTGGGCCGCGTCGCTCCGCGGTCCCTGGTTCGTGGGCCACGAGGCCTTCGGCCACCTCGACCCGTGCCGGTGCTGCGCGGCCGGCGGGCGCCCGCTGCGCGACCTCGAGACCTCGGTGGCCAGCGCCGCGTTCGTCGCCGACGGCCGAGCCGCGGTCCGGTGTCGTGAGGACCTCGCCGTCGTTCGCACGCAGGACACCGCCGCGCGCGCGGCCGCCGCCAGGGCCGGTGCGCAGGAGCGGCGCCGGGTGGCCGCGGCCCGTGCGGTCGGCGCGGCGTTCCGCCCACCACCGGCCGAGTCGGCCGAGCTGTGCCGCCTCCGGCAGGAGCACTGCGACCTGTGGGACTCCTCCCTCGGCGAGGTTCCCGCGCACGCCACGCTGGGCCGCCTCCTCGTGGCGCTGGAGGACACCCGCGTGCGTGACGCCGTCCTCGCCGCCACGCTGGCCGGCGGCGACGTCGTCGCCCGCGACCTGCTCCCGGTCGACGCGGTGGACCTCGTCCTCACGGTGGCGCCGCCCCCGGAACGCGACACGATCGTCGCCGCCGACCGTCTGGCCTGCGCCGTCGTGGCCCACGCCCCGGACGGCGCCGCGGCCCCGGCCCTCGGACTGCTGTCGTACCTGTGCTGGTGGGACGCCGCAGGTGCGCGCGCCGACGTCCTGGCCGGGCAGGCACTGCAGGAGCAGCCGGGGCACCGCCTGGCGGTGCTGGTGCGCGAGGCGCT
This sequence comes from Georgenia muralis, assembly GCF_003814705.1. Classification (NCBI taxonomy): domain Bacteria; kingdom Bacillati; phylum Actinomycetota; class Actinomycetes; order Allobogoriellales; family Allobogoriellaceae; genus Georgenia; species Georgenia muralis. Next base: position 3,520,493 of record NZ_RKRA01000001.1, on the reverse strand, counting down.
CGACGCCGCGGTGCCGCCACCGTGGTACCCGCAACGCCACGAGCACTGAGCGACCGCCTGCCCCACCGAGCGCGTCCCGCCGGCCGTGGTGCCGACCGGTCCGGATGAGCCGTCGCGCCCGGGTATCGGGTGAGCCGTCGCGCCCGGGTATCGGGTAACGTCGCGGGCACGACGAGCCGGAGCGGACGGGAACGGGGTGCTGGATGACCATCGTGGTGGGCTTCCTGTCGACCAAGGAGGGCGAGGCCGCCCTGACGTCGGCCGTGGCAGAGACCCGGCGCCGCGACACCAGGCTCGTCGTCGTGCTCTCGCGTCGCACCGACGCCGGTGACCACGCCGCGCTCGAGGCGGAGGCCGACGCCGTGCGCGACCGTCTCGACGAGGCAGACCTCGCCTACGAGGTGCGCCAGCTGCGCCGCGGCAGCGACGTCGCCGAGGACATCCTCGCCGTGGCCGAGGAGGTCGGGGCCGACCTCATCGTCATCGGCCTGCGACGTCGATCGCCGGTGGGCAAGCTCATCCTGGGCTCCAACGCCCAGCGCATCCTCCTCGACTCCCCGTGCCCGGTCCTCGCGGTCAAGCCCGCCGGCGCCGCGGCCTAGCGAGCCTCCACGACCCCGGCGCCCCCGTGCCGGCCTGCCTCGTCCCCCCGAAGGAGCACGCCATGGACTACCCCGGCGACCGGCTGTACACCCCTGACCACGAGTGGATCACCGTCGACGGCGACGTCGCCCGCGTGGGCATCACGAGCTACGCCGCCCAGGCGCTCGGCGACGTGGTCTACCTGGACCTGCCCGAGGTGGGCACCGTGGTCACGGCGGGGGAGAGCTGCGGGGAGATCGAGTCCACCAAGTCCGTCTCGGACCTCGTGGCCCCGGCCGACGGCGAGGTCCTCGGCCACAACGAGGCCGCCGTCGACGCCCCGGAGACGGTCAACACCGACCCCTTCGGCGACGGCTGGCTCTACACCATGCGCGTCGGCGCGGTTCCGGAGGACCTCCTCGACGCGGAGACCTACGCCGCCCTCGTGACCGGCGAGGGCGCCTGAGCGCCGTCGGGGCGCGTCCGGGTGGGCTCTGCGCCCGTCGCGGCCGCATCGGCGGGACCGCCCAGCGCTGACCACCGACGGTGGAATGCCTCGGGGCGCGGCGGCGTTGAGACCACAGCGCTGCCGCGGCGCTGCCCCACGTCAGCGCCCCGCCCACCACTGTCGGGCCCGCCGACCCGGCTGAGGCTATAATTGTAGGGCTGGCACGCTCGATCGTCGGCTCTCGCGACCCCCGCCGAAAGGTTCTCTGTGTCTGTGTCGTCCACGTCTGCCTCCAAGACCACCCGCTCCCACCGGGCCGCCAAGCCTGCTGCGGACGTCCCTGCCGAGGGTTCGGTCGAGCAGGCCGAGGTGCCCACCCAGGCCCCCGCGGAGGAAGCGCCCGCCAAGAAGACGCCGGTGCGCAAGGCCGCCGGCGCCAAGACGCCCGCCCGCGCCAAGGCCGCTCCCGGCACCAAGCCGGCTGCCGGCCGGTCCACCGCGAAGAAGACCGCCCTCAAGGCCGTGCCCGACGCCCCGGCGGAGCCTGCCGCGGCAACCGAGGACGACGAGCCCGACGAGTCCGGCTTCGTCGTCTCCGACAACGACGACGACGACGCGCCCGTCCAGCAGGTCGTCACCGCCGGTGCGACCGCGGACCCGGTCAAGGACTACCTCAAGCAGATCGGCAAGGTCGCCCTCCTCAACGCCGAGCAGGAGGTCGAGCTCGCCAAGCGCATCGAGGCCGGCCTGTTCGCCGAGGAGAAGCTCGCCAGCGAGGGGGAGTCCCTCGCGCCGAAGCTGCGCCGCGAGCTGCAGTGGATCGCCAACGACGGGCACCTCGCCAAGAACCACCTCCTCGAGGCCAACCTCCGCCTGGTGGTGTCCCTGGCCAAGCGGTACACCGGTCGCGGCATGCTGTTCCTGGACCTCATCCAGGAGGGCAACCTCGGCCTCATCCGCGCCGTGGAGAAGTTCGACTACACCAAGGGCTACAAGTTCTCCACGTACGCCACGTGGTGGATCCGCCAGGCCATCACCCGAGCCATGGCCGACCAGGCCCGCACCATCCGCATCCCCGTGCACATGGTCGAGGTCATCAACAAGCTCGCCCGCGTCCAGCGGCAGATGCTCCAGGACCTGGGCCGCGAGCCCACCCCGGAGGAGCTGGCCAAGGAGCTGGACATGACGCCCGAGAAGGTCGTCGAGGTCCAGAAGTACGGCCGCGAGCCGATCTCGCTGCACACCCCGCTCGGTGAGGACGGCGACAGCGAGTTCGGTGACCTCATCGAGGACTCCGAGGCGGTCGTCCCCGCCGACGCGGTGAGCTTCACCCTCCTGCAGGAGCAGCTCCACGCGGTGCTCGACACCCTCTCCGAGCGGGAGGCCGGCGTCGTCTCGATGCGCTTCGGCCTGACCGACGGCCAGCCGAAGACGCTGGACGAGATCGGCAAGGTCTACGGCGTCACGCGTGAGCGGATCCGCCAGATCGAGTCCAAGACGATGTCGAAGCTGCGCCACCCGAGCCGGTCCCAGGTGCTGCGCGACTACCTGGACTGACGAACTCACCACGCACCGATCGTCGACGCCGCCGCCAGCCATCGCGGCGGCGTCGCTGTGTCCGGCGCGGCTGCGCCGAGCCCGGGTCCCTGCCTCCCGTGCGGAGGGGCGTCGCTGTGTCCGGAGCGGCCTGAGCTCGGAGCCGTGCGACCGGCGCGGAGCGACCAGGGCGTGCGTGATGACGACGTGCCGCGGGAGGGCCCGAATCCGTGCCGCCGGAGGGCGCGAATACCACCTTGCAAAGAAATGCTTGCAAAGGTGTCTTTGGAGAACTAGTCTCGACTCATGAGCAGCACCCGCCACGAGGAGCACGTCCTCGACGTCGCCGCCCTCAAGGCACTCGCCCACCCGCTACGTACACGCCTGTGGGACGCCCTCATGTCCGGCCCGGCGACCGCGAGCCAGCTCGGCCAGCTCCTGGGGGAGTCCTCCGGCGCGACGAGCTACCACCTGCGCCAGCTCGCCCGGCACGGCTTCATCGAGGAGGTCCCCGACCGCGGTACCGCCCGTGAGCGCTTCTGGCGGGCCACGGAGCGGGAGACCCGCATCACCCGCGACGCCGTCAGCACGCCGTCGGGCCGTGCGGCCCTGGCCATCTTCGGCGACGAGTGGCTCAAGCTTCGGTTCGAGTCCGCGGCGCGCTACCAGCAGATGCGACGCCAGGACCTCGTGCCCGGCCCGTGGGCCGGGGCAGCGGTCGAGATGGCCACCACCTTCGTGGCCACCGCCGACGAGCTCGCCGAGCTCGTCGCCGACCTCCAGGCGGTCATCGAGGCCTGGCACGACCGGGTCGAGGGCCGCGACGGCACCGAGCCCGGCACGAGCCCTGTCGAGCTGCAGCTCAGGGCCTTCCCCCGCAGCATCCCCGCAGCCACCCCCACCGCGCCGCACGGCGCCGCCACCACCGAGCACAGGAGCCAGCCGTGACCGACCCCAGCCTCATCGACGCCTTCGCCGCCCGCAGCCTGGGCGTGCCCATGCAGGAGATGCTCCGCACCCGACGCGCACGGACCGCGCCGTGGCGGCTCACGACCCGTGGCGGGACGTCGTTCGTCAGCCCGACGCGGCCGCTCCCCGGCGAGCTCCGCTGACCCTCCCGGCCGCCGGCCTCAGCCCTCGACCGCGTGCCGGGCGCCCATCACCTGGTAGACGCCGAAGCTCATGAGACCGAGCGCCACCGCGCCGAGGAGCACCGTGCCGTAGGGCAGGCGGAAGATGGCGGTGAGGGCCTCGTCGATACCGCCGGCCTGCTCGGGGTCACGGCGCAGGGCCGCCAGGGCGACGATGACGCCAAGGACGCCGACCGCGACCCCGCGGCCCACGTGGCCCACCCGGCCGAAGGTGATGAGCCGCTCGTCGACCCCCGGCTCGAACTTCTCGCGGAAGCTCGCGGTGATGCCGCGGTACACCCAGTAGCCGCCGAGCCCGAGCAGGCCCGCGCCGACCGCGACGACGAGCACGACCCCGCCCGGGTTGGACAGGGCCGAGGCGGTGAGTGACTCCTCCGTCCCGTCGTCCGGGGATCCGTCGAGCACCAGGTCGGCGATGGTCGCGACGAGCACCCCGGCGACGACGACCTTGGCGGCCGAGCCGATCCGCTTCTTGAGGCGGTCGGTGCCCTCCTCGTACCGGTACCCCCACACGGCGGCGGCCAGCTGCCACAGGCCGTACGCGACCAGGCCGAGCGCCATGACGACCAGCAGCACCCGTCCGACCGTGGTGCCGGCGAGCTGGGCCAGCGCACCGGACTGGTTGGCCTCCTGGCCACCGGCGTCACCCGTGGCGAGCTGCAGGGCGACCCACCCCAGGAGGAACCACACCACGCCGATGGCGGCGAACCCCACCCGTCCGAGGGTGAGGAGCCAGCCCGACTCGGCGGACTCGTGGACGTGACCGCGGGCCTGCCGCGCGTGCTTCTCCAGGGAGCTCATGGGTGAAGGGAACCACCGGCGGACCCGACGGGCACGCCGAGCGCACGTCGGGTCCGTCCGCGGCACGCGCGGCAGCCGGACCGGGCCGCCCGAGGAGACGACGGCGGCCGCCACCCCGAGGGGATGGCGGCCGCCGTGGCGTCGCTCAGCGCTGGGCGCCGGGTTCCGCGTGCAGGCGCTCGGTCTCGTCGTGGATGGTCTTGGCCACACCCGAGAGGGCCTCGGAGTGACGGCGGGCGTGGTGGGCGCAGAACAGGAGCTCGCCGGCGTCGAGCTCGACGCGGACGTAGGCCTGCGCACCGCAGGCGTCGCAACGGTCCTGGGCTGTCAGCGTGGGCTCTGTCGTCGTGGTGCTCATGTCAGCATGTAACCACCCCGACCCTGGAAATATGCTGCGGGTGGTCCCCTTTACGCTGCCGGCGTAGCGCCGGCGCCAGGGCCGAAGGTCCCGGCGCGGTCGGACGGGCACCGGGTGCGGGTCCCACCGGGCACCCACCGGCGGCCGCGGGGCGTGCCCCGGACTGCCCGCTGCGGCACGGCACGGTGCCCACCGGTGGGTCGGTGCACGGGCCGGGGCGTGAGAAAACCTAGTATCGACAGGTGTCCACCGCCACGATGACCGCCGCGTCCAGCTACACCGCCCGCCACCTCTCCGTCCTGGAGGGCCTCGAGGCGGTGCGCAAGCGCCCCGGCATGTACATCGGCTCCACCGACTCGCGCGGCCTCATGCACTGCCTGTGGGAGATCATCGACAACGCCGTCGACGAGTCCCTCGAGGGGCACGCGACGACCATCGAGGTCATCCTGCACGCGGACTCCTCGGTGGAGGTCCGCGACGACGGCCGCGGCATCCCGGTGGACAACGTGGCGTCCCTGGGCCTGTCCGGCGTCGAGGTGGTCTTCACCAAGCTCCACGCCGGCGGCAAGTTCGGCGGCGGGTCCTACGCCGCCTCCGGCGGTCTGCACGGCGTCGGCGCCTCGGTGGTCAACGCCCTGTCGGCCCGCCTGGACGTCGAGGTCGACCGCGGCGGCAGGACCCACCGGATGACCTTCCACCGGGGCGAGCCCGGCGTGTACGACGACAGCGCCGGCCGCGGGCCCGACGCGCCGTTCAGCCCCTTCACGGACGCCTCCGAGCTCGCCGTCACCGGCAAGGTGCCCCGCACCCGCACCGGCACCCGTGTGCGGTACTGGGCCGACCGGCAGATCTTCCCCGCGTCGGCGACGTTCTCCTACGACGACCTCCTCGACCGGGCACGCCAGACCTCCTTCCTCGTCCCGGGCCTGACCCTGACGGTGCGCGACCTGCGGGGGCTGCCCGGCACGCCGGGGGAGGCGGGTCCCACCGAGGAGGTCTTCCGCCACGACGGCGGCGCGGTCGACTTCGCCGACTTCCTCGCCCCGGACGCCTCCGTGACGGACACGTGGCGCCTGACGGGCACCGAGACGTTCGCCGAGACCGTCCAGCAGCTGGACGACCGCGGGCACCTGCACCCCGTCGACGTCGAGCGCAGCTGCGAGGTCGAGGTCGCCCTGCGGTGGGGGATCGGCTACGACACGACCGTGCGCTCCTTCGTCAACATCATCGCCACGCCCAAGGGCGGCTCGCACCTGGCCGGGTTCGAGCAGGGTCTGCTCAAGACCGTGCGCAAGCAGATCGAGACCAACGCGCGGCGGCTCAAGGTCACCGCGAAGGAGGGCAAGATCGAGAAGGACGACGTCCTGGCCGGCATGACGGCCGTCGTCACGGTGCGCTTCCCCGAGCCGCAGTTCGAGGGCCAGACCAAGGAGGTCCTCGGCACCGCACCCGTGCGCGGCATCGTGGCCAAGGTCGTCGAGCGCGAGCTCACCGCGCTGCTCACCTCCTCGCGGCGGGCCGAGAAGGTCCAGGCCGCCGCCCTCCTGGAGAAGGTCGTGGGGGAGATGCGGGCGCGCGTCTCGGCCCGCATGCACAAGGAGATCTCCCGCCGCAAGAACGCCCTGGAGACCTCCACGCTGCCGGCCAAGCTCGCCGACTGCCGGAGCGAGGAGGTCGACCGCACCGAGCTGTTCATCGTGGAGGGGGACTCCGCGCTGGGCACCGCCAAGCTGGCGCGCTCGAGCGACTTCCAGGCCCTGCTGCCGATCCGCGGGAAGATCCTCAACGTCCAGAAGGCCTCGCCGGGGGACATCCTCAAGAACGCCGAGGTCGCCTCGATCATCCAGGTCATCGGCGCAGGGTCCGGCCGCACCTTCGACCTGTCCCAGGCGCGCTACGGCAAGATCGTCCTCATGACGGACGCCGACGTCGACGGCGCCCACATCCGCACGCTGCTCCTCACCCTCTTCTTCCGGTACATGCGTCCCCTCGTCGAGGCGGGCCGGGTCTTCGCCGCGGTGCCGCCCCTGCACCGGGTGGAGATCGCCGGCTCGGGCGGGCGCAAGGGGGACGTGGTCTACACGTACGCCGAGAGCGAGCTCACCGGGCTCCTGCGCCGGCTCGAGCGGACCGGCAAGCGCTACAAGGAGCCCATCCAGCGGTACAAGGGTCTCGGCGAGATGGACGCCCACCAGCTCGCGGAGACCACCATGGACCCGTCCCGGCGCACCCTGCGCCGGATCTCCATGGCCGACGAGACCGCCCTCCACGAGGCCGAGCGGGTCTTCGAGCTCCTCATGGGCAACGACGTCGCCCCCCGCAAGGACTTCATCGTGGCCGGCGCAGATCACGTCGACCCCGACCGGATCGACGCCTGAGCGCCCCTAGGATCGTCGTCATGCCTGACCGACCGCTCGCCGACCGCCTGGGCGCGCCGGAGGTGGCCGAGCTCCCGGCCGCCCACCTGGGGCTGAGCTGGCGCACGATCACGGCGGCGGACCTCGACGCCGTCCGCGACCTGGCCCTACGCTGCGCCGAGGTCGACCGCCCGGTCTCCGGGACCGGCCCCGGCTCGGTCGTCGACGCCCTCGGCCCCGGCTCGGTCGTCGACGCCCTCGGCCGGGGCACGGGCGACGCCCTCGGCCGGGGCACGGGCGACGCCCTCGGCGGGTTCTCCCGCGCGGGCGAGCTCGAGGCGGTCGCGGTCGTGGACGTCCCGCCCGGCGCCGGGCGGGTGCACCAGGCGGTGCTCGTGGCGTCCCTCGCCCCCCAGTGGCGAGGTCGGGGCATCGGGCGCGCCCTGCTGGACTGGCAGGACGGGCGGGCGCGGCAGCTCCTCGCCGCCCGTGGCGGGCAGGGCCCGGCGCGGCTCGCCGCGTACGTCGACGAGCACCACGCCGACCGGCGCCGGCTCTACGTCGCGGCCGGGTTCAGCGCCAAGCGCACCTTCCACGAGATGCGCCGCGCCGTGGCCGACCCGGTGCCCGCGGCGCCACCGCCGCCGGACCTGCGGATCGGTGACCTCGTCCCGGCCCTCGACGACGCCGTCCGTGAGGTCCACAACGCCGCGTTCGCCGACCACTGGGGCGCCGAGCCGCTGACCGCCGGGTCGTGGACCCGCCTGCTCGAGGCCCGGGAGCCGGCCTGGTCCAAGGTCGCCCTCGACGCCGACGGCGCCGTCGTCGGCTACGCCATGACCTGCCGGCGCCCCCACCCACGCACGGGCGCGGCCGAGGGCTGGACGGAGCTGCTCGGTGTCCGGACCGACCACCGCGGCCGCGGCGTCGCCCGTGCCCTCCTCGCGGCGGTGCTGCGCTCCCTCGCCGAGGACGACGTCGCCACCGCCGGCCTGACCGTCGACACGGTCGAGCCCGTCGGGGCGGGCGCCTTCTACGAGGAGCTCGGGTACCGGCGCGAGGGCGCCCGGATCCTCTACACCATCGAGATCTGAGGCGCACCGGCCCAGAGGCTCCTACCGACGCCCGGGCGCCCGGCGCCTCCGTGGTCGGCGCCGCTCGCACACCGGGTGGCCGGGCACCAGGCACCCGGGCACCGAGGTGACGGTCCCGGGCGCCACCACGTATCGTCGGGGCCGTGCCCGCCCCCCGACCCCGTCCGGACAGCCGTGCGCCGTCCCAGAGCGTGACGGTGCCCGGCGCCGCGGTGGTGCCCGGCACCGCGGCGGCTCCCCGCACCACCGCGGCCACCGGCGGCGTGGCGGCTCCCGGCGGCGTGGCGGCGCCCGGCAGCGCGACGGTGCCCCTCGCGGTCCGCGCCGGGGCTCCCGCGGTCGTGCCGCCGCCGGCGGCGGTCGCCGGCCTGGAGTGGCGCCCGCTCGGCGCGGTGGACATCGGCGGCCTCACCGACCTCGTGGGGCGCATCGAGGACGCCGACGACCCGCCCTACCGCACCTCGGCCGAGGAGATCGTCGAGTACTTCGACTCCGGGCACGCCTGGAGCGCGATGGGTGGCTGGGACGCCACCGGGTCGCTGCGCGCGTTCGGCTTCGTCCGGGTGCGCCACGGTGACACGTCGCTGCTGCGGGCGTTCTGCTCCGGCGGGGTCGACCCGCTGTGGCGCCACCGGGGGGCTGGCTCGGCCGTGCTGGACTGGCAGGTCGCCCGGGGCCGGCAGATGCTCGTCGAGACCGGCAAGGAGGCGCCGGCGCGCATCGTCGTCCACGTCGACGAGGGCATGGACGCCCTCACCCGGCTGATCGAGGCACGGGGGTTCGAGCCCCGGCGGTGGTACACCGAGATGCGGCGCGACCTCTCGCTGCCCATCCCCGAGGTGCCCCTGGACCGCCACCTCGCCGTGGTGCCGTGGAGCCCGGATCTCGACGACGCCGTGCGCCGCGCCCACAACCGGGCGTTCGGAGACCACTGGGGATCTCAGCCCCACACCCCCGAGTCCTGGCGCCAGGGCCGCACCCACTTCGCCCCGGGCTGGAGCTTCGTGGCCCTGGACCGGTCGAGCGACCGCGCCCAGGTGGCCGGGTACCTCATGTCCGGCCGCTACGAGCAGGACTGGCCCGCCCTGGGCTGGACGGAGGGGTACACCGAGATCATCGGCGTCCTGCGGGAGTGGCGCGGGCGCCATGTCGCCACCGCCCTCATGACCGAGGCGATGCGGGCCTACCGGGACTCCGGCATGCAGTACGCGGGCCTCGACGTCGACACCGACAACCTCACCGGCGCGGTGCGCCTGTACGCCAAGCTCGGCTACGAGGTCACCCGCACCTCGGCGATGTACACCGTCGAGATCTGATGTGGGCGGCGCCGCAGCCTGACGGCGCCCCGGCTCAGCCGATCGCGGCGACCGGGACGGGCAGGGGCTGCCCGGAGCCGTCGCGGCGCTCGTCGGGGTCGGGCAGGGGCACGGCCTGGCCCCCGGAGCCCACGGCGCGGGCGGGCTCCGGTCCCACCCAGGCGAGCTGGAGGCAGTCCTCGCCCCGGACGAAGCGGTGGGCGCGGACGCCGCCGGTGGCCCTGCCCTTGGCGGGGTAGCGGTCGAGCGGGGTGACCTTGGCGCTGCCGGCCACGGTGCCCGGCAGGGCCCCGGACGCGCCCGCCACGGTGACGACGACGCTGGAGGAGACGTGGTCGGCGTCGACGACACCGAGGTGGACGACCGTCGCCCCGGCGGCCAGCTTGATCCCGGCCATGCCCTGGCCGCCGCGCCCCTGCGGCCGCACCGCCGCGGCGTCGAAGCGCAGCAGCTGGGCGTCGGAGGTGATGAGGACGAGCTTGTCGCCCTCGGCGGCGTGCCCGGCGCCGACGACCCGGTCGCCCTCGCGCAGGCCGACGACCTCCCAGGCGTCCTTGTTGCCGGGGTGGTCGGGCACGACCCGCTTGACGACCCCCTGGGCGGTGGCGAGGACGAGCGGCGGGGCACCGGCGTCGAGGCGGACGAGCCCGACCACCTCCTCGTCGCGTCCCAGGCCCAGGAGCTCGCGGACGGGGGCGCCCCCGGAGAGCCCCGGTGCCGACCCGGTCGGGGGGATCGTGGGGGCGTCGAGGACCTCCAGCCGCACCACCCGTCCCGTCGAGGTCGCCACCGCGACGTGCCCGCGCGCCGTCGCCGGCACGGCGTGGGTGACCGCGTCGTGCGCGGACCGTCCCCCGGTGCGCACGGGTGCGTCGGGCTCGGTCGTGCGGGCGAGCAGGCCCGTGCCGGACAGGAGCACCCAGCACGGCTCGTCGGCGACCTCCAGCGGCAGGGCGGCCGTCCGGGTGCCCGCCCGCCCCGGCGCCGCCTGGGTGGCCGGGCCGCCGGCGTGCTCGAGGAGCACCGTGCGCCGTGGGGTGCCGAACCGGCGGGCGACGTCGGCGAGCTCGTCGGAGACGACCTGGCGCAGGCGCGCCTCGGAGCCGAGGATCTCCTGGAGGAGCTCGATCGTGCGGGCCAGCTCGTCCCGCTCGGCCTCGAGCTCGAGCCGGGAGAACTTCGTCAGGCGGCGCAGCCGCAGGGCGAGGATGAAGTCGGCCTGCGCCTCGGACAGGTCGAACACGCTCATGAGGCGGGTGCGGGCGGCGTCGGCGTCGTCGGAGGTGCGGATGACCGCGATGACCTCGTCGATGTCGGCGATGGCGACGAGCAGGCCCTCGACGAGGTGCGCGCGCTCGGTGGCCCGGTCGAGGCGGTACCGCGTACGGCGGCGGACCACCGTGAGGCGGTGCCCGACGAAGACCTCCAGGAGCTCGCGCAGCCCGAGGGTGCGCGGCTGGCCGTCGACCAGCGCGACGTTGTTGATCCCGAAGGACTCCTCCATCGGCGTGTGCCGGTAGAGCTGCTCGAGCACGGCCTCGGGGTTGAAGGCGTTCTTGACCTCGATGACCAGCCGCAGCCCGTGATGGCGGTCGGTGAGGTTCTGCACGTTGGTGATGCCCTGGAGCTTGCGCGCCTGGACGGCGTCCTTGATCTTCTCGATCACGCGCTCGGGCCCGACCATGTACGGCAGCTCGGTGACGACGATGCCCTTGCGGCGCGGGCTCAGGTTCTCCACCCGGGCGGTGGCGCGGGTGCGGAAGCTGCCCCGGCCGGTGGCGTACGCCTCGCGCACGCCCTCCAGACCCACGATCTTGCCGCCCTCGGGCAGGTCCGGGCCGGGGACGAGCCGGACGAGCTCGTCGAGCGTGGCGTCGGGGTGGTCCACGAGGTGGCGCGCCGCGGCGACCACCTCGACGAGGTTGTGCGGGGGCATGTTGGTGGCCATGCCCACCGCGATGCCGGTGGCGCCGTTGACGAGGAGGTTGGGGATGGCCGAGGGCAGGACCGACGGCTGGGTGAGCTGGTTGTCGTAGTTGGGGACGAAGTCCACGACGTCCTCGCCCAGGTCCGCCGTCATGGCCAGGGCGGCGGGGGTGAGCCGGGCCTCGGTGTAGCGCGAGGCCGCGGGGCCGTCGTCGAGGGAGCCGAAGTTGCCGTGCCCGTCCACCAGGGGCAGCCGCAGCGCGAACGGCTGGGCCATGCGCACCATGGCGTCGTAGATGGCCGAGTCGCCGTGCGGGTGGAGCTTGCCCATCACCTCGCCGACGACGCGCGCGGACTTCACGTGGCCGCGGTCGGGCCGCAGCCCCATCTGGTCCATCATGAACAGGATCCGGCGCTGGACGGGCTTGAGCCCGTCGCGCGCGTCGGGCAGCGCCCGGGAGTAGATGACCGAGTAGGCGTACTCGAGGAACGAGCCCTGCATCTCCGCGGAGACGTCGATGTCGACGATCTTCTCGTCGACGGGCTCTGAGGGGGTCGTCGGGGTCTTCCGGGCCATGGTGGCCATTGTCGCCGACGGCGGAGGCGATCGCGTGCACCCGCGCGGGCGGGGCGCACCGTTACGCTCGGGAGGCATGGACGCCGACGCCGCCGCGTACCCGTCGCGCTGGATGGCGGACGTGGTCCTGCGCGACGGCGCGACGATGCAGATCCGCCCCATCCGCCCCGAGGACGCCGACGCCCTCCAGCGCATGCACCTGGGCCAGTCCGCCCAGTCGGTCTACTACCGGTTCTTCGCACCCATGGAGCGGCTGGGGGAGCGGGACCTGCACCGCTTCACCCACGTCGACCACCACGACCGGGTCGCCCTCGTCCTCGTCCACGGCGACGACCTGCGCGCGGTGGGCCGCTTCGACGTCGTCGAGCCCGGGACGGCCGAGGTCGCGTTCTACGTCGCCGACACCGAGCACGGGCGGGGCCTGGGCTCGGTGCTGCTCGAGCACCTCGCCGCCGCGGCGCGTGAGGTGGGGGTCGACCGCTTCGTCGCCGACGTGCTGCCGGGCAACGCCAAGATGATCCGGGTCTTCTCCGACGCCGGCTACGAGGTCGCCCAGCACTACGAGGACGGGGTCATCTCGGTCGAGTTCTCCATCGAGGAGACCGAGCGGTCGTGGCGGGTCATGGCCGAGCGGGAGCGGCACGCCGAGGCGCTGAGCATGCGCGGGCTCTTCCAGGCCGGGTCCGTCCTCGTCCTCGCCGCCGGCCCCCCGGGCGGCGAGGGCCAGGTCCTCGCCGGCGCGGTCGCCCGTGAGCTGGCCGGCGCGCGGACCTCCGGCGCGTTCACCGGGGGCCTGGACCTCGTCGGCCTGGCCGCCCCGCCGCCGGCGGACGCCGACGTCGCGGTCCACGGCAGCCTCGGGTCGGTGACCGGCCCGGTCGACCTCGCCGTCGCCGCCGGCCCGCCCGCGGAGGTCGTCGCGGCCGTCCCGGCGCTCGAGGCCCTGGGCGTGCGGGCCCTCGTCGTGCTGTCCCACGGCTTCGGGGAGCAGAGACCTGCCGGCATGGCCCGCCAGCGCGAGCTGCTGCGCAGCACGCGCGAGGCCGGCATCCGGGTGGTCGGCCCCGCCTCGTACGGCGTCGTGGGGCAGGGACCGGCCGGGCGGTACAACGCCTCGCTCTGGGCCGAGCAGGGCGTCGTCGCCGACGGGCCGGGGGTCGGGATCTTCGGTCAGTCCGCCTCGGCCGGGCTCGCCCTGCGCTCGACCGCCGCCAGGCGCGGGCTGCCGGTGAGCACCTTCCTCTCGGCCGGGCACCGGGTGGACGTCTCGGGCAACGACACGATGCAGTTCTGGTCGGCCCACGAGCCCACCGCGGTGGGCGCCGTGTACCTCGAGTCGATCGGCAACCCCCGCAAGTTCTCGCGCGTCGCGCGCGCCCTGAGTTCGACCAAGCCCCTCGTGGCGGTCGTGTCGGGGCAGACCGGTCAGTCCACCCCGCCCGGCCACGCCGTGCGCACCTCGCGCCAGCCCCGGCGGGTGCTCACCGAGATGCTGCGCCAGGCCGGGGTCGTCCACGCGTCCTCGGTCCGGGAGATGCTCGACGTCGCCGCCCTCCTCCTCGCCCAGCCGCTGCCCGCCGGGCCGCGGACCGCGGTCGTCTCGTCCTCCGCGGCTCTGGCCGGGCTCGTCGGGGAGGTGCTGCGAGCCGGGGGGCTCGGCGTCGCCGGCGAGGCGGTGGTCCTGCCGCCGCTGGCCGGCCCGGACCGCTACGAGGAGGCGCTGGCCGCACTCGCCGCACGGTCGGACTGGGACGCCGTGGTGGTCGCACACTCCCCGCCGCTGGGACGCACCGACCCCGAGGTCGCCCAGGCCGTGGCGCGGGCCGCCGCCGCGGACGGACGCACCTGGGTCGCGGCGGTGCACGGCCTCCACGGCCTGACTCCCGAGCTCACCGCCGAGGGGCGGACCGTCCCGTCCACGACGACCGTCGAGGACGCCGTCGCCGCCCTGGTCGGTGCCGTGGAGCACGCAGCGTGGCGGCGGCGGGCCGGCGAGGAGCTCGTGGCACCGACCGGGATCGACCCCGCGGCGGCGCGCCGGGTCATCGGCCGCGCCCTGGAGGGCGTGGTGCCCGGGGAGCGGCGCCGGGTCGAGACCGCGACGGCGGCCGCACTGCTCGGCTGCTACGGCATCACCCTGCTGCCCGCGACCGCGGTGACGGACGCCGACGGCGCGGTCGAGGCGGCCGCGGCGATCGGTCACCCGGTGGCGCTCAAGGTCGCCGACGACGTCCTGCGCCACCGCACCGACCTCGGCGGCGTGCGCCTGGACCTGGCGGACGCCGACGACGTGCGCGAGGCGTTCGTCCACATGTCGGCCCGGGCCGCGCACGTCCTGGGCCGGCCGAGCACCTTCGAGGTCCAGGCGATGGCACCGCCCGGCGTGGCCTGCGTCGTCCGGGGGACGGAGGACGACCTCTACGGCCCCGTCGTGGCCTTCGGCGTCGCGGGGGACGCGGTCGAGCTGCTCGGCGACGTCTCCTACCGCATCCCGCCGCTGACCCCGAC